>JAJDAV010000019.1 GCA_029261695.1 Nitrospinaceae bacterium | reverse complement strand
CCATTTTGGTTTGAGTTTCCAGATTCACCGCCGACGGTCACAGAAAAACTGTCAACTTTTAGACCCTGATCACTCATAGCATCGCGAAGTTGATTAAAGTTATTCTCAATCGTTTGTTTAACCGCATGATTTTCAGCAACGATGACCGTACGAACAGAGTCACCCACCGTTGTGATATTTAGCCGAACCGTTCCCAATGAAGGAGGGTCCAGTTTTACATGAACTTCATTTTGAGCACCGGTCGTGCGAACGTTTAATTTATTAACTATCTGATTAATGATTTTTGTTTCAGATGCTCCACGAGCAATTAGTTTCTCAGGTAGAATTGCTTTATTTGCCTCAGTTGCTTTTATGGCATTATCGGCGGCTGATGTAGGAGCTTGCACCTGTAGGTCTGGCCCTGCTTTAGCGGACTCCAGCCCTTTAAAATTTCCCACATCCTTCCCGCTCTCGGTTTGGACAAGGGTTGCCTGGGCGTTGTTGTCATTCAAAAGCTGATTGAAATTAGAGGCTTTAATTCCTTTATCTCCTGAGCCTTCAGGCGGGGAGATGCGTGGTGCTTCGCTGGTTTTAGGAGTATCAGGGAGTTTATCAAGGGAACTGGTGCGATCACTCTTTTCAGTTTTTGGAGAATTTTCTTTTACTTGAGTATAGGTCCCTGTTTCATTTCCTTTATCACGTTGTCCAGTGTTTTTAGAATTTTCAGCTTGCTCAACGGGCTTTAAAGTTTCCTTTTCAGAAGAAGTAGCTTGTTGTGCCTGAATATCTTTTTTAACATTAAGCTCAAGATTTTTATCGACTTCCTTTTGTGCAGTGGTCGCTATGGTGGTTGTAGGAGTTGTTTTAAGATGATCGATTAAATTTTTAGCCTGTTCATCTGTCAATCCAGATTTTTTAAGAAGGTTGATAGCCTCGCCTTCATGTTTCTGAAGTCTTGCTAAAAGTTCACTTTGAGATAGAGAATCTATATCTTCCCCTATCGTGACCCCATTCTGGTTTAAGTTTTGTGTTAGAGATTTCAAAAGGGATTCAAAATCTACATCGCCATTAAGCCCAAGAGATTGCAGTAAAGCTTCAAATTCTTCTTGTGCGATTCCGAGTTCTTTCAATTGTGCGGCAAAAGCAGCGCTTTGTTCTAAGGCAGTTTCTTTGGTGACGTTTTCCGCTTTAGTAATCGGTTCACTTGCAACAGAAGCAGCAGTTTCTTCGTATTTACTAGTATCAGTGTCGAATTTATCGTCTTTATTTTTTATTTTGGGTTTTAATTTATCGGCCTGCCCTATTTGGTCCTGATTATTGTTTTGGGCCGAATCTCCAGAATTTGCCTTCGTTGAACGGTCTACTTGATCGGTAGCGTTGCTTAAAAAATCATTAAAGTCATTGTCACTTCCGCGGTCGGCTTTTGGGGCAGTGGGTTCAACAGGTGGTTGAGGAGAAAATAAAGCTAAAACGCTTGAATTGCTTGGCATCGATTAATTTCCGTTTTAAAGTTTTAAATATTACCCTGCAACAATCACTTGAGCAAAACCGATGCCAAACCAAATTTTTATTATTAAAGCCTTTTATTTACAATAGTTTATGGTGTTTTGAATTATCTGAAAAAGCTTTAAGAACCCGGAATAAATTACCCCTTGAAGAAAGTTTTTTCCCCCTTTTGAGGGTATTTGTTTTTCAAGTTTTCACTTTTTCATACAGTTAATGTAGAAGAAACTCCCCTAAAATATTTAAGTATTTGATTTTTAAGGATTATTTGGAATGGCATGTCGATTGCTAATCTAATTAAGGAGAGTGTTATCTAAGGCCCAAGTTGAGGTGGGGTAGGTAGCGCAATTTCAGCAGTTCAGGGAATATTGAAACATAATCTCTCGTAACTTGTTTAGTTTATTGAGGTTTAACTGCATGAAATCAACCCAATACAAGCTGGAACGAAAACCTTTGTTTATTCAATGGATACAATTATGAGTTTCTGGGTGTTAACTTTTTTTATCAGTTTGGTCAGTATTATCGGTTTCTTCTTTATTGGGTCTAAGCCCAAACCAGGGGAACCTGATTTAAAGGAAGATAAGAACCCAGAAAACCCCTCTCTGGAAAAACCTGTTCCTGAATCGACAGAACAAATAGTTGAATGGGTTTTAAAGCTGGAAAAATTGCGGGCAGAGGTAAAGGAAAAATTATGCCGTCCTCCAACGTACTCTGAAAAGTTTTACGGTCGAGATGAAATCACATTTGAAATTTTAAAGGAAATTCAAAAGGGTATATCAACAATAATTTTACATGGGAGAAAAGGAGTTGGAAAAACTACCATGTCTTTGGAATTGATCAAAAAGTATGAATACAACTTCCAAAATTTAAAATTGTATATAGACCTTAAAGGTGAAAAAAATAAACCATTGTCGACTCATGAGGCCATGGTGCAGATATTACTTTCGTTTCATCCTGCTACAACCATTCCTGAAAATAAAACCCAGCTAAATAAGCTATATAAAAAGGTAATGAAAAACCAGAAGGGAATTTTAATTTTAGATAATGTAAATCATATCGGTCAAATTAAAGCGCTTAAACCACCAAACCCCTGGTTGGTCATTGCGACATCAAATAAGAAAATAAACATGATAGGTGCCATCAATAAAGAAATTATTCCTTTGCATATTGATTCTTCTCAAGAATTTTTGGTGGATTGTTCACTTAGGTTAAAACCCAATGTCAGAGAAATTGCAAAACTATGTCGAGGGCTTCCTTTGGCACTTGAGATTTGTGGAAAGTTTCTTTCCTACAATATGAAAATTAGCCCATTAGATTTTTTATCCCTTTTTCGTAAATATTGGAAAGATTCATTGTTGGAAAAAAGTGATGAGTTTGAGGAGTCTTTGAAAGCTGCATTCAAAGCTATTTTTTATTCAATTAATGAAAAAGACCAAAAAGTATTATGTAAGTTGGCAGTTTTTCCAGAGACTTTTGACGCACAGGCGGCAAAAAGAGTAACCGAGCAGAATGGAGAATCGTTACAAAACCTATCGAAATATGGATTGATTAAAAGTGATCTAACTACCAAGCGATATGTGCTTCATAGTTGGGTTAAAGAACAACTTAAGAATTACTTGCCAGAAACAGAACTTCGGGAAGCAAGAATGCGGCACGCAGCTTATTTTCTTACAACTCTAGATGCTGCAGGAGAATCTTTTTCAAAAGGAGGGGAAACGGCTCAAGAAGGTTTGACGTTATTTCATCTGGAATGGAAGAATATAAATTGTGGTTTGAATCAAGTATTTAAAGGCAGTGTAGAAGGTAAGAAATCCGCAGAGTTATTTAACTCTTATATGAAGGCTGGAAACAGGCTTTTCAGCTTTCGTTTTTTCCCGAAAGAATATCGCAATTTTCTGGAAACAGCATTAAAAATTTCTCAAAGATTAGGTATGGAAGAGATAGAGGTTTTTCACCTTCTTAGTTTTGGAGAATTTTTGAACTCCATTTTTAAATATGAAGAAGCAAAAGAATATCTAGATCGAGCTGCGCAGCTTGCTGAAAAGCTTGCAATGTTTCAGGTTGAGTGCCAAATCTTAAACGAGCTGGCTACTTATTATCTGGCCACAAGAAAAACAGATGAAGCCATACAGAGTTTATTAAAAAAACAAAACATTGAGCGAATAAACGGTTTTGAAATTGAAATAGAAATAAGCTGGACCCGATTGGGCTTGGCTTATGAACAGAAAAAAGAGTTTGAAAATGCAATTGGTGCTTTAAAAGAAGGTTTACAAAAGGCAAAAGTAACGGGTAATGGAGTTTGTATCAGAATTATTTTTAAACATTTGGGCTCCTGTTATTCGGGTATGAATGAATACCAAAAAGCGGAAGAGTATTTTGAAGCTGGCCTCAATATGGCTCGAGGTCTCAATAAGCGCAAAGAAGAAATGGATATCATTCATCAATTGGGAAAAATGTATGTGGATTCAGGAGACAAAGATCAAGCTATGCTTACTTTTAGCGAAGGTCTTGGGCTTGCCAAAAATTATAGAAGTTCAAAATTTGAAGGTATCTTTTTGACTCGGATAGGTGACACATATTCTCTGATGTCCCAAAAACAAAAATCGGTAGAATTTTATATGCAGGCACAAAATCCCCTTAGAAAGGCTAAAGAGTTCACACTGTTGGATGAAATCAAGCAGCGTCTGAAACGGTTCTCTGAAATAAAGGAGGGGAATATGTCAGATAGAATTGTGAGGCCTGTTCATAAATCCAAGCAGGGAAAGGGTCTTGTCTTGATGCAAGCCAGAACCAATGAGTTTATAAAAATTGGGGACAACAATATGATCAATTTTTATATATCAAGCGTGGAAGAAATCATTCAAAACTATCATCTCAATCCAAAAGACTCAGAATTTCGAAAAAGGCTCAACAAGCAAATGGGAACGCTTCGTGAAAATAATCATCATGCCTGCGCTACTATTCTCAAACAAAAGTTCAGCCTCTAGCCAGACTAAATAGCAGTGGGAAAAAACTATTTCTCCGGCCTTATCAGATTTTGGTCGAAGTAATTGATAGACATACCGGCATCAAGCACGATTCCTTGGGCGTTGATACCACTGGCTCGTTCGCTCAATAAAAAGAGCGCAGCATTGGCGGCTTCTTGGGTCGTAAGAGATTTTTTTCTAAGAGTTGCTTTTTCCGCATGTAGGAAGGAATCAACATAGCCCGGAATTCCAGCAGAAGCAGATGTTTTTAACAGGCCAGGATTGATTGAGTTGAAGCGAATTTCTGAAAATGCGCTGAACGATTTAGCCAGAAAACAAAGTGTTGAATCTAGGGCTGCTTTCGCGGGGGCCATGTAGCCGTAATTTTCGGCAGCCATTCGGGTGGTAGAAATTGAAACCGTAACAACCGAGGCTTTTTTATCCAACAAATCTTTCAAACTATCAGCCAATGCAATTAAGGAATAACAGCTGATATCAATCGATTGTAAAAAATCTTTTCGTGGGGTTTCATGAAAAGGTTTCCACCCCTCTGAATAATTTGCAAAGGCTATAGAATGTACAAGGCCATGTAGAGTTCCACATTCCTTACTGATTTCATTTTTGAGGTGGTCAATATCTTCAGGTTTTTCAACATCGCAGACGAAAACCGTTCTTCCTGATAATAGTTTATCGAGAGAGTTTTTTCTATCTTCCGACCGAACGCTGTAAAAAACTTTGGCTCCCTCTTCTTCCAGAGTTTTTGCAATATGCCAAGCCACACTTTTTTTATTAGCGACTCCCATTACCAGAATATTTTTATTTTCCAGATTTAGAAAACTCATTTTACATCCTCTACCAGCATGGCAGTGAACTCTAGAGTTACGGCTGTTTTCCCGTTCACCGATGCTTTGCCGGTCATATAAGCTGCAGAACTTATTAGATCCTTTAGAGTGACTTCTATCTGAAGTGTGTCGCCAGGGTTGACGGCGTGTTTGAGTTTTATGTTATTGACACGGGTAAGAACGGGGATGCGACCTTCGTTGGCGATTCGCTTTCCCATCATTATTGCTCCCGTTTGAAAAATAGCTTCAAAGATCAGCACGCCCGGCATAATCGGACGGTCGGGATAATGTCCCTGGAAAAAAGGTTCTCCAGGATCGATAGTTTTTTCGGTTTTGATAGTATCGGTAGTTTCTTCTATTACTTTGTCGACAAATAAAAAGGGTGGGCGGTGTGGAATATATTGAAGAAAATCCTGCGACATAATTTATAGACCCCCGGTTACCTCTAACACCGAGCCAGTGATGTAAGAAGATTCTTTTGATGCAAGAAACAAAACCGGTGTGGCTACATCTTCAGCCGACCCAAAGCGTTTTAGGGGAACCTGTTTTTTATAAGCATCTTTTTGTTCATCAGACAAATCAGAAATAAAATCTGTATCGATAAAACCAGGTGAAACGCAATTGACTGTAATTTTTCTGCTAGCTACTTCTTTGGATAAAGATTTAACAAGGGCAACCTGCCCGGCTTTTGATGCAGCATAGTTTGCTTGCCCGGCAAAACCGAATTTCCCAATGGGTGAAGTCAGGGAAATAATGCGCCCGTATTTTTGTCGCATCATATATTGCACAGCAAGCTTACAAACATTAAAGGTCCCCGTCAGGTTTGTGTCGATAACATTGTTCCAGTCTTCTGTTTTCATCATGCCGACAATCGAATCGGCGCGAATTCCCGAACTGACGACTACTATTTGTAGAGCACCGTGTTTGCTTTCAATTTCTTTAAAAAAGTTTTCGACTTCATCATAAGACGTAACATCGAATTTAAAAGTATCGAGACATTCAGAATATGCAGCATTGGCTTCTAAAAACTTATCGGCTTCTTTCTCGTTGCTTCGGTAAGTGGCAATTACTTTTGCACCCGCCTTTAGAAACGCTTCGGAAATAGCTCGACCAATCCCTCGAGTGCCACCTGTAATGACAGCAGTCTGACCTTTAAAATCAAATTCCATAAAACAATATTAAGTTAAATTAGAGAAAGAAGGAAGGAAAGAAAGGGGTTATCTTATGCCGTAACGAGGCTTGGGCGCAGTTGTCTTAAAAATTTGTCGGTTTCATTGGCAACAATCACACCGTAATTGGCGGCTCCCAGCCAACCAGACATGATGATACCCACCGATCCGGCATGGAACAGGCCGTTTATTTGCTTAGGAAGATCACGGCTGACCTTTAGGCCTTCAAATTTCGTTCCGAAAGAAGTGCCTGATGGATGTAATGTATAGCGCTTAAATGTTTTCGGGGTAGAAGCTTCCACATGATCTATTTTATTGCGGATTCCGGGAACATATTTTTCAAGCGCATCCAAAGTGGTCTGTTCCAAGTCGTGTTTATCGTGCCGATACTCTTCTTCGCTGAGGTTTGCCCAGTCTTTGTATCTAGCATTGGTCGAGGACACAATAGAGTACCGATCTGTGCCGGGTCTAATTTCTGGATAATAGAATGAAAAAGTACGGCTGGTAATATCTTTGCTCAATATTTGTTCAGTGCAATATTCGTCAGCTTCGGAGGAAAAAAGTAGATCGCCGACATGCGGTATGACTTCGCCTTTTTTGACGCCCATATAAACCTGACAGCTGGAATTATTGAGTCGCACATCCTTCACTTCTTTGATGTATTCAGGGTCAAATTGTTCTTCACCAACAAGCTCTTCGATAGTTGTTACAATATTGGAGTTGGATAGAACGGATTTACAGGCTATATCCTGGCCGTTGATGCGAACGCCCTGCACCGCTTTATCTTCGACATAAATTTTTTCGACCATACAGTGAGTGCGAATGTCTACTCCGTTTTTCAGAAGCTCTTTTTTCATTTCTTTAATCAGGTGATCGGTTCCGCCCTGATAAGTGAAGACGCCCTTATCCATAAAATTGGAGAAGACAATTCCATAAGTTATTGCTGGGTCGTCGAGGGTCGAGCCATTGGCATACGTGATGGGTTCCATAAGAAACCGCCAGACATCGGTACGACCAGGAAAGTATTTTTCGAACAACTCCCGGGTGGTCATAACCATATCATCGTAAAAATTCATTCCACGTGCGGTATGAAAAAATTCGTCAATGACTTCTTTAAGGATGCCAAACCGTTCTTTAAGAATATGAGTAAAATCGATTTTATCGAAAGAGGTATTAACAGCAAACTGCGGATTATCGAAACGGACGTTTTTGAGTTGAATCACTCGGTCGGAAATATCCTGCGACCAGTATTTTCTCAGCGTTTTAATCATGCCGCATGGAAAACCGTGCAGGGAGATATCCATGATATGACCTCCCTTGCGCTTAAACCAGGTCGCCATTCCACCTAAATTGTAATGGTGTTCTGCCAATAAGACTTTATGACCTAACTTGGCAAGAAGGTTGGCAGAAGTCATACCCGCCAGACCACTTCCTATAACAACCGTGTCATAAGCTGATTGAATATCTTTTAACCAATTCCGTGGCGGTGGTTTACTCATTTATTCTTCGCAATTCAGATTATTAGTTTACGTCTACTTACGTAAGACATGGAGGTTGGCCATTGAAATGCCACTTAAAGTGGCACCAATAATACCTAAAAACCCCTGGTCAGTTCCACAGATAAATAGATTGTTTACAGGGGTTTTACCGTTTTTTATTTTACGTGGAGACCCATAGACAGCTCCGTTCAAATGGCCTGTATATTTTTTGATGGTCTTCGGCGTAAACGAGTCTAAAAATACCACATTATCGCGAAAATCGGGGAAAAATGTGAATACGGATTCCAACGCTCGCTCTCGCCAATGTTTTTTCGCTGCGATGTAATCTTTTCGCGTTAAT
>JAJDAV010000018.1 GCA_029261695.1 Nitrospinaceae bacterium | reverse complement strand
TTCCTTTCTGAGCTTAACAATTTCACCACCGATGTTGCAGGCTTGGTCGTGGGGTATGAAGCTTTCTGGGAAAACCATCGCCGCAGTCTGACCTTGGAAATTGCCAGCCGGAAAGATATTGGAGGGGCGGGTTTTGATGACGTTGCTTTTGGTTTTGAATTTCGTCAAAGGCTGGCTCATCGAGTCCAGTTTCAGCTCGATGCTTCTTATTCCGTGCTTGAAAAGCGCAACGATGGCTCCACTATTCGAACAGAAATTCGTTACCAGTTTTAAAAATATCAGCAGCTGATTGTAAGCTGACTCCTAGTTAAGATTTTTATATTCAAGAGAGGGTGTTATGAAACCAGATAAGAGATTTTTTGCTTCCACGTTTCTTTTTCTTTTGGGGTGGGCAGTTACATTTGTCAGTATGCCTTCAATGGCAAGTGCGGAACCTTTTGTGAAAGGCGCCAAACTTTGTGAGGAATGTCACGAGGAAGAGTTCAAGGTTTGGCAAAAAACCAAACATTTCACCTCTTTTCGAACGGTTCACAGAGAGCCTAAAGATGCTAGCAAGCCTTCTCCTAAAAAAATATTAAAAGCAGTGGGTGGCCAAAAGCGAATGAAACGCAACGAAACTTGCTATCTTTGCCATTACACTCTTGAGAAAAAAGATGCAGGCGCAAAACCTCAGGCAAAATCAGGAACTTCGTGCGAAAGTTGTCATGGTGCTTCTTCCGATTGGTTGCCTTTGCATGACAACTACGGTGGGAAAGATGTCAAAAGAGAAGCAGAGTCAGCAGACAATAAAGCAAAACGCATAGCGAGCTCAAAAGCAGCAGGCTTAATTTGGCCTACCATGAAGTATGAAGTTGCTGAAAACTGCATGACTTGTCATGGGCTGGCTAATCCCGATTTGAAGGCAGATGACCTTGCTAAAATGTTGGGTGCTGGGCATCCTATAAATCCTGATTTTGAATTGGTTAAATATTCTCAGGGTTCCGTCAGGCACAGACATTATCCCCCGGATATGAAAACCAATGCTGAAATGACTCCTAAAGAGCAGGCCGAATTTTTTGTGATTGGTCAAGCGGCCGCTTTGGTTTCGGCTACAGGTGTTATGTCTAAATCCAGCGAGCCCAAGTATGTTGAAGCGCAGAAAAAACGTGCTGAAAATGCCAAAGCAGCTCTTGCGGGTATTCCGGAAGCCGCAGAATTATTAGCATCTCCTACTCGGGACAATGCTTTGAAGCTTGCTACCGCAATTGCAGGTAAAGACTTGACGGGTGCTGTGGGAAGCAAGCTTCCCGCCAAGGGAGATTATAAATAAAATCTGATTCAGGACAGAAGTGTTTTGGGTATAGCTTAGAGGTGGTCATTGAGTGTAATAAAAAATTTAGCCTCTGAGAATTTGTTTTTGCCAGACTGTCTTGAGGGAGTGGATAGATGACTATAACGACCCAGTCACGTCCACAGCGTTGGGACCAGCCTTTTGGCTCGGATATGACGGATGGGGATGTTGAACGTTTATTAACCATCCCTGAAATCCAAGCTATAGAAGCAAAAAAATTTCCTTCTCGAATATCGTTGGCAGGAATTCTGCGAAACGATGCCCGAATTATGCAATATAAAGCGGGTGACATTGTCATTCGTGAGGGGGATTACGGGAATTCGGCTTTTCTAATCCTGAATGGCTCATTGCGTGTGGTGCTTGCTCCCGGTCTCCCCGGTGAGATGTTGGGCCGCAGAAAAATTCAAAAAAAGAATTTTTGGCAGGCTCTGAAGCAACTCTGGACGCAAAAAATATCCCCCGAGTTCAGAGATGTTCAACGTTATAACCCAGAGTCAGGATTACGTGAAGCCAAAGACCCTGGCTCTGCTCACGTTTTCCTGCAAGATATTCCCGCCATACTAGACTCCAATAAAACGGCCATCCTCGAGGGAGGAGCTTTATTCGGTGAGCTTGCCGCTTTGGGGCGAACACCAAGAACGTCTACTATTTTTGCTGAGACCGACTCCGAGCTTTTAGAAATAAGATGGCAGGGGCTTAGAGAATTCCGCAAGTACGATCAAGGATGGCGAAGGTTGATTGACGAGCGATACCGGCAAAATGCACTTAAAGCTCATTTAGGAGCGACATCTATTTTTGAACATCTTGATGACAGTGATTTGCAGGAAGTTGCTGATCACACCCTTTTTGAAACCTATGGGACATTTGACTGGCACCTTTCCTATAAAAAAATGCAAGGGCAAGACAGGGTTGAAGGTGTTAAGGACGAGCCAGAAATTGCCCGGCAAGGCTCCTATCCAGATGGAGTCCTAATGGTCCGGGCGGGATTTGCCAGAGTCTCTGTGCAAAGGGGGAATGGCAGTCAAACTATCACTTATCTCGGAGCGGGAGATTTTTATGGGGCTGATGAAATTTACAAGACGTGGAAGGGTGAGACCGATGTAAGTTTGAAAGTCACCATAACAGCACTGGGTTATGTAGAAATTCTGCGTGTGCCGACCAAGACCATTGAAAAACATCTGTTTGCTTATTGGGAGTCAGGGCGACAGGGGGGAACCCGCGATGGCAATCCCAACCCTGGAAAACGGCGGAGGATTCAAGATTTTTTCGAACAGACTTTAGCCGAAGGAGCATTGCAAGAGTGGGCTGTTCAGGAACGTTTTGTCAATGGCACTCAGGCGATGTTGATCAATTTGGATCGTTGTGTAAGGTGCGATGACTGCGTAAGGGCTTGTGCCTCAACTCACGATGGCAATCCTCGATTTGTTAGACATGGAAAAACATTTCAAAACTGGATGGTGGCTAATGCATGCATGCATTGTGCAGATCCGGTGTGCATGATCGGTTGCCCAACAGGGGCGATTCATCGATCCATGTCAGGCGGAATGGTTATCATTAACGATGACACCTGTATAGGGTGTGAGACCTGTGCAAATTCTTGTCCATATTCAAATATTCGCATGGTGTCTATCCGAGATGAAGGCGGTCAGCATATTTTAGATCCGCAAAATCACAAACCCATAATCAAAGCTACAAAATGCGATCTTTGTGCCGATCAAATTACGGGACCTGCTTGCGCTTTTGCTTGCCCTCATGATGCCCTAAACAGAGTCGACTTTCGAGATGTGACCTGGGGTGGAGAAACTGGAGGGCAATGATGAAAAGAACTTTGGGATATGCAGTCATAGCTATTCTTTTTTTTGCGCTGATTTGGGTTTGGACTTTGGAGGTTGATAGTTCCCTCAATTACCCGGAGTTTATTAGCGGGGGGGCATTGTTTTTTACTATATTTTTTCTATGCCTGTTTAATATTAGAAAGCGCGTTCCTTTTCTTCCATTATGGCCGGCTCGTAAATGGTTTCTCCTTCATACGGTAGCGGGCTTTTTAGCTTTGTCCCTTTTTTGGTTGCATGCGGGTATTATGTGGCCTAATGGTTTGTATGTTCAAATTCTCGTTTTCTTATTTTATCTGACGACCTTGTCTGGAATTGTCGGGTTGGTCATGGAAAAAGTTTATCCCAATCTGTTAACTCGAATTGGACTTGAATGCATTTATGAAAGAATTCCGCGAGATATTGCAGAGATTAGAAATAAGGCTGAAACCCTGGTTTTTGAATGCACAGAAAAAACGGGGAGTGACACGCTGGCACAACATTATCTTGAAACATTGGGGTGGTTTTTTCAACGACCTCGTTTTTTTATAAATAATATTTTTGGTGGGCAGAACGCCCAAACTTGGGTAATGCAGCAGTGTTCTATTTTAGAGCGCTTTCTAAATGCATCCGAGCGTGACTATCTAGATAAAATTTTTGCTCTTGCGGAAATCAAAAGAAAAATTGATTTTCATTATTCTTTGCAAACTATGTTGAAAAACTGGCTTCTTATTCATATTCCTTTGGCAGCAGCTGTTATGACAATGGTGGTCTGGCATATAATCGTAATACAGGTGTTCTTTAATTAAATGGATGAAAATAAGTTTGATCATGGAAAAAGCCCGTATGAACGCCCGAATTTTCCTTTTCGGTGTGGACGTGGTGCATTATGGCGAACCCCCTGCAATAACGGTCCGAAAGTAGATGGTAGTTGCGGAGGCACTCGTGATTGCACGCCTTTTTTTAAAGAAGACCGTTGGCTATGTCGCAGGGAAAAACGCTATGGAGGCCCATGTAAAGAGGGCCCAAGCCCTACAGGAGAATGTTCCTGGCAGAGGCCGCCTTGTGCTCCTAGAAAAACTTTGCGAGAAATTCGAGGTCAAATCAGTTTTTTGGCAGTTGCTGCTATTGTCGCTTTGTTGCTTATATCCCAGGCTTTAAATCCTACTTTTGCTGGTTTCGTAAATATTTCCGATGCTGGGCCATTATCCAAATCGCATAAGAAGTTTACAGAAATAGAAGGCTGTGCTGCATGCCATGCTGCGTATGGACAAGGTCCTGTTGGTTGGATAAAAGCGGTGTTTACTCCCGTTGATATTTCTGAACGGTGTGTGAACTGCCACTCTTTCGGCGGACCTGATTCTATCGCCCATAATAATGATTTGGCAATAGACCGAGAAGTTAGAAAAACAGAATGTATCATGTGTCACAGAGAACACAGTGGGCAAAAAATGAGCACTCGGCAATCGACTAGTGAGCAATGCAATACCTGCCATAAAAATAAATTTGAAAGCTTTTCAAAGGGACACCCTGAATTCCCTGAAAAGTACCCCTACTTTAATAGAAATGCGATTAAGTTTGACCATGGTTCGCATTTAAAAAAGCATTTTGAAAACCCCAAATTTACAGAGAAGGCACCAACCTCTTGTACGGGATGTCATCAAGTGACTCTTTCAGATAGAGAAGTGCGGCCTCAGGCATTCGAAACAATTTGTGTTAATTGTCATGGCTCTCAAATCACAAAGAAGGACCTTGTTCTGATCCGTCTCCCAGAGTTTATGCAAAACTTTGTTGATAAGGATGCGTTAATCCAGGCTTGTAATTCTCCTGCAGAAGAAAAAACAGATGATGAGTTTCTCAGTGTATCTACTGAGATGCCAGCATTGGTTAGCGCATTTTTATTAAATGTGCCGGAAGATGATCCTGAAACTTATGAGCAGCCTTTGCAGGAGCTTATTCAGGCTATGACAGAGGAGAGCATGCTTCCCATAGAAGACTTGGTGAATTCACAAACTGAAACTCCTATGGCTGATAAACTTTTAACCGGATTGAATCCCGAAGTTCTCAAGCGCGCAGCCTGCTCCTGGGGATTGAATCTGGAATATGAGCCGCCTGCTGAAGCGAAATTTGGAGGATGGTATGCTGACATGTTGGAGGTTCGATACAAGCCAACAGGACATCGTGACCCCGTAGCAAAAAGCTGGATTGAATTTGCCTTGAACGTTTCAACAGTTCAAGATGATGAAGATAAAACGACTCGTGCAATAGCAATGCGCGATGAAGTAATATCTGCCAAGGAGGGTGTGGGAAGTTGCGTTAAGTGTCATGCTGTGAGCGAGACTACTCTCGCCGATGGTAAAAAGAAGTTGGAAATTGAATGGCAATATAAAGAGGTAAATAATAGACCTCATTCGCAATACTCTCATACCAGTCATATTGAAATAATGGGAAATAAGAGTTCTTGTTCCAATTGTCATATTTTGGATGGCAAAGCAGAGTATATGGCATCGTTTAAAGGTTTTGATGCAACAAAGTGGTCCAGCAATTTTTCATCTATAAAAAGAAAAACCTGCATCCAATGCCATACGGAGTCGCAAATAAATCAGGATTGCCAAAGCTGCCATATTTACCATCTCAATCCCGGTTTTAAAAAGAAAATGGTTTCTGCAAAAAGGCAAATGCCGGAAATTAAAAAATGATATGTAAAAGACAGATCAAACTGTCTTAAAGGAGGGGTTTTGCTGAATATCGCCATCAGTTTTATTGCATTGGTATTCTTATTGGGTCTCGTGGCTTATGTGCTGATTCTTATCGCCAATAATTCTCGTGCGTTGTCCATTAATCAAAATAGAGCTGATCTGGAATCGGAATTGCTAAAGGCTCGAGTGGATCAAATCATGGAAGCTAAGCGACTTGAAGATGAAAAAGCGAAACTTTCTTGGAATGGCTTTCGAAAGTTTCGAGTTGCTTCCAAGGTTAAAGAAACGCATGACATCACTTCGTTTTATCTGTCTCCTCATGATGGAAAACCTCTGCCGGGTTTTTTTCCAGGGCAGTTTTTGACATTTCAGTTCCACATTCCTGGAAATGCTCAGCCTGTAGTTCGCTGCTATTCTTTATCTGATAGTCCCTACCACCCTGATCGATATCGAGTTTCAATCAAGAAAGTTCCAGCTCCACGAGGTGAGCCGAAAGCACCTCCTGGTCTTGTCTCAAATTACTTTCATGAGTCAATAAATGAACATGACATTGTGGATGTTAAAGCACCCAGTGGTCAGTTTTATATAAATATGAATGTTAAAACCCCTGTTGTGCTGCTTGCAGGGGGAGTAGGCATCACGCCTGTTCTTAGTATGTTGAATGCGCTTGTGGAAATAGAATCGCAAAGGGAAATATGGTTTTTTCTTGGTGTTAGAAATAAAAAAGAGCATGTGATGAAAGAACACCTCGAAAAAGTTGCAAAAGAAAATCCGAATGTAAATGTGAAAATTTTCTATAGTTCCCCTGATGAAGGCGATAAAGAAGGTGATGATTATCATGTGAAAGGAAGAGTTTCGGTTGAAAATATTAAACCTTTTCTTCCTTCTAATAATTATGACTTTTATATTTGCGCTCCACCTCCAATGGTTAAAGATTTGCGGGCTGATCTTGCTGCCTGGGGGACTCCAAAGGCCCATATACATTTTGAAGCTTTTGGGCCTGCAACGGTAAAAAAATGTAAAACAGAACCCGCTAAGGAAGAAGCCTCTAAGGAAGAAGCCCCCAAGATTGATATTCGTTTTACCAAGTCTGGAAAAATACTTCCATGGAACCCAAACTTAACTTCTCTGCTGGAATTTGCTGAGAAAAATGGCATCCCTTTGGATTCGGGTTGTCGGGCGGGGAATTGTGGTACTTGCTTGACGGCTATAAAAAATGGAGAGGTTACTTACGTGGGTGAACCGGGTTCGCCGCCAGAGGAAGGGTCTTGCCTGGCTTGTATTGCTATACCCAAAGGCAACCTAACGCTGGATGCCTGAAAGTTTATTGCTGTTGAATTTTTAATGGTCACGTTACACGCTGGATTTTTTAAACGTACCCTTGATCATGCGATAAGCAAGGCGGCTCTTTTCATGTTCCATGGGGTGTCCTATCTGAAGATTGCACTCTGGGCAGAGCAATGAAGGGACTTGAGATTTTTTATTCTTTGACTTCAGTCCGGCTAAAGATTTTGGTTCCTGAATTTTATCCAGGTAGAGTCGAATTAATTGTCCGCTCCCGTCTTTTCGATAGCGCAAAATAAACTCCCCACATTTTCCGCATGAAATATCCAAGTGTCGGCTTGCCATTTTCCCCTCTGGGCTTATTTATCAGCCGAAAACAAAAAAATAAATTTCACTCAGTCATTGGGAGGTTATCCGGCTTTGTCTTTTTTTGGGTTAGCAACAGGCTCCGTTTCCGTTTCCATTTGAGTATATCCCTTCCTGAGCGGGCGCTACACTGCAGTCAAAAGGACCGTAATGGGTAGAGAAATCTCCTGTTACTTTAAAGTGGTCTCCGAATCGGGATTCGCTGAGCATTTTAAAGGTGTTACCACATACGGGAACAGGAATCCCTGTCTGAAAATAATGATGGTCGTCCAGAGTAAACCCGTGTGGAAATTCTGGGATAGTCCCTTTGTAATAAGCGACGTGCCCAAAATTTTCACAGATATCTTCAAAGTCACATTTGAAAGTTCGTACAGTCATGGAGTAAAAATCGATCATGCCTGCTTTGCGTTGGATATCCTCGTTGTTCAGGGTGATGGGGGTTTTAGAGATAGCTCGGTAATCGAAACATCCGACTTTGGCCAGCATGCGTCTGAAATCTTCTATGTAAAGAGCTCCTCCAAGACACTCACCTAAGAGAATTGGGTCTGTGGTCAGAGGTTCTGGAACGCGTCGACCTGTGAAGATGTCAGATAGGTATAGTTCTCCACCCGGTTTTAGTACCCGAAAGATTTCTCGGAAAACGCTTTCCTTGTCGGGAGAAAGGTTGACAACGCAGTTGGAGATGATCACATCTACCGAGTTGTCCTCAAGGCCTGCTGTTGAGAGATCTTCAATCCATCCTTTTCGAAAATCAACATTTGGTTTTTCCAAATTGAACTTGCTAGTGTGAAAAGGGATGTGCTTTCTTGCCACTGATAACTGCTCGTCCGTCATGTCTATGCCAATGACCAATCCTTCTGGTCCGACAACTTGCGCAAGAAGATAGCAATCCCGTCCTGACCCACAACCTAAATCGACCACAGTTTTACCATACAGCCCTGTGGGGAAATTAGATGAGCATCCGTAAAAACGGGATTGCACTTCTTCATGAATATTTTTTAAGTACGGTCGTAGATATGCTGGCATCGAGTCTGCGGCACAACAGGCACTGGTTTGCAGATCGTTTTTAGTTTTAAGAATTTTTCCGTAGTATTCCTGAACGTCCTCACGAATTTCAGAACTGGTTTTCACAATAAATCTCCTGAGCGTTTTATAGATCGTAAAGGGATTTATTTCACTCCCCTATATAGAGCTGATTTCCTAATAATTTTCTAGCATATTATTCTATATAAAAAGTCTTCTATATAGAGAATTATTTTTTGTCGTGTTGGGTGAAACTTCCTTACAGAAAAATGGATTCTATGAGATGCGCTGAGGAATTGAGTATGAGATTTTAAATTATTGAGTTATAAGGTTTTGTTTGTTAGCTTTGGGGACGATTTGCTTTTCTTTTTTCGGGTGTTTATTTGGATACTGTACTTTGGGTCATTTCTAAAGTTTTCTGGCGAATTTTTTCGCCAAACAATAGTTTGCTGCTAATTCTATTGGCTGGTGTTTGCTTAGTATTCTTTGGCCAGGAAAAACTAGGAAAGAAGCTGGTGGTTTTTGCAACAGCCTTCCTTTTATTGTTTTCCTTAGTTCCAGTTCACCAAATATTGTTGATACCTATTGAAAACAGATTCCCGATACCTGAGCCTCTTCCTGAAAAAGTTGATGGAGTGATTGTTCTTGGAGGTAGCGAGCATCCGGAAGTTACCAAGTGGAGAGGGCAAGCTAGTCTTGTAGATTCAGCGGAACGTTTGACCACTTTTGTAAGTCTTTCGCAGAGGTATAAGAATGCGAAGTTTGTTTACGCAGGGGGCCAGGGGAGCTTGACCGACCAAGAGAATAAAGCTGCTTTTACAGCTAAATTATTTTTTGAACAAATGGGGCTTGACCCAGCTCGTGTGTTGTTTGATTCTCAATCTCGAAATACCCATGAGAATGCATTAAATGCTTTGCAGCTTGCCAAACCAAAAAGCGGAGAAAAATGGGTGCTAATCACCTCAGCTTGGCATATGCCCAGGTCGGTAGGGATATTTAGAAAACTGGGTTGGCAGGTTATTCCTTATCCCGTCGATTTTAAAACTACGGGGGAGTGGAACCTATTTCAGGGATTTAATGGACTTTCTGCTACCTCCAGTGTTTCAAATGTAATTTATGAATGGATTGGGCTTACTTATTATTGGTTGCTGGGAAGAACCTCTGAGTTGTTTCCAGGTCCTATCTAGAGTATTCTTTATTAATATTTCTATTCCGATATGTTAAGGAGGGTGGTTTTTGGAAATCCAAGATATTCTAACTAATGAGGTGGCTTCTCCGCCTACGGTTTATCATAAGCTTAAAACGGCCATTGAGAATCCTGAAAGCACTTTTCAGGATTTCGCTGAGATTATTCGTTCTGACGCAGGCCTTTCCAGCAGGCTTCTAAGAATCGTTAATAGCTCCTTTTACGGATTGTCTGGACCTGTTGATTCCATAACCCATGCTCTGAACATTCTTGGTGTTGATCAACTAGGTGATCTTGCCCTAGCGACAGTTGTTATGACCAAGTTTCAAGGTATTCCAAAAGACTTGATAAACTTGGATAACTATTGGAGGCACAATATTGCCAGCGGTTTGATTGTTAGAGAAATTGCTCTCTTGTTTGGAGAAGCAAATACAGAGAAATTATATTTGTTGGGGTTACTTCATGATATTGGAGGCTTGGTCTTATGTAAGGAATCTGCGGGAATAGCAAGAACCTGCCTAAACCGGGCAAATTATGAGGGGAAGCACCTCCACCAGGTAGAACAGGAGGAATTAGGATTTACTCATGCTCAGGTCGGGGGAGAATTGTTAAATAGGTGGCGGTTGCCTGAGCTTATGGTTGAAACCACTATTTATCATCATAATCCTCTAAATGCTCCCAAATTCCCCAAATATGCTGCTATCGTTCATTTAGCGGATATCCTTGCGTATGAAATGGATTTTGGAGGCAGTGGTGAGCCTTTTATCCCTCCCTTGGGAGGTCAAATTATGGAGTTTCTCCAATTAGAGAGACAACAACTTTCAGGAATAAAGTTATCTGTTCAGAGTTCTTTTGAGGAAATATTTCAAATGTTTTACGGCTGATTTTCCATTTCCTGCTTTTCCCCCTCCTCCTCTTACAGCAAAGTTTTTCACAGCACCCCTATTTTAAAACCTGTTTTCTTCCATAAGCACATCTTTTTCCCGTTTAGATAAATGATTTCGCCAATAATGGCAGATTATCAAGCAATCCATTTTATTTTTTAGGGTTGCATAATCAAAGTTGGAAGAGAGGTCGAAATTCCTAATAAGGCTTGACTTTTTAAGTATTTAAGCTATATTTTTAAGACCGCAAATTAAATTTTCAACCGTATAAATGGTCAAAACTCCAATCAGTAGAATGACCTGTAATATTCAGGAAAAAAATTGATGACAGGCTTCTAATTGGGTTCAATTTTTTTTAATGGGTTGTTTTAAAAAAGTTTTTTGAGTATTTAAAAGTGTCCAAAACGGGCTAATAATTATTTTTGAAAAACGAGGGCTAGACTTGACCAGATGGAAAGAAAAATTAATGAGACTCTTGTTTTTGCCAGCAGTTCTGTTTTGGTGTTCGGTGTTATCTGCGGAGCCTGTAATGGAAGCCAAAAATATACCCTCCGCTGAGCCCGTTGTAGCTAGTGAAACTTTAGAGAATGAAGAAGCCCAAATAGCCTTGGGGTCGACTAGAATCCTAAATGTTCCCTTCGCGACCCGAAAAACGAATAAGCCTGAGGGTGATATTCGGGTAGGGCGTTTTAATATCCACCCGGGTGCGAAAGTTTCTTACAAATACGATGACAATATATTTCTTGAGGCCGACCAGAGTTTTTCAAACGGGACTTTTGAATCACCCACCTCAGACAGCATTTATACACTTTCAGGATCTTTGGGGGTAAGTAAAGAGCTTGAGGATGGGGACCCTTGGGGGTTCGAGTTTTTTTATGAAGCTAAGGATGAGAATTTTATCAAAACCAGTCAGGAAGACTTCATACACCATGATTTAGATGTTGAAGTCACCCTTGCGGGTAAGGGGGGTAGAACGCAGCTTTCTTTGTTTGGCAATTATCTGAATACTGTTGACCCCTCATCCTCTGAGTTTGCGAGTAATTTTAACCCGAGATCAGAGCGGACTTTAACAGAATTGGGTGAGCGGTTTCGGTGGGCATTAACACCTAGAACTGTGGTGAGCTTAAATGGGAAAATGGGATTCGAAAGATTTGAAGCTTCAACTCTACAAGGGGAAGACAATAACGAATTCAATGCTTCCTCATCTTTTCTATGGGCTTGGACATCGTTAACAAGTTTTGGGGTTAACTTGATTTATCAAAACACCCTCTATACCGCACCGCAATCCACCAACAACGACTCCAACCTTTATGGTTTTTTTGCTGTCGTAAAATTTGAGCCTTCAGCTTTGATTTCGGGAGACTTGGGGATTGGCTATCAGGAGAGAATAATTTCTGGCGGTAGTAGTCGAGGAGGTTTTAGTTATAAAGCGAACCTGAATTATGATTTTTCAGATCGAACTAAATTTACTCTTAAAGGCGAAAGAAGTGTCCAGGATTCGACTTTTGCAGCAACCTCCTTTCACATTGCTACGAATATTAGTTTAGCTTGGGAACAGCAATGGCCATTATTCCCTAAAATTGGGACGAGGGCTTTTTTCGGATTTGAGAATCGTGACTTTAGTGAAGCGCAAGCGGATGCTATTAATGACAACGGCACTTTGAAAGAGAGAAGTGATAATGTTACTACAGCCGAGCTGGATTTGATTTACAACATTCAAAAGTGGCTAAAAGTTGAGTTGGGATATAAACGCAGCCAAGATAGTTCTAATTTTGATGACGGCGACTATGTAAGAAACTCTTTATCTTTGTCTGTTGCAACGGTTTTTTGAATCTTTGAAAATCATTGTTGGAATACTTTAAATGAACAGGGGCACCTGCTGTGATCTTAAATAAAGATACTGAAGATTTCCAGATTTCTGAATTCTTTAAGGTAATTTCCAAAAGGAAGTTTACATTTATTGGGTGTATTTTATTTTTTGTCTTAGTGACTACCCTGATTTCATATCGCATGAAACCCGTTTACAGGGCGACGGTGCAAATCCTTATTGAGCGAGAACCTCCCAAAGCCCTTCAGTTAACTCCATCATTTCCTTCCCCAGGCATGGGCATGGGAGCCTTTGGTTTTTATCAAACACAGTATGAATTGTTAAAAAGTCGGTCTCTCGCAAAAAATGTTATCCAGCGCCTTGGTTTGGAAGATAGACTTGGGGATAAAGTAGAAAGCTCTGAGGGATTTAGTCTCTCCCATTTCCGGAAGTGGGTTGGGGACAAAATGATCGAATTTGGAATTCGAGAAAAATTAAATGAAGAAGATGTAGCGAGTGACCCTTATACCTCCCTGGTAAATCGTTTCCTTGGTAATCTGGAAATTGATCCGGTCTCAGGAGACCGGTTGGTGAAGATTAGCTATTTAGACCATTCCCCAAGTTGGGCTGCTGAAATAGCGAATAGTGTGGCCGATATATTTATCCTGAAAAAAATTGAACTAAAAAGTTCACAAGAAGCAGGGGTGGGGGATTGGCTGGACGCCAGACTGGAAGAAACTAAAAACCAACTGAGTAAAACAGAAAAAATTCTATCCGATTTTAAAGAAAGAAAAAAACTCACCTCCCTTGATGAAAGGCGAGTAATTGCCAATCAAAAACTCACTCTGACAAACTCGGAAATCAATGCTGTTAAATCGGACATTGTCAGAAAAGAGACTCTTAAAAATCAGTTGGAATCAAGAATGGATGAACCGGTTGAATTATTACTAGATCTTCCAGATACAGTTCGAAATTCAAATTTAAAATCCTTAAATATTGAATATAGAGAAATCAAAAAGCAGCTTTCTGAAGAATCAAAAAAGTTGGGTCCTAAACATCCGAAGATAACTTCCCTCTCACAAAAACTTAAAGGACTGGAAGAAAGAACTCCTTTAGCAATTGATAGAATGTTGAGATCCCTTGAAATAGACTTGCAATCTCTAAGATCGCGAGAAAAGTCTTTGATTAATCGTCAGATTGAACAAAAAAAAGGGGTTATTATTCTTGATAAAGATGTGCTTCGTTTCAACTCCCTTAGCAGAGATGTTGCGAGTGATCGAAAAATGTATGAAATACTTTTGCAGAGGCAAAAGGAAACAGATATTGAATCGAAGCAAACTGACAGTAATGTGAGAATTGTTGATGCTGCAGAAGTGCCAATATCCCATATCAAACCTAATATCACCTTGAATGTCGGGTTGTCTTTTGGTTTAGGGGCATTCTTTGGGATTTTTCTAGTTTTCTTTCTTGAATCTTTAGATCGTACATTGCGTACAGAAGAAGACATGGAAGGGCAGATACCTTTTTTAAACTTGGGCTCAATTTCCATGTTCAGTAAAGGTGAGGGTAACTTGCCTCTAAGGCAAAATAGCGATTCACAACGGGTAGAAGAATTTCGAATGCTAAGAACCAACCTGCTGAATGCGACACCAGGGAATTCGAAAAAGGTTTTGATGGTTGCCAGCGCAACCCCGAAAGAAGGGAAATCCACCCTGGTTTCAAATCTGGCATTGGCTTTGGCACATTTAGGCAAGCGGGTTTTAATACTTGATGCGGATTTACGCAGACCAAGAATACATTCTATTTTTAATATCCAAGAGGAACCCGGCCTGGTGGAAGCAATTTCAGGGAAAAACCCTTTGAACGAATGCATCCATTCTACCGGGATCAATCATAACGTTTCTATTCTTCCTAGGGGGGAATCAGTAGAAAATATGGTTGATCTAATAAATTCCTTGAAATTTAAAAGCCTGATTTCATATTTGCGAGATAATTATGATCATGTGATTATTGATGTGCCTCCAGTGATGTTGGTTTCAGATGCTTCCACTATAAGTAAGTCCTGTGATGGTATTATTTTTGTGGTTAAGGCCGGAGGGAATGATGCCCCGTTAGTCCAAAGGGCATTGAATAAATTTGTGTTCTCGACAACGGCAGATACAAAACAAGCGGGTACTTCGGAACGAAGGAAATCAGGACAGGAATTAATGGCGACAACTCATAAAATTATTGGAGTTGTCCTGAATATGGTCAATCCCAAAGATGCCACCCCGTATTATGGATATTATGGAAATAAAGAATACGGTTATTATGGATCAGATTATGCTGGAGTGGCGCAAAGTAAGAAAAAAGTTTAAGTGGGAGAACGCATGTGTAATGCTTTTAACCCAGATAGTTTAGTTACCGCATTTCCATAGTTTAATCTAGGACGGATTGGGTTTCGCACCAAATATTTCTCGGTCCAACGTCTACAAGGAGTTGGTATGAAACCTGAAGAGCCCGCTTTACCCTCATCTGAAAACCCAACACAAGACTCCGAAAAGTCTTTTTACTTCCAGACTCTTTTCTTAATATTCTTTTTTCTTTTTCTCTGGGGTCTCAATTATATTACCTTTTATCTCGGGTATGAGAGGGCGATCGGCAAGATTAATGATTTATTTTATAATATTTTTAATTTTAAAATCTTTAACTTCAACCTTGAGAGCTCGCCTCAGCAAGTTCCCTATTATTCTTCCAGTTTGCTTCTGGCCAGTTTGAAAAATCCGGTAGTTCTGGCTGGGTTTGTCCTCAACAATGTGTTTATATTTTTAAATTATAAATATCTTTATTGGAAAAATTTTGAGTCAAGCCGCAAGTTAAAATATTTTATATTCATAGTTGCTTTCGTTCTAGCATGGGCTTATTCAACCTATGATTATAATTTGTATCTAGATCAGGCTCATTATTTTGACAGGTTTTTTCTGCTCTTTTCAGCGGGTTTGATATTGGTGCACCCGGCCTTCGCTGCAATTTTTGTCCCTGCATTTCTTCTTGTTATATCCCAATTTAACTATCCCCTGATCCACTTTTCCATAAACGATAAGTATTTACCCACGAACATGCTTCTGGCTTTTATGGCTTTCATGCATTTAGTGATTTTAACAAGACTTTTGCATGCAAAATATGGCGGCCTTGTTAATTCCGTGGAAGTGGGACAGAAAAAAATTATAAGGGCTATCTTGTCTGCCTTTCCGGTGAGCTTGATTGAAGGGAAGATAAAATGCAAAACCTATGTTTTTCTTATTATTTGTATTTGCGCTTCATTCTATTTTAATCCGGGAGTAAAGAAACTTTGGATAAGTCCTAATTTTTATGAATGGTCTTTCATAAATGAATTGTATCTGCATGCTATTTGGAAGCTTGATATGGGGTGGTTGGCTTTTCTTGATGAGTCAGCCAAGCAGCAGTTTGTCGAATGGTTAAAGTTTTTAAACACCCCTATGATGCTCGCCACAGTGGCATTGGAGATTGGGGCCCTATTTATTTTATTTAGAAAAAAAATTGCAATTCTTTTCATTCTTTCATTCGCCGCTCTTCATTTAGGAATCTTTATTGAGTCTGGAATATTGTTTTGGAAATGGATTTGGGTGAATTTGGCTTTAGTAGTATTTTTACTAGCTCTCGAAAAGAAACCCTATGAGGTTATTTTTAATGGAAAATATTTTGTCTTTTCTATTCTTATTATCTTCTTTTCCGAAATATATTTTAGACCTGTCCCGTTAGGCTGGTGGGATACAAGGAATTATTTTAAACTTCAGACCGAAGGAATTGGAGAGAGTGGAAAATCCTATAGGATCCAGGATAGTTTCATGGATCCTTTTCACGTTCTATTTGAGTTTCAGCGTTTTGAGTACATAATTGATGAGAAATTAATTTACTCTACAGGGGGTACAACCAAATACGACCAATTTATCGCTGTTAAAAACTCAGGGATCGCAGGTCTTCCTGCCCTCAAGGAAAAAATTGGTAAGAATAATTATGATGAAGAAAAGGCAAAACAATTTGATGAGTTTATACAGACCTATTTCCATAATTTAAATAAACGGAAGAGTAAGGATATAGTTTTTAGCTATTTTCCGGCTCCTCACCATGTTTATTTTGATGATTTTTTTCATGACCCTCCAGGGGTTTATAAGCTTCAGGAACCTATAAAATTAATTAGAATTCGGTTCAGAGAGTATCACTACGAAGACGATAAGGCTCATTTGCTTCAGGATAAAATAATTAGAAAGATTCCAATTCCGTAATTTAAAATTCTTTTATATTAGTTCAACCTCATTCAGATAATTTAAAATTGTGACAGAACATAGCCAAACTGAAAACATTCCCATTATTTTTTATGATGGGAACTGTGGTTTCTGCCATCAATCCGTGCAGTTCATTTTAAAGAGAGATCGATCGAAGATATTTCATTTTGCTCCTCTCCAGGGAAAAACTGCAGAAGCCTGCCTCCCTCGCCACCTTCGCGAAGACACAGATTCATTAATCCTTTTGAATGAAGAAGGGCACTTTATTGAGAGTACGGGGGCCTTAAAAATTTTATGTTCTCTTGGGAATATATATGCTCTTGCGGGAGTGTTTTTATGGGTTCCTTCATCAATTCGAGACTTTTTTTACAAATGGATTGCAAGAAACAGATACCGTTGGTTTCCCCGGGTTTCCTGCCTGGTTCCTTCAACAGATGAAACCAATAGATTTCTTCTTTAAACTCCCTTATAGGTTCGGTGGTCAGGTGGGTGGTTTTCTAGGCGGGTGGGGTGTGCGGTTGCAAGGGCTCCAGTCTTTGGCAAACCCGAATTAGTTCAGGGTCCGCCTTTAGCTTTCTTAAGGCGTAGACGACTCCTTTTAAGGCCTTCTCTCTGGATGCGATTCCTACAAGTGTTAGCACCATTAAGAAAATATCAAGCAATAGTGACTGCTTATCAATATAGAAAAGTCCTAGTCGGCTTTTCCATGGACGAATCAGAAGATCGTAATCATGGTCAGGGTCCTTACTGTCTTTTAGGATTTCACTTTCATCTGCAAACACAATCGATGAAAAATCTGTGATCCCAGGTCTGGCTTTAAGCAGGCCTTTTTCTTTTTCTGTGTAATCGTCTACTCCAAACGGAACTTGCGGCCGAGGTCCTACAAAACTCATATCGCCATTTAAGACATGCCAGCCTTGTGGGAGTTCATCTAATTTAAACTTCCTGATTAATTTTCCTATGGGAGTGATTCGTGGATCGTTGCTGGTTGTTGAAAAGACTCCTGAGCTATCGGCATTCACTTTCATGGACCGAAGCTTAACCATATTAAAAGTTTTTCCACCTTTTCCAACTCGGACCGAAAAATAAAATGGAGAATGAAAATCCTGAAGCCATGCTGCCAGGGTGGCCGGTATAAGCACAGGGCTAATCACAATCATCCCTATAAATGAAAAAATAATATCAAAAGCTCGTTTCATTTTTAGGAGGCAGTTTTTATTTTTTCTTCGATTAATTTAATAGCGGTAGAAACAATGGCGTTTTCATCCATATTATGTGCCTGACGCAAATAATTTTGGCTGCCTGCGATAGAGGTCATTTCTGATCTGATTCCGATGCGATGGAAAAACTTGGGGCAGTTACCTTTTTCAAGACAGATCTCGGCGACAGCTCCTCCCAGGCCTCCCTTGACGGTATGTTCTTCGATGGTGATGATGCCATCTGTTTCATTGGCAGCTGCGACTATTGCGGCCTCATCAATGGGATTGAGAGTGTGCATGTTTTCAACACGACAATGGATGCCTTTTTCTTTTAATTGTTGTGCTGCCAGTAATGTTACGCCTAAAATTCCTCCGGAACTTATGAGGGTCAAATCTTTCCCTTCGAGCAAACGCCGGCTTTTACCAATTTTGAATTCACCTTCTTTGTCTGGTGTGCGGGGGGCGTGAGATTTATCTAATCTTAAATAGCAGGCACCTTCTGTGTTGACCAAAGCTTTTGCGGACTCAGAAGCATCCCATAAGTCTCCGGGAACAATAGTAGTCATGCCGGGCATGGATCGCATGATTGATATATCTTCCGTCGCATGATGCGAAATGCCCAAGGAGCCATAACTAAAACCGCCTCCAATAGATATTATTTTTACATTGGCGTTGTGGTAGCAGACGTCATTTCGGATTTGTTCCAAACACCTCATCACCGGAAAGTTTGCAATCGAATAGGTGAAGACTATTCTTCCTTCCAAGGCCAGGCCTGCAGCTAGCCCCGTCATGTTTTGTTCGGCGACGCCAGCATTTAAAAATTGTTTGGGATATTTTTTAGAAAATTCATCCAGAACGCCAAAGCCCAGGTCGCCTGTGATCAATAAAATTCTGGAATCTTTTTCAGCAAGCTCTGAAAGGGATTTTATAAAAGCATCTCTCATAAGGACTCTAATTCCTTTTTAGCCGCTGAATACTCATCCCCTTGAGCACTTCGGTAATGCCAGAGTACAGATTCCTCCATGAAAGACACGCCTTTACCTTTTATTGTATGGGCGATGATGCATGTGGGATGATTTGATTGAAGCGGAAGGCTTGAGAAAGTATTTTGCATTTGTTCAAAATTATGACCGTCAACTTCCATAACTTCCCAGCCAAAACTTTTCCATTTATCAGCAAAGGGTTCGAGAGCTAATGTATTAGATACTTGATCCAGACTTTGGATTTTGTTGTAGTCAATTATTGCAACTAAGTTGTCCAGCTTGTGATGTGCGGCAAACATTATTGCTTCCCAGTTAGAACCTTCATCGCATTCACCGTCGCTTAATAAAACAAATATCTTGTGATCGCTGTTATCAAGTTTTGCCCCATAGGCCATGCCCGTGCCAATTGGAAGGCCATGTCCCAGTGAACCTGTTGAAACTTCTACACCGGGAATATCCTTATGGGAGACATGGCCCAGAAGGCTGGAACCGTCTTGATAGAATGTTTTAAGTTTGTCGACAGGGAAGAATCCACATTCAGCTAGTGCAGCATATAAACCGGATGCGGCGTGTCCTTTGCTTAAAATAAAACGATCTCGCTTTTCCCACTTGGGTTGTTTAGGATTAAATTTTAGAATGGTCCCGTAAAGGACAGCAATTATATCGGTCATGGAGAAAGATGAACCAATATGCGAACTCCCCGCCAGGGAAGTCATTTCCAAAGTATGAAGGCGAATTTTTTTAGCTAGGTCTTTGATATCCAAAAGTCAAACCGGCTATTGGGTTTTCGGAGGGCTATTTGCCGTAGAACTCTCGGATCTTATCACAAATGTATTTCACGTCATCATCGCTAATCATGGTGTTTATGGGTAGCAAAAATGAACGTGCCATCATCTTTTCAGTAATAGGTAGCTGGTGATCCAAATTCAAGTTTTCGAATTGATGAACTGCTTTGCCCCCCCACTGAAGTATAGATTTGACTCCAGCCTGATCCAAATGTTCACGTAGCTCTTCCCGGCGGTCAGCTTCAACTTCATAGTTTTGATATATATCAAAATGGTCTGGATGGCTGTCTGGAGCTGGGGGAAGATGCAATTCTGAGAGGTTGTTTAAGTAGTTGTCGTAGAGCTTGGCAATTTCACGCCGTCGAGTTATGGTTTTTTCATAATTGCTTAAATTAAAATTTAATATTGCAGCTTGTAGATTATCAAGTCTGGAGTTGAGGCCCCAACCTGTTACTTCTCCAAACTCGTCTCTTCCATGGTCTCTGAACTTGAGGATTTCCTTTGCAATTTTTTCATCATTAGTGACAATTGCACCCCCATCCCCAAAACAACCCAAAGTTTTTGCTGGATAAAAACTGAAAGCTGCTATATCGCCAAACGAACCGGCAGAGCGATTTTTGAATTTAGAACCTAAAGCTTGCGCAGAATCTTCAATGATTCTAAGCCCATGCTTATCCGCTATTTTTTGAATTTCATCCATATTGCAAGTTCGTCCATTTAGCTGGACAGGAAGAATTGCCTTGGTCTTACTGGTGATCGCTTTTTCAATTGCAGCGGGATCCATTAAATGATCTGGCCCACATTCCACGGGTACGGGCGTTCCACCTGCAAAATGAATTGAGGCAGCAGAGGCTACAAAAGTATGTGATGGAAAGATGACTTCATCGCCCGGTTTGATACCAATGACCTTCATAGCGATTATCATTCCATCCGTACAGTTAGCAACTCCAAAAGCAAATTTGACTCCCAAAAATTTAGCTAGGTTTTGTTCAAACTCCAATAGATCATTTTGTTGAATGAATGCTCCACGGCGAAGCACATCTTGAAATATTTCAACAAATTCACCTTCAGTAGAAGAAAACACTTCCGAGTAATTAAAGAAGGGAATAACCCTGCGCTTTTTGATGACAAGGGTTCTTACATTCTCGGTTTTTAGTTTTAAGCTGGAATTTAGAATATTCATTTTTTGTTCTCGAATTTTTGCTGATTTCTATTCCCAAGTACCTGTAGGAAATAGACTTAATATGACTCTTATCGGAACCCTTTATTGTGCACTTTTTGGGATTCCGCTTAAAAAATGTCTGAATATCATCAAGGTTAATCTATTGTTTTATAGTGTAATTATATTAAGATTATAACTTAGAAATCAAATAAAAGATTATTTTTCAGTCACATAAATGTCACAATTGTGTGGAGCTTAAAGAGTGTAGCTGTAATTTTAATGGTTCGTTGAGTCAGGTCCTGATTAGTTTCGAGCTATTATTTTGGAATAGGAATAATGGTGAAATTGCGGATGAAACGGGGGTGAGCCTTAATTTTTATGCTCAAAATGGAGGTCGAGAATTATAAGTAGCGGTATGATCGCGGATGTTTTTTCTATAATTTTGGAATGGGAAATTTTTTATCGGTCGAAAAAATTATGCGTCCGGAAACTCATTTAACTTTTTAGGGTGGCAGCGCAAAAAATAACTTTGTATTCCCTATCAACTTTTTGATCGCTCAAAGATATCGGATTGGAAGAAGAAAATAACCCTTCCGTTATTTCTCCAGGCATTTTAACCAGCTTCCCAAAAATAATTTTTTTGAGCCACTTTTTCCCTTCCGCTGTTTTAGGCATCAGGTTAAGTTTTACCGCAATTTTTTTTATGCCGCGTGTCCAGCGCTGAATGGATGATAATTCACCAACCGGGGTGTTCCCAAAAAACTCTGTCTCGAATCCGTATTGATTAAAGATATCTTTAAGTTCGAGTACGCCAAAGTATTTATGGGTGTATGGGCTGGGATTAAAATCAAAGAGGTCTTTATTTGCAGTGGCGATGAGTACTTTCCCATTTGGTTTAAGCAATCGGCGGCATTCCTGGATGAAAAGGTCAGTATTAGGTAAATAATATATGGCCTCAAATAAAATGATTACATCAAGTGATTGATCTGCAAACGGAAGTTGTTGGGCATCCAACTGAAGCAAATCTATTCTAGAACCATAATGTTGTTGGGTGATATCCAATATATCTCTGGAAAAGTCACCTGCGACAAAACGCTTAGTCACCTTTGAAAGGTAGCCTAGGCCCTGTCCTGTTCCACAGGCAACTTCAAGTGTGGTTTTCCCCTCACAGAAACTTTTCGCCCAGTAATAACGGTCAAAAGACCTTTGAACTTGTTCTTTGCTAACAAGGTCATTGGCCATTTCAGTGACTTTTAAGAAATCAACGGTTGTTTTCATATTGAATAGAATTGCGTTTAGGTTGACTCAGGGCAATTGATATAATTCTTTCAGCAAACCATTTACAACCAAATTCTCATTAAATTCAAGTTTTGCTTTATCAAATCCTGCAATACCCATTTTCAATCTTAGCTCAGGGTTCTGAATCAAAACTTCTATTTTTTCAGAAACAGCGGCTCCGTTTTTTATGGGGACCAGGAATCCATTCACACCATCGTCAACGGCTTCACGGCAGCCAACGCTATCGGTTGTGACAATTGGTATTTTTAATGCCATGGCCTCCAGCAAGCACCTTGGTACCCCCTCGCGATAATAGGAGGGGAAGGCAACAATATCTGTAATTGCAAATGTGTTAATAATATTCTCCTGATGACCCAGCCAGATAAAAGGGTATTTTTTTGTTTGTTCGTGAAGATATGCAGCCGAAACTCCTCTGTCCAAATTTTCTTCTGCCCCTCCAGCTAGAATAAATTTAACGTTAGGGTATTTTTGAGTCAATTGTTTCATTGCATAAAGGAATTCGTGTATGCCCTTGTTGTTAAGAGCCCGTGTGACCATAGTGACCAAAATGTCTTCGGCCTGAAAGCCCGCTTCTCTTTTTAATGCGGCAATTCGGTCTCGATCGGGACGCATCCATTCATCGAGATTGATGCCACTGCTTTTAATCATAACGGCTTTGTCAGGTGTAATTATGCGGTTCTGGATAAAGTAATTTACATCGTCAGGATTTTGGAACCAGGTTTTTTCTGCCAGGCGAGAGGAAATTTTAAACAAAAACTTAATCCCGGTCTTTAGTATTTTTGACTTTAAACTCTTTTCTTCAGGGTCGTAAAAAAGAAATCCGAGGCCAGTTACGGAGTTAAATATTCTTTTGCAACCAGCCAGGTAGGCCATAATGGTTCCGAAAGTATTTGGCTTGATCGTAAAATTATGAACGATATCAAACTTTTCTTGACGGAAAATTTTATAAAACTGAACTAATAATCGAATATCGCTAATAGGGTTTATAAACCGATCCAGATCTACTGGAATGTGTCGTGCACCCAGTGCTTCTAATTTTTCTACATAATCTCCGGAAGTTGAAATTAGACAGACTTCGTGTCCTTGCTTGATTAATGAAAGTATCAGCCCTTTGCGAAATATGAAAATAGAAAAATCATCTGAATTTATTAGAGCAATTTTCATTTAAGCTTTAAATAAAGATTTAGTTTTTAACAATTTCCCTGCGTTTTTGATCCCAGCAGGAAAGCACAAATAAAGTCCAAACAAGTTGTGCCCATCGTGAGTGTTTGGAGTCTTGGGTGTTTTTATTGTTTAGTAAAGCTTCAATTTGATTTTTATTGAAAATTTCAGCAACGATACCTGAAGAATTTAATAGCATATCTTGGCAGTGTTCTTTCAATGGGCCGTTCAGCCAATCTTTTAAGGGAATTTCAAAGCCGCGTTTAGGTAAATTTAAAATACTGGGTGGAAGATGTCGGCTGGCGATTTCTCTTAAAATAGGTTTCGTTTGCAATCCCTTAATTTTAGAGGTCGAGGCGATTGATAGCGAATGTTCAATTAATTTTGAATCTAAAAAAGGAGACCGGGCTTCCAAACCTTGAGCCATAGTGGCAATATCCATTTTGACTAACAGGTCATATGGAAGCTCAGACTCAAAATCAGCAGCAAGAAGCAGGTTGAGGTTTTTTAAATGACTCAAAGATTCTAATTTTTTATCCATGAACCCCTTTCCATTTAAAAAATCTGCGGGGTTTTTGTAAAGCGAACCTTTTTCTACATTGTTGAAACCATCGGAAGAGAGAGTTAGATGTCGCTGGTTTCCTTTAGCAGCAAGAACTCTTAGGACTCGATAGAAAAATGAGAATCGGGTACGGTGTCCAGTTGGATAAGGAAGTACCTTTAATAATCCTGAAGCCAAAGCTGATGGAGAAAATTTCCCAATACCTCTGGAAAAATATTTTAAGTAATAGGCAAGGATATGCCTTCTGTATCCGCAAAATAACTCATCACCACCATCTCCGTTTAAGACGACTTTTACGGTTTGGGCCGCAAACTCTGAAACAAAAAATGACGGGATGGCAGAAGCGTCGGCAAAAGGTTGGCCATAGGCATGTAGAATTCTGCCAAGGTTATCTGACATGTCTGGTTTTAAAACGATTTCATGGTGGTCGGTTTTGTAAAGTTTGGCAATCTCCCGAGCCGGTGACCTTTCGTCGAGTTCTGAGTTATCCAGACCAACACAAAACGTGCTAATGGGATTGTTGGATCCTTTTGCAGCCAGGGCGGTTACCAAACCGCTATCGATGCCCCCGGAAAGCAAGACCCCCACCGGAACATCTGCCCGCAACCGAATTTGAACCGCTTCTTGAATTATGTCCTCAGTCTTTTGTAAAAGATCTATTGGTTCAGTTTGCGTGGTGATTTCCCATTGAGGTTTCCAGTAGGGCTTTATTTGAATTTTATTTCGTGAGTCCAGAATTAGAAAGCAACCGGGGGGGAGGCAGTGAATACCTTTATATATAGTGTTCTCTCCGCCGATATATCCCCAACTCAGATAATCGTTAAGAGCAGAATGATTAATACCTAGTAGTTCTGGTGGAACATAGCTTGCCAGTGCGTTTATTTCAGACGCAAAGAAAAATCCTTTGTCAGTATGGCTGTAGTAGAGAGGTTTTTTGCCAACCCTATCTCTGGCTAAGATTAACGCTTCTTTTTTTTCATCCCAAAAAGCAAATGCGAACATGCCTCTTAAGTTTTCAAGGCAATCGGTTCCATACCTTTCAAGAGATTCCAATAGCACTTCCGTATCACTGGTACCTCGAAATTGGACGCCATCTTTTTTTAGTTCATCTTTAAGTTCGAGGTAGTTGTAAATCGCTCCGTTATAAACAATCTGCGATCGGGAGGATTGGCTAGCCATGGGCTGGTTGCCGGTTTCGGAAAGATCAAAAATGGAAAGACGAGTATGGCCTAAGGCGAGTCCAAAGCGTTCTTTGAAAACTGTTCCCATAGAATCTGGCCCACGATGGGAAACATTTTTAATCGCAATATGGGTTTTGGCCTTAATATCTTCGAAGCTTGATTTATCCCTGGTTAGGGAACCGATGATGCCACACACAAAATTTTTCCTTTAGTGGATAAAATAATTTTTGGTTTCTTGTTGGGCTATTGCGAAGAGATTGTAATAATCATTCTTCTGTGTGAGTTGGATAAAAAGAAATGGCCAGAATAAAAAAACTCTAGTTAAGGATACACGAAAAAATCATATTGAACTCCAGATTAAACCTCTTATTTTAATTTGAACTTCTTCTAAAGGTGCAGAGTTGTCTATTTCGTGTATAAGCGCGCCTGGGAGTTCCCATTTTCCCATTACTGCTTTGCGGCTTTCCATAATTTTTTCTGCTTCTTCATCAACTTTTTCTCCTCGTTCTGCTAATCGTTGTAGATGAATGTTCAACGGGGCAGAAAGTTTGAAAACCATATCAGGTTTTGGGATGTCCTCGTAAATCCTTTTTTCAATGACCGCTAAAAAGCGCTTTGCAGGGCTATGGTTTTCAAAAAAGGTTGGGTCGACTCTGCGTCCATCCATACCTCCAAGGGCAGCGGAAGGATGCCGATCGGCAATTATTATATCTCCCTTATTTGCCAGACAACGAGCTTTTCGAATTAGGGCGCGCTGATCATAGGCAATCATAATAGATCGAATTAAGTAGAAATAGGAGTAATGGGATTTTTGTTTTTCACTTAAATCGCTGTTATGGCTTGTAAATTCTATATGATTAGTGCGTTGGCTGGGAAGTAGCTTTCGAAAAACCGGTAAAAAAAGACGTGGAAAAAAAGTGGGTAAAGTTGCTGGTGGTTTTCCTGAATGAATGTTTTTAACGGAAACGAGCTTGTGGAGCCATTTTTTGGTTTTTTCGATATGAGTGCTTTTCCCCGATGCATCAGCACCTACGAATGCAATAAAGGCGCCGCCCTTTTGAAAATTAAAAGCAGATTTTTTCAGAATGAACTTCTGATACAGAACGTGGAAGAATTTTTTCCAGGTAAGAAAGTTGTTTTTCAGGGGTGAATTTACTGAGCAACTCGAAAAAACTTTTTGCAACTTCTTGCTTAAAGAAACCCAACGAAAAAATTTTGGTTTGGATTGTAAGGTGGCAATACATTCATCGAACAGATCTTCATTGAGAAAGGGGAAATAATTGGGTAGAAGCGCTTTGGCTTCGGTTACCGTGTCGCGGTCACAAAGCCACTTTAATTCCTTTTCTATAACCTTTGTTTCTCGATACGTGAAAAGGAAATCTGGGATGGATCCGCATTCAAGTATTTTTCTGATAACAAATATTAAAAGTTCCGGTGAGCGTTTTGGTATTTTGATGCCCTTAAACTCAGATGAGTTTTCAATTAACAGCCCCTCGGCTTGAGGTAGATGGTAATTTTTGATTAAGTTGCCACCCGTAAAAAGTTTGAAATAAGCATGTATGTGAACGATTTCACCTGTTTCTTCATCAAACCCATAGGAATGGAATACAGATGGGGTTTGCTCCCACTCTGGGCTAACGATTTCTTTAAATCCGAATTCTGCCAAAGCCTCCTTGAAACCTTCTTGAGAATTTTCGGCGACAAGGATGTCCAGATCACCTTCTCCCTGAAGGAATGTTTCGATTAAATGATTGCTTTTCCAGTGACAGTATTCGACTTGTCGGGAATTTAGAGTGTTAAAGAAGTTTTTTATTAAAGGAATCGTGTTCATTTTTTTAATGTCGGGAAAATATCCATAATCTGGTTTGTAATAATCAAGGCGTTTTCCTTTATGTTCCCTAATTCCTTATCTTCATTCAAAAATGTAATGTTTTTTTTATCCCAGGGATTAAGTTGATTTATTATGTGAAAAATTTCAAACCCTAACTCTATAAACTGCTTTAAAGCTTCGGGGGATAATTCGTTTATGGGTTTATCTCGTCGGCTCAGTGTTCTGTTGATGATTTCCGTTTTGGGCGCCATTATGTGAATAACCAATTCGGGGACAGGAACCAAATCGCAGAATTCTTCTATGTCATTCCGTGAAATATCTTTCTTGCTAGAGTTTCCGAAAAGTATATGAGCAATGTGAACAGTCCCTTCATCCACAAGAATGAGTTGCTTGTCGTTGGGAAAGCAATTTAAAAAAACGTAAAGCCCCATTTTTCGTAAAATGCTGCGAAGCAAAAATATTCTTTGCTTAATGCTGGGGTAATCCCGTCTAAGAATTTTGGTGCAAAACTTAAAAAAATGCCGGTGTTTAGCTGTGCTTAAAATTGACCAGGGAAGAACGAGGAAATCCAAAACCAAATTTCGGAGTTTTTCATTTTGGATTAGCTTGGCGGTAGTTTTCCCAAGGAAGATTTCAAGTGGTTTGCGGACATCCACCCCTGAAGAAAGAAGTAGTTTGTGAGTTTCTTCACGTAAAGTTGATTTTCCTGCTCCACTACAGCCAACCCATTCAACGATCAATGCATTTTCCTTCCTTGATTTGCAGCTTTAATTTCCTGGAGAGTGAGTTGGTGTATTCGGATGGATAGTGCAAGGAAAAACCAAAGCATGGTTGCACTGGAAAACTTCCCTCCGCCAAATGCGTAAAAACAACCTACAATTCCCCAACCTATGGTTTGTAGCATGAGTTTTCTTAGGGCAGGATTCTGGAATTCTTGCTTCATATATTTGTAGTTAGAACGCCAGATTTTGAAAATCCAAAAAATTAGTAACAGGGCGGCGGGGAACCCGGCGTTAAAAGCCAAATCTAGGAAAAAGTTGTGCGGCCATTTCCCTGCACCAAGAAGGAAAAAATTACCGAAGCCTTTTCCTATTAATAGGCCAGGTAAATCCGAAAAGCTCATTCCTAATGAATACATCCATATATCAAGGCGTCCGCCCGATCCTCCTTTGCTAAATAGTCCGAAAATACGTTCGACTGGAGCAACACTTTGGCCCAAGTTTGTAAGGGCATATCCAATGGCTAAGGCAACTAAGATCAAAAGTGGAAAAAGATTTGAGAAAAATTTTACGGCTCCCTCTTTCTTCATTCCCTTGAAATATAGGAACCAGAAAAAACACAATATGATAATAAATATCAAAGCACCACCTTTGGCACCCAGGAAAACGAGGCCAAAAACAAAAATTATTAATAGAGGAAAGTCTCTTAGTAGCTTGGAATGAAAAGGACGATGGGAATCAAGCAAGTTTACCAATGGGGCTGCCCAAATAGCCCCCACTAATTGATAGCTGGTTGCTGAATATGTGTGGCTATCCCCTAAAATATTACCTGTTCTCCATACGGCTCCGGGGTTTTGTATGATGTTGGTGATCCAAAAAAGACTTATAATCAAACATGCATAGGTTAAAGACTTAAAAAATATTTCGATTTCTTTTTGGGTTTGAAATGTGAAATATATGAAAAATACCAGCGTTAAGCTTGACATGTACTCAATGTAGAGAGACATGTGCCCAGTTCCCGCATTTAAATTGTCCCAAAAAAGAAAAGAGAAGGTTGTTAGAAAAATTACGCCAAACATGTAGAAAAACTGGGTGGGCATAGCCACATTTTTTTGGACCATAGTAAGCAACGAAAATAGAACTACTCCGCCACCCAAGAGATAAGTCCCGATAGAAAAATCTACATTCCCGGACCTTTGACCAATAAGCTCGTCAAGTTGCACACCTCTTAAGAGAAAATAGGAGAAAACCAAAGCTCCTTTGAGGTATGCAAAATAATTATTATTTATGGAAAGCAAATCAGTTCCCTTAGATATTCTAAATGATGCTTGTTGACGACCTTGTTCCTGATGCATCTGTGAAGATTGAAAAAATAGACTATTGAAAAATGGCTTGTATGCTTCGAGCAATTTTATTTAACGCTCTAATAAATGTAGAATCCTTAAAGTTTATGCAATCTTCAACGGTTGTGTAACCATTGAATAATGCTAATCCTTTTTCATTCACGGATTGAAACCTGCCATTCACCCCTGTTGCTGAGAAGCCCCAATTAAATTTAAAGCAATAATCAAGGACTTCGGATGTAATGAGAATATCTGCCTTTTCTTTTGAAATGTGAATTTCATTGAATCCAAATAAGATGGAAAACTCAACTGTTTTTTTTAAGTCTGTTAGGTGAAATTTAATAGGATTTAATGCGAGAATTGCGAAACCAAATAAATTTTCTTTTCTAATTCGTCTTGAAAAGTCCTTCGCACTTTTTTTGATTTGGTCGAGTTCGACAGGTTGAGTTTTAGTGGCGTTTTCAAATTTTATTTTTTTATAGTCTTCCTGGTATTTCTGCAGGCTTTTGCTATTGTCTACGGGGTCATCCGGTGAGTAGGTTTCTCCAGGGTAGAGAACTACAGGGGTTACGTCGTGATTTCTTATGAAATTCTCAACGGAGTCAATTTTGTTAATTCTGTCATTCATGTAAAAATTTTCTTCGTGTGAAAACCATACAAAGCTGGCTATAGGAATAAAATATTTTGGTTTGAATGCTTCGATTTGAATTGTCATTTGGCGATATTTGTCTTCAGAAGCTCTTTCTCTTTCTTCCGGTTGGTTCGTGTTCCCATATTTTGAAGCGTAGGAGAATTGAGTTAACAACACATCAATATCCCCAGTAACTTTGGATACTTCTTCCGCAAGATTCATGGAGTTTAGTACGCAATCATTGGTATTTAAAAACGTGTGCGTATCGGTTTTTATATAAAGCCATGAATTTATACTTGAAGAGGTTACGATGATTTTAAAATTTGGAGTCAGATTAAATTCTGTATTAGATCGTAGTTCAATGACCTCTTTGAATTCCAAAAATTTGCAAAATTCAATGACCTTCTTGTCCTTAGTATATTGAAAGAGGACAGTTATTTTCTTTCTGATTTCTAATGGAATCAATTTCAGATTGGGAGGGAAAAAATGATCGGGATGTTCATGGGAAAACCAGATATGTGTGATCTTTTCGAAATCGGAATAGGTAAATTGGGTCTCAGAAAGTAAGGACCAACCATTATGGAAAACCTTTCCCTCAATCCAAGGGTCACTAATCAGGTTAATTCCATCTTTTGAAAAGATCGTCGAAGCGTGATTTACAAATGTTATTTTCATGAAGTAATGGGTGGAATCTGTAATTTGTATGCGAGTTTTCTAATCTTCCAGAAATAATCAGATAACCCGTGCAACTTTTAAAATAATTGTTAGATAAGCTATATGTGCTACGGCACGCGAAACAGAAAAAACAGTCAATAGTTCAGTTTCATTAAAGCCAGCCATGCCAGGTATTGCTATCGAAGCTATGGTAATTATTGCCCGTATTACCTGAATCCACAGTAGAAGATCGAATCTTTCCTTGACTCTCATCACGGCTTGTAACCCCGTTGAGATGAGCTGAAAGAACATGGCAGGAACCAAAATTTGAGCGAATTGTCCTGCGACTAGCCATTGGTCACCAAAGAAAAATCCAAAAAGTACCGGACCAAAAAAATATACTATTAATCCGATAGAAAGAGAAATTAAAGCCAAACGGAGCAGAATGGAGCGAACCAATTCATCGATGCCCAGGCCATTTTTTAAATTTTCAGCCATCCTTTGACAGAGAACTTCTGAAATGGAGTGCCCGATGAGCATCACCGGGGCTGCAAGCGCCGTGTGGGCAAGTGCATACTTTCCGATGGTATCAGGTTGAAAGTATATTGCTAAAAGTAAGGGGGTTCCATAGGCGGAAACGCCATCGAGAAAACTTCCCCATGAGTTATATAAAGGAAATTTTTTGTATCGAACCATGCTCCCTATCAGGGGATCTATTGGGGAGAAGAAAAGACTTTTGCCTTTTAAGGTTTTATTTCCTTTCATTAAAGTTCCCAGTCCTAATATAGAACCTAGTATGTGGCCGGTTATCAGTCCGGGGAGTGTCGAACCCCAAATCAACCCAGTAACACTTTGACCTGCAACCATCCCGCCTACTTGGGCCACTCTCGAAAGACTCATTAGGAAATAATTTTTTACTCGATTCGACCATTCGGTGTAAGACTGAGTGAATCCTCCAAAAATAAGCGCCAGGCAAATTAATGCTGGAACCCAACTATTGTTTAAGGCTTCTGGAATTGGGAAAAAAGAAAAGCCGCCTATAAAAAAGAACGTGAATAAAGTAATTCCAAATATAATTGATAACTTTAAGGATAGCCGCAATACCTCTAATGCCTCTTGTTCTTCCTTGGGTAACATAATTGCCAATGCATAACGCAAATGAACGAGGGGTACTAAAAGGTTGAAGACGGATGTGTATAAGGCGTAGTTCCCAAAATCAGCAGGGGTGTAGAGGCGTGTTATAAGCGGGATTGCAGCCAATCCAATGGCCTGGGCAAAAGCCGTGCCTCCTGCCAGCGTTAAGACATTTAAAGAAAAACTTTTTTTAATTAATGGTTTGTCCGAACTCAAAGATTCAACCTTTGCCTGTGATGTCCTTCGTGGGATTTTTAAAAAATAGCGCGCTATTTTATTTAATTTGATTTTGAATCAAAACTGATGGAGATCAATTTTTCCACGACAGAATTGTAACTATTTCTTTCAGTCACAAATTTTTTCCCTTCCCCGTGTAATAGATTTCCCCCTTTTTCCCCTTCCAAAGTCAGAGCTTTTGCCCAGCTTTCCATGTTATCTTCTGCAACCATTTTACCTAAGTTAAACTTTTCCAGAAATTCGAAGTCGCTAAATTTAGTAGAAAGAACGGGTTTGTCGCAGGCTAGATATTCCCAGAGTTTTAACGAAGAAGACCCTCTCCACTTTAGATCATCAATTGAAACCGGCGCAAGCATCATATCGCAGGCGTTGATCGCTGATCGGACTTGGTCGTGGGGAAGATTACCTGTCCAAGTCAGGGAGTCCGCTACATCCAATTTTTCTGACATGGATTCAAGTGTGGATCGATAATCTCCATCACCAATCATTAAAATGCGAGGGACCTTTTCCTTCTTTTTTTTAAGGAATCCTAATGCTTGAATGATCGTGTCCAGTCCCTGAGTATTATCCATGGTGCCCACGAACCCAAAAATAAATTCGTTTTCGGGCAATTTCCAATTATTCCGATCAGAGGGTTCAGGGAAAAAAAGATCCGTGTCGACCGCGTTGGGGACTACGATAATTTTATCCGGATCCAATTTATAGTTTTCTAACAGACCTTTTTTTATGTTTTCTGTGACGGTAATAATCGCAGAGGCATTTGAACAGAAAAGCCCGAACACCCATTTAATTGAATTGAATAGGATAGGGCCAGGGTTCTTATTGCTTGAGGCAAGGCTGGGGAGCACTGGCCCGGTTCGCATCGAAAAGCGAATTTTGAAAATAAAAGCGAGGACCAAAGGGGCGATCATTGCGTCATGATAACGGATGAACATAGCCACCTTTTTTTTTCTTTGACGCCAAAAAAAAATTCCTAAACTGAAAAACAGTCGGAATTGATGAAGTAAGTAACCGCTGTAATTTTTATTCCTTAATGGTAAGAGAACCAATCTATCATCTTCAGAAGATTCTCCTGATGTGGTTGCGGAAAATATTTTGATCTCAATATTCTTCTCCTGGAACTCTTTTCTTAATAAACCCTTAATTATGCCTTGCTCAAATTTGTTCTGGCCGGCAGAACCGCTACCGGGGATTTGACTGACATATACAAAGTAATCATTCATGAAGAATCGGGTGTGAAGGGTCTATTGGGTTTCTGGAGTGAAAACATCGACAATGAAAATTGTAACATGGCTTTCAGATTGGTCCATCTGTAGTCGTTCTTTTAAGAGGTCAAATATTGTATGAGGATTCTTTACTGGTTTTATTCGAAACAGTACTGGGCGGGTTATTCGATATACTTTTTTGAGTCAGGTCCGCAATTAAAAATAAGGTCTAGAGTAGAAAGGCCCGGACAAAAATCTCCCCAGAGTTGAGGGTAAACCGGGTGTGAGAAGTCTGTATATTGAAGTTCTATTCCATTATTATGGAAATTTTCTTCATCCTGATAATTCGCTCCTCCTTCCCCGGAAAAGTAAACGGTTCCTTTTGCATTTTTAACCAAGGTAACCAGTCTGTCTGTAGGATTTCCGTCGGGGGAGACTCCTTCTGAGAATTGAGTTTTAGTTTTAATATCTAAAAACTCCATAAATAACTTTATCAGATGGGAATTTAATAGTGCGAGTCGATCTGTCGACTTATCCAGAATAATTTCCTCAATTCTTTTGAAATATGTATTGAAGTAGGGAGCCTGGGAGTAGTTTCCCTTGATAGTATTGATATGCTTTTTCCTCCACCTATCATCTGTGAAGCAAATCTCTTTTATTGTATGGCTAATGCGATCTTTAGCGGGTACAGGTTGAGTTAACCAAACGGCCCCGGTTGGGTTTTTTATTTTTACCCGATTTACATACCCTCTATCGGGATACTTGACGATATCCAAAAATATAAATAGATCACAATGAGCTATTTTATAAAAATATCCCAACCAAGGTATGTAATTTGGCTGATGGATGCCCACTATCATTAAAACTTATCCTTAAATTTTAGATCTTAGTAATTGCTAAAAAAAAGTCTCGCTGGATTTTGGTGATGTATTGCGGGTTGGTAATGAAGTTTGATCATTGGTTTTCAACATTTTCCATCACAAATCGAACGACTTCAAAAGCCTCGGCGTAGGGCGCGCCTATTTGGACCCCGCGGGTCTTGGCCAAAGAATAAATAAAATCTTTAGACATGTAGTCGCGATAGTTTTGAGATTCGTAGCAGGCAAGGGCGTCTACCTTCTGCTGAACATCCTCTTTTGTTAGAACTGCAAAGGCCGTGGTGTTGAAGGAAAGATTATTCCAAACCAGTTCATAACCAAGAATGGTGGTTTTTTTAAAAGCTCGCAACCCTTCACTGGCAATCGTCTGATGATCTTGATGGATATCATTTTTGGAAGGCATTAAAACCAAATCAAAAGCACATCTATTGCGGAGTTTGATAAGGTCTTCCAGAATATCCTGCCTGTTGTAGTTGAGTCGACGGACTCCGTATTTATATAGAACTAGATTTTCTTTCTTTATTCCTAAACGTTCTGTTGCTGCCTTGACTTCGGTGGTTAAAATATTTTTTGGGTGACCTTCTGGGACGGACTCCTCTGCTGTCGAGAATGCAGCGTAAATGACATTCGCGCCAGTTTTAATCAACCTGTTAATAAAACCACCGGCCCCAAGTTCCGCGTCATCCGTATGAGGTGAAAGAACCAATACGTTCTTGAATTTGGTATGCATTTGATCTCGACTTTAAAAGTTCATAAGCCCAGTAAATTTTATCAGGGCTAATTGAAGTAGTTAGGATAAGCGAGGAAATAATGAAATGAAAGATAATTCAACCTTGACTCATGGGGTATTGTAACATAGTAAGAATCTTGGAAAAATTTAGAGGAAAAATTAGTTCCCATGCAGAATAAAATTTCAGAAAAAGAGGGTATAGAAAATTTTTTTGCAAATATTACAAGTGAGCTTTCTATTCAATACGTTTCAATGTTGGATGCATTTGCGAAAGAAGGGAATTGGTTGTCCAAACATTTTGCCTCTAAATTTAGCCAGATCGATGCCGTTGATATATGCGATTATGCAGACACGTATAAAAAAAATATTGAGCATCCAAATGCAAAATTTCATGTGATGAACAATATAGAGTATATTTCGAACTGCAATAAGACCTACGATTTAATTCTGCTGGACAGTCCTATGGGTGATTTTGGCGGGCAAAGCGCAGAACATTTTGGAATTATGGAGCAGATTGTTCCCTTAACCCAGCCTGGGGGAAGTACTATTTTGATTTTTAACACATCCCTGGAGCCTTATGACTACGATGCGAAAAAAAACCAAAATTGGAAAGCTATTCGCAATAAATTTTATGGGAAAAATGATACGTCGAAAATGAGTTCGCAGTTTTATATTACATTTTATATAAATTACTTTCGAACTTTAGGTTTGACCGTAACTCACTATGATATGTTTGCGAGACGGTCAACGCAAGCGGGTGATAAAACCAGTATCGATCTAAATTTAGTGATCGTAAAAAAATAGCAAATAACTCATAAAACAGCCTGGATTAAACAGGAGAATTCGAAGTGGTAAATAAGACAGAGGAACCAGAAAAGGAATTAGTTGAGCGGTTATTTTCAAATGTTGAAAGCGAAATGCCTATTCAATTTGACTCTATGTGGGATGCGAATGCAAAGGAAGGGAACTTTATTTCTAAGTTTATCGCTTCAAAGTATAAAGAGGTTGATGCTGTTGATATAAATGACTACACAGAAGCTTATAAAAAGAACCTTGAACATCCTAATGCCAACTTTTTTGTAATGGATAACAGGGATTATATCTCCCAATGCAAAAAAACTTACGATTTGATTTTGCTGGAAGGGCCTCTATGCGAAATTGATGGCGGAACGGCTGAGCATTTTGGAATGATCGACCGGCTTGTACCTTTGATCAGGCCCACTGGGAATACTGTATTAATACTTAACGCGGTTTTGGAACCCTACGATTACGATTCTGAAGCCAACCGCAGTTGGAAAGAAATTCGGAATACATTTTACGGTAAAAAAGATACTTCCAAGATGAGTTGGCAATTTATGGCTCCTTTTTACATTAACCTTTTTCACAAAATGGGATTGAATGTCCATTATTATGATCGAGTAGCAAGGCGGTCTATTGAAAAGGGTGACCATTACAGCATCGATTTAATGTTGGTTGTTGTTGAAAGAGCCAGTTAAAGATTTTAATATTTTTTGTCAATGGCCTTAAACTCTTGCTGGGACTGCATTAACGCACTTAATTTTTTGATCCCCAATTAAACTTCCGAGTTTATTTTTTATGAGGCTCAAAATTTTCCACCGAAACTCTTCTAGTTGCTCTCGCAAATTCAATTAAAATTTTTGAGTATTTCTCAAATGAATTGTTCTCTTCCTCTTTTTTTGACTTCTTACTTTTTCCCTCAAAGCGAAAAATATGACTCTTTGATGAGAATTTTATTTTTCAGAAAAAATCATGTGAATTGCCATTGAATGATAATTCAAAAACATTTTGTTAGAAATCCCCCAACCCATATCTGATTTCGGATATAAAAATTTTAAGTTCTGTGGTGGTAGGAATAAATCAGGTTCCCTTTTCTCGCTAAGTATTAATTTTTAAAGGATTTGCTGAAAGGGGGGGTGTTCTCATTTTTTTTTCTGAAAAAAATTATTGAATGCGGATTGAAAAATCTGCCAATAGATCGAACTCGATTGTGGTTTTAAGCGGATTTTTGTTACGTGATTGTGACAGTTATGTGACCAAATAATGTGCCTAAAAACCGATATCTAAATTAGAATAAACACATGT
>JAJDAV010000017.1 GCA_029261695.1 Nitrospinaceae bacterium | reverse complement strand
AGGAAAACCAAGCGCGACCGACCTGGTCGTGCTTTGGAATACGGCTATCCTATTCAATACGATATTTTGGCAGGCTTTGCCGAGTACCGCGACCTACAAAGGCATCGAATGCTCACCCAGCAAAGGCAGGATTTGGGAGTTGAGCTGGGATATTCCGTTCCAGAAGAAATCACAGAAATCGGTATGGCAGAAAAAGTTCAGGAATGCTTTGAACGTACTGAATCTTTGCACCGGGATCTGAAACGTGCCGGGTTCCATCAAGAAGCTCAATATGCCACCTTGTTCAATCATTTTATCCGCTGGAATATGGGGATGAATCTGCGCGAGTTAGGCCATTTTGCTGAATTGCGCACCCAAAAAGCCGGTCACCCCAAATACCGGCGCACCACACAAATGATGGCGAAACTTTATCTGGAACGCCACCCGGAAATGGAACCTGTCCTGAAATTTGTGGATTACAACGACTACGATGGCGGCATCACCCGCGCGGATCAAGAAGCACGCACTGCCCGCAAAAGCCTTGCCAAAGGCATCTTCGACGACCAAGACGCCCTCTAGCGAGTGAGGGACTTTATCCGGCAAACCATGCCCGTTTGACTTCCAGAAATGTGCTACTCCATCCATCTGCTTTCGGGTGCTGTTTTGCTGCCCCCATAGCGAGTAGCTGGTGGATAAATAAAGGATTTTGTGGTAGTCTTGTGCGCTTTGATATTCCCCCAAACCAAAATTTTTATTGAGAGATAGTGATATGAAAATTGGAGTTCCAAAAGAAGTCCATGAAGGTGAAAAAAGGGTAGCGACAACCCCTGAAGTCATCGGTCATTTAAAAAAGCTGGGTTTTGAAGTTATTGTAGAAGCGGGAGCAGGAGCCGGCGCCCATTTCTCTGACGCGGCCTACACAGAAGCCGGCGCCACAGTAGCTAGTGATGCTAAATCAGTCTGGAATGATAGCGATATTATTCTAAAAGTTCGTGGCCCTGAATTAAATGGACCCGAAATAGACCTTCTCAAAGAAGGCCAGATATTAATTTCCTTTCTCTGGCCAGCGCAAAATCCCGACCTGTTAAAAAAACTAGCAGACAAAAAAGTAACGGCCATGGCAATGGACATGGTACCGCGTATTTCAAGAGCTCAGAAAATGGATGCCCTCAGTTCTATGGCAAATATCGCTGGCTACCGCGCGGTGGTTGAAGCTGCACAAAATTTCGGACGGTTTTTTACCGGCCAGATCACAGCCGCAGGAAAAGTTCCGCCAGCCAAAGTCATGGTTATCGGGGCTGGAGTCGCAGGCCTTGCTGCAATCGGTGCCGCTAAAAGTATGGGCGCTATCGTTAGAGCCTTCGATACCCGACCAGAAGTTAAAGAGCAGGTTGAAAGTATGGACGCGGAGTTTCTGGAACTTGATTTTGAGGAAGAAGGTTCTGGGACAGGCGGTTATGCAAAAGTGATGAGTAAAGAATTCATCGAAGCGGAAATGGCCCTCTTTGCAGAACAGGCCAAAGAAGTGGACATCATCATCACAACCGCATTGATTCCAGGCAAACCAGCTCCAGAATTAATTAAGCAAGAGATGGTTGAGTCCATGAAAGACGGTAGCGTCATTGTCGACCTTGCAGCAGAACAGGGCGGAAACTGCAAACTTTCTGAAGCAGGAAAAATCGTCAAGGTACACGGGGTTTCCATTATTGGTTACACCGACTTGCCGAGTCGCATGGCAGCACAAGCCAGTCAGTTGTATGGAACAAACTTGCGCCACCTTTTGACAGACATGTGTAAGGAAAAAGATGGCAACGCAAAAGTCGACTTTGATGACGAGGTGGTTCGTGGAGCTACAGCAGTTAAGACTGGGGAGATTACTTTTCCTCCACCAGCTCCAAAACTTTCAGCGGCACCTGCCAAACCGGCGGAGAAACCTGCAGAAGTAAAACCAGTAGAAGAAGAGAAACCTTCGGCAATGGGCCCACTGATTACCTTTGGCCTTGGTGCTTTGGGACTATTTGGGTTGGGATCTGTTGCACCGGCTTCGTTCATGGCGCACTTTACAGTTTTCGTGCTGGCCTGTTTCGTTGGCTACATGGTTATCTGGAACGTTTCCGCAGCACTGCACACTCCACTTATGAGTGTGACCAACGCTATCAGCAGTATCATTGTCATTGGTGCAATTTTACAGATAAGTTCGGGCGAAAGTTCGATCATGTGGGTAGCGGGCTTCGCAGTACTAATTACATCTATTAACATAGTAGGCGGATTCGCGGTAACGCGCCGCATGCTTGAAATGTTTCGCAAATAGGAGGCGAGAAGATGAGTGAAGGAATCATAACCGCCTCTTATGTTGGGGCAACAATACTTTTTATTTTAGCATTGGGTGGACTGAGCAATCAGGAAACAGCAAGACGCGGTAACCTTTATGGAATGATCGGCATGGCTGTTGCGTTGATCGCTACCATATCTGGCGTAACAGGCAATATGGGCATTCTTATAGGTGGCCTGGTATTGGGTGGTGCTATTGGTCTGATTCTGGCAAAACGCGTACAAATGACAGAAATGCCAGAACTGGTCGCCATGCTTCACAGTCTTGTAGGGCTTGCAGCCGTATTGGTTGGATTCGCGAATTTCATGGACCCCGAACGATTGAGTCACTACAGCGGTATCGAGCTAACCATTCACGATGTGGAAACTTATTTAGGTATCCTCATTGGTGCAATTACCTTGTCAGGTTCTGTCATTGCTTTTGGAAAATTAAGCGGGAAAATCGGCGGCAACCCCATGTTGCTACCGGCTCGGCATTTCCTCAACCTCGGTCTATTGATCGCTTCCATCTGGTTGTGTGCAGAGTTTGTAGAACAGTCCGCAGCGGGTGGCGGATCAATGCCCTTACTGATTATGACAGGCATTGCATTGCTGTTCGGAATTCATATGGTTATGGCCATCGGTGGTGCGGATATGCCAGTCGTGGTTTCTATGCTCAACAGTTACTCCGGTTGGGCTGCATCAGCAACCGGGTTCATGCTCAATAACGATCTGCTCATCGTAACCGGTGCGCTGGTGGGTAGTAGTGGTGCGATTCTGAGTTACATCATGTGTCGCGCAATGAATCGCAAATTCATTTCTGTTATCGCAGGTGGATTCGGTACTACTAGCGGAGGTGGCGGAGGTGCTTCGGTTGAAGACCAGGGCGAAGTCATCGCATTGCAGGCTCCAGAAGTTGCTGCATTGTTAAAAGAATCAAAAGAAGTCATGATCATTCCGGGTTATGGAATGGCGGTGGCACAAGCTCAACATATCGTCAATGAAATAACAAAAACGCTTCGCGCTAAAAAGATCAATGTGCGTTTCGGAATTCATCCGGTTGCAGGGCGAATGCCAGGGCATATGAATGTATTGCTCGCAGAAGCAAAGGTGCCCTATGACATCGTTTTTGAAATGGATGAAATCAATGACGACTTTCCAAAAGTCGATGTTTCCATCGTGATCGGTGCAAATGACATTGTCAATCCGTCTGCGCAAACTGACCCAGATAGTCCGATAGCCGGCATGCCGGTTATGGAATGCTGGTTAGGTGAAACGACCATTGTTCTGAAACGCGGCATGGCAACCGGTTATGCCGGCGTACAGAATCCACTTTTCTTTAAAGAAAATACACGGATGCTGTTCGGAGATGCCAAGAAGAGTCTGGACGAGGTGTTCAAAAACCTTTAAGCACGCTTTATCAAGCCCCGTTCATATCTTCGGAGATGGACGGGGCTTTTTTTATTTCAAAGGCAAACTGAAAACCAGCTTTCTCTTAGCTGAGGGAATCAAAACTTGGTTACGCGCATGAAAAAATATCGCAGTAAAACAGAAATTTATTTTGGGATGGCCTTAATCGGCATTACAGGCCTGTTGATTGGGCTAGTAATGGACAGCCCCTTGTTGATGACTATCGCGGGATTTTTAGGAATGGTGGTAGGCGGTTTTGTCGGTTGGATCGGCGGACGACGCTATATGGTGATCATCTGTCTGGGGGTTTTAATCGGTGCTTATCTAGGATACAGAACCGGCGACCGGGATATATTGATTATAGCAGCAGGCACCGGCGGCGCCATTGCCGGATTCATGGGTGCTCAAATTGAATTATTCTTTAAAGGATAAAGGCAATTATTTGGTTTTATCAGACCAGATGTAATTAACCCGGCCAAAATCGAACATGATATTCTGATCCCAGATTTTTCCTGCATCTTTTACGATCTGATTGTACTTCCACACTTCTTTTTCCTGAACCGAATTTTTACTATCTGGTTCTCCCAAGGCTTTCATGACATCTTCTTTTCTTTTGTTCATGAATGTCGATTCAAAATCAATAACCGTATAAAGCTTTTTTGGGGACTCAATCTGGGCGACAGAAGCTTCCTCAGAAGCGGCTCCCAGAATTTGCGGAACAAGAAAAATGAAAAAAATAAATACTACAAATAGTTTTGGAATGTTCATGAAATGATTATGGCTTAATTCTAATAATTTTTCTAGGCATACATTTTCGCAACATATTTACCATAGCCGTTGTATGGAAGGGTCGCTCGAATGGCTCCTGTTCCGATCATCTTTTCTCTGTTCTGCGGCCAGCGCGGATGCGGAATACGCGGGTCGACGTTGGCGGTGAAATCATATTCGAGCCCTTGCAACGTCGTCCAGAAAGTTGCTGGTTTGTAATCGACGAGTTCGATTTTTACGATGGATTTAATACTCTTGAACCCATACTTCCATGGAACCGCCAGGCGAATTGGGGCGCCATGTTGTTTTGACAAAGGGTGTCCGTATATTCCTGTTGCCAGAAACGTGATCTCATTCATAGCTTCTTCTATTGTCAACGCTTCCGTGTAGGCCCAGGGTTCCCAGAAAGCCAGCTGCCCTTGCGCTGTGAAGGGTTGGTAGAAGGTTTCCATTTTAACGTGGGTTGCAGATGATTTTGGTTCTACGAGTTTTAATAGTTCTTTAAATGCAAACCCCGTCCACGGCACCGCCATTGCCCAAGCCTCAACACAGCGAAGACGATACAACCTTTCTTCGATTGGCATGGTTTTTAACAGATCGTCAATATCGAAAGTTTTGGGTTTATTGACCAGCCCACCAACTTCAACTTTCCAAGGTTTTGTATTGAGTTTTTGTGCGTAATGAACCGGGTCGATTTTGTCGCTCCCAAATTCATAGAAATTATTATAAGTTCCAGCGATTTTTTCATCGGTCAAGGGTCGGTCGAGTTCAAAACCTGTATTGCGCTTTGCGGGATAGAGTTTTTTTTCTGTTTCGTTCCACTGAATTTCAGGAAGAGCGCTGGGAACAGTAGAAGGACCGCACCCATATAACGCCCCTACCATAGCGAGACTGGTCAAGGCAGTGCCCTGAATAAACTCTCGTCGCCTCAGGTAAACAGACTCTGGGGTGGCTATGTTCTCAGAGATCTGCCAATCCTGTTTTTGGATGAAGTTAACCATTTTATTAACCAGTGGTTAGGAAGAAAAAGGCAACCCCCTCAGTCCCCCTTAACAGGGGGAGGCCAATTTAATGTCCCCCCTGACAAGGGGGGATTAGGGGGGTTGGGGTAATACTAATATCTATTAACCCAGTCATCGATCGCATTTAAATACTCAGGCAGTCCGTTCTGTATAGGCATGGAAATGATTTCCGGCACATCGTAGCTATGGTTTTGTTTCACCCAGTTTTCAAGCGCATCGTACTTTTGTTGTCGTGTTTTGGCGATCAACAAAATCTCATCATCGACATGAACCTTTCCTTCCCAAAAATATGTAGATTGAATGCCCGGAACGGTGTTGACGCAAAAGGCGAGCTTTTCTTCTACCAGGCCTCGACTTAATTTTTCCGCCTCTTCTTTTGATCCCGCTGTAATAAAGATGACGCAATGTTCATCCATGCGAAACTCCTTCGTCAAAGCACAAATTTTAACAAATAAAATCCTAACACGAGCAAAACGAAAAACACGATGCTGAACAAATTAAAATACTTTTCTATAAGCGCTTTAATGGGGGGGCCGAATTTATAAATTAGAAATCCCACCAGAAAAAACCGAGCCGATCTGCTGATCGCCGATGCCATAATAAATGTTGGCAAATCAATTTTAAATGTACCTGCGGCAAGAGTGAAAATTTTATAGGGCAACGGAGTAAAACCCGCAGCGGCTACCGCCCACCCTTGATGCTCATTGTAGAGTCCTCCAATTTTGTCGAACGTTTCCTGCAAGTGATAAAAGTCTACAATTCGTTGCCCCACAATATCCATAAATTGGTATCCAATAAAATAACCAAAAACACCCCCTAACACCGATGCTATAGAACAAAAAAGCGAGAACCTCATCCACAAAGCAGGCACGGCAACGGTCATGGCTATCAACAAAACATCAGGGGGTATTGGAAAAAATGACGACTCAACAAAAGAAATAATACAAAGAGCAGGAAGAGCATAGGGAGTTGCCGCCCAATGCAGCACCCAATCGTAGGCAGATCTAATAATTTTCATGTAAGGATATTTTTAAAAAGATTAAAGAAGGTTTAAAGGATCAACGTCGACAATAATTTTTACTTTTTCGCGGGCCTTGGTTTCATTTACCTGAGAACATTTTAGCAAAATGTTTTGTAATTGTTTCATGTTTCCTCCACGCAATATCAAGTGCCATCGAAATTTATTCTGTATTCGATAAAGCGCCGCCTTGGAAGGCCCAATTAATTCCACCGATTTTTCTCTGGATACCAGTCTAGAAAGAGATTGCCTGAGCCTGCCTATCGCATTTTGCCCATGAACTTCATTTTCACAAACGACTTCAAAAGCTATCATCCTTGTGTAAGGCGGATAGTTCAAGCGCTTTCTAAATTTCAGTTCTTTATCGTGGAAGGCGTTAACATCATGCTCCATCACATACTCAAACATATAGTGTTCAGGGTTATTGGTTTGGATGAGCACTTTTCCTGGCACCTTACCACGCCCCGCTCTACCTGCCACTTGTGTCATCAACTGGAATGCTCGTTCGCAGGAACGGAAATCTGGAATATTCAATGCAATATCTGCTGCCACCACACCCACAAGTGTGACATTTGGGAAGTCATGGCCTTTGGTGATCATTTGCGTTCCAATGAGAATATCTATTTCCCCGGAGTGCATTTTTCGGTGCATTGTAGCGAAGGCAGACTTCCCCTGTGTAGTATCTCTATCCAGACGACTGACTTTTGCCTTGGGAAATAGCTTGAGTGTTTCTTCTTCCAACTTCTGGGTACCGTATCCACTAAAACGTATCACCTCACTCTGACACTCAACGCAATGGCTTGGCATACGGGCTGAAAAATTGCAGTAGTGGCAAAGCAATCGGTCCTCATTGCCATGAAACGTCATAGTGACGCTACAGTGGTTGCATTCCACGACGTAACCACAATCCGGGCAGAAAACAAATCGAGCCGTTCCACGGCGATTCAGAAACAGAAAAATTTGTTCTTTTCTAGAAAGCCGGTCACGTATAGCCGCAATGAGCTGACCTGATAAAAGGGAAAAGTTCTTAAACTCTTTCCGTTCTTTCCTCATATCTACCAAACTGACCATCGGCAGCATTCGCTCTCCCACCCGTTTCTCAAGGGTGAGGTACTTGTATTTGTCTAGCTGGGTGTTGTAAATCGATTCAAGTGACGGTGTCGCCGAACCAAGAAGAACAACAGCATTTAGTGAGCGCGCTCGCATTACGGCTGTATCACGCGCATGATAACGCGGTGTTGAATCTTGTTTATAGGACCCATCGTGCTCTTCATCAATCACGATGATTCCAAGATTATTAAATGGAGCGAAAACGGCCGATCTGGCTCCCACGGCGATGGACACTTGTTTGTCGTATATTTTCTTCCACTCGATGAAGCGCTCTTTTTGAGAAAGCCCACTATGAAGAATTGCCACCCTATCCCCAAACCGTTGCCGAAACCGTTCCACGGTTTGCGGTGTCAGAGAAATTTCGGGAACCATCATGATCGCTGTTTTGCCTTGTTCCAGAACTTGTTGGATACAACGAATATATATTTCCGTTTTCCCACTACCCGTCACCCCGTGCAGGAGAAAAGGTTGGAACTTTGATTTTTTGATGGCTTCACTTAGCACCGAAAAAACTTTTTTCTGTTCAGGTGTGAATTTTAAAGAAGGACCAATGGGCTGATTTGATACATCGACTTGGCTGGCTCTTTCACTTTTTCTGGTGAAAATTTCAATCAACCCTTTTTCCTTTAAACTTTTGAGTGCGGCTGCACTCCCCGAAACTTGTTTTTCAAGATCGGTGGTGTTGACTTCCCCTTTTGCCAGCTGTTCATAGACCTGCTTTTGTTTAGGACTGCGCTTAAGCAATTTTTCCAATTGTTCAGGTTTTGGCAAAGCTTGTACTAAGCGAGCGGCTTTTATAAATTGGTAGCCTACTTTACTTTTATGAATCGTTTCACTTGAGATGAGCATTCCTTCTTGCTTTAAATGTGCCAGGGAATAAGCGCTAAATTTTTTTCCCATCCCTTTTTGGCATTGCTTTAAAGTTGCCTTATTTTTTTCTTTTATAAAGTGCAAAAGGATAGTTGCTGATTTGGAAAGAGAACCTTTACTTAAAGCTTCGGCCCCTGCTTCGGTAAGAGCAAACTCTTCCCGGCTTTCGTCATCGATTCCGGCAGGCAGGGCCGCACGGATTGCTTCACCCCATGAACATTGGTAATAGCTCGCCAACCACTTTGTCAAAGCCAAAATTCCTTCATCCACTATCGGTTTAGTGTCAGGCAAATCGCTGATGGATTTCAACTGAATATCTTTATCCCACTTGGAAGTCAGGTTGACAACATAGCCGGTAATGCGACGTCTTCCGAAAGGAACGAACACCCGCATGCCAACCTGAACTTTCCCTAAATATTCTGCGGGAATTTTATATGTAAAAACCTCTTTTAATGGCATGTTGAATGCCACCTCAGCAAAAGGTTTTTCGGGGGGAAGGTTCACGTTAATGATTTTAACCAGAGATTAAGAATATTTTTGGAAGAGCCATTTCCCCAGATTGTACCATCCACCAGGTGTGGGACCAACGACCAAGAATCTTTACCATTTTGACCTGTCTGTATTGAATAAATCTGACAAATACTACTTGCAGAGGTTCTCCGCTTGACTCTTTATTGGTTTTCCTCTAACCTCGTTTCCTTCGGTTATTATTTCAGCAATTTTTAGTTTTTATGAGGTGACGAGTATGAAAGTAGGAGATAAGATCAAATTTGATTTTGCAGGAAAGAAAAAAGAAGGCACGGTTAGTAAGCTATATGACAACAGTGTTTATTTAAAAGTCGACTTTGACAAGGATAAGCAAAAGACTGTCAAACGAAAGTTAAGCCAAGTCGATGGCGGAAAATCGAAGAAAAAATAGCTTCCTAACGGGAGAGGTGACAGACAACAGCAAAAGGCTTGGCGGTTATCACCTGTCAGAAAAAGTTTTAACAATTTGCCTCCGACCGCCAGGTCGGTTAAAGGAAGAATTGGACCTGATTCATCAGTCGGGGAATCAGCTTGGGACGATATAGCCGAGGGTCGAACTCTTCCAACCTTCTTTTGCCTTTCTGACAATAAAGAAGGTTCATACGCTTTTTCCGTGCAAGCTTTAACCCTTATTAAAACATTCGTGCTCTAAAAATAGTTTTTAATTTTGGCTTGTTTTTTGAGCGCTTCAATATAGTCTCGGGTAGCCTGAGAAACTTTCTTTTTCGCCAGAAATTTTTCGATTTTTGCTTTTTCATTATCGAAAGGACTAAGCCCACCTGGTTTTTTATCTGTGACTTTAATGACGTGAAAACCGTGCCCTGTGCGAAAAATATCACTGACCTCACCAACTTCCATTTTAAAGGCGCGAGTACTGAAAGCCGGCAACATTTGTTCACGCGTGAAATATCCTAAATCCCCTCCTTTAGACGCCAGACTGTCTTGCGAATGCTGTTGAGCCATAGCCGCGAAGTCCGAACCATTTTTCACTTGATCGAGGATCGATTCAAATTTTTTGAGAATGGCCTGCTCCCCGGCTTTCCCCTTGGACGGATTGAACTTTAGCAGCATGATGCTGGCACGGACTTTTTCCGGGCTGTCAAATTTGCTTTTATTTTTTTCGTAGTAAGCGCGGGAGTCTTTCTCGTCGATTTTTATTTTCGGCTCAATTTCTTTTTTAATTATCTGATCCATAAACATATCGATTTCCAGTTCCTGCTTATATTCATCAACCGTCATGCCTCGATCAGCCAGGCGGTGCTCAAAGATAGAATCCGATTTGAACTTCGCTTTTACTTCCGCAAGCCTTTCGGACAACATTTTTTCAGTTACCTTCACTCCCATTTCTTTTGCTTTAAGCACAAGCAAGGTTCGGCCAATTTCATCTTCGATGAGTGTTTTAGCAGCCGATTTTTCCTGATCCGCAGTAAGAGGCATTCCGCGCTTTTTGTATTGGGCCGCCGCTTTCTTAAGCTCGCGGAATATCACATCCCCTTTAATATCCTGATCATTTACTTTTGCTACGACTTTTGGCAATTTAATTTTGAGCTCGTCATGCTTATGACCTGAATGAGCCCAACCTAAAGAGGTGCCAAAAGTTAAACCGAATATAAAAATAAAACTTAAAGGAATGAACCTTTTCATTGAGGTTCCTTTCTGCAAAAGAAGGGATGCGATTTAAGGGTGCTATTAAAATTTAAATTAATCATTCATAAGCACGATGTCAATTGAATTTTTTAAGCCTGACTAGATACAGCTTTTCTACTGAAAAGAAGGAAACAAATAATATTAGCGAGTCATTTTAGAAGGGGAATTATGGAGCTGGGAGTACAGTTCTGAAACCATAAATTTCGTTTTTAATATATGGAAAATTTCGGGCTCGTTTTACTACCTTTACACCTTCGATGCTGTTCACCCACGAACCTCCTCTAAGCACCTTCATTTTCAAAGGGCCTTGAGGGCCTTCAGGATTTATCTCGGGGCTGGAGCGGTAATAACTTTCATCATACCAGTCAAGGCACCATTCCCATACATTGCCGGCAGTATTGTATAACCCAAAAGGGCTCACACCCGAGTGATAATAATTAACGGGAGCGGTATGGGCATAGTTATCGTTTTCGCCAAATATATTCACGAAAAAAAAGAAAAATCCTTTATCAAATTTTCTTCCCCAAGGCCATAAGCGACCATCATTGCCTCGTGCGGCCTTTTCCCATTCGGCTTCTGTCGGCAGGCGGCGCCCCTTCCATTTGGCATAAGACATTGCATCGTGCCAACTCACTCCGACAACCGGTTGTTCTGGATCATTGAAACGAGGATCGTCCCAAAAAATCGGTGCGGGTTGCCCGGTAGCATCCATAAATGCCTGATAGTCCTGATTGCTGACTTCATATTTATCAATATAAAATCCGGACGTATACACAAAGTGCATGGGTTTTTCATCGTCATTCCCCGACGAAGTTCCCATTTGAAAATATCCTTCGGGAACAAATACCATTCCCGGCAGAGTTTTTTCCTGGGCTTGTGCAGAGGAAAGTAATGAAAAAACTGCAAAAAACAGAAGAGGTAAAAATTTTGAAGATCCCATACAGGTATTACCTGAAGGAAGGTACATTACAAATTAAAAAAGCTGATATGGGTTACAAGATCACGTTTGGTTTCAGGCGCAAGCTCTTCGTGAGCATCCAAATTATCTATGTTGATCCACTTGTAATGTCCGTTCCAACAATTGAGTGTTACAACGGAATTGCCATACCAATCCATCGTATTGTTTAAGAAGATGGGTCCCTGGCATTTTTGGCAACGACCATGGATCTCGTGAATGTTTTGATTCTTGCTCATTTTTTATCCCGAATTAAAGGAGACGTTCATCCGTTCCCTTTTAGCTATCCTATATTTAAATTAAATTATAATCGGCAAGTTTGCGCAAGTAAATTTCGAGGCTTAGCCTATTTAAAAACGCTTAAAACCATTGTTTTGTCAAGGCCTTTCTCCCACCACGTGAAAGGAACTATTAATAAAATTAATAACTCTTATTTACCCTGGTGAGTATTGCCCCAATTCTTCTCGCGCTGGAGGGTAACGGGTTTTTTTCAGAAGAACTTTGAGTTCATCCAATGGTAATCCAATAATATTAGTTTTTGATCCGGAAAATGACCGGACCATAAAACTTCCTTTTCCCTGAATAGCATAAGCTCCCGCTTTATCCATGGGTTCACCTGTGGCGATATAATCTTTAATTTCCTGATCGGTCAAAGGCTTGACTTTAATTTGAGAAACTACTGCTTTGTCGATCGTTTTTTCTGGTCCCACCACACATACTCCTGTCACAACCCTATGCGCCCTGCCACTCAACCGTTTGAGAATTCGTTCAGCGTCTTTTTCGTCTACTGGTTTTAAAAATATTTCATCGTCCAAAGTTACCAAAGTGTCGGCACCAATGACCCAACAACCAGGAAAATTCGGTGCAACATGTTCTGCTTTGGCACGGGCGATATTTCTAGAATTCTCCTCAGGACGTAACCCGATATCCAGTATCTCTTCAATAGAGCTGGGTGCCACTTCAAATTGTGGATATATCTCCTTTAGGAGTTCTACACGGCGCGGCGACTGAGAAGCCAAAACTAATTTGGAATTATTTGTATTCATAGACCTATCAACATACCTTAAACCCATCCCCCCAGCAAGCCCCCGCTTGCGCGGGAAGCTGTGATATTTAACCCTCGCTTTCATGCCCCGCAGGTGTAAATAGGCCAGTACGGTTTTCTGTAAGATATAATCGTTACGCTTCTAGTTATGTTTTTTTCTTATTCCCACCAGATAGAGGCTGGATTAGGGAAGAGGCACCTATTTGCCTCGTCTGATAAGGAGGTATGCGGCTAACAGTGGAAATTGCGGGATAAATCCTATATATTTACTTCTTTCATTTTTTATTTTTTTTGACTTTGGGGGAAGCATGGCGGGAGCTACGCATCAGATACAAATACGTCATATCTTGGTAGACAAAAAGGAAGTGGCAGACCTTTTAAAAGAAACCATTGAAAGCCTGCCCAATGAAACGGCGCGCGTTCAAATGTTAATGAAGCTAGCAGGGAAATACAGCACCTGCTCAAGCTCTAAAGATGATGGTGGAAACCTGGGCTGGTTAGAAGTGGGCTGGAATAAGAGTGACCCCAGACAACCTCGCGGCGGATTCAAAACATTAAGCAACGAAGAACTTAATGACTTTATAATGGATGGAGTAGCAGATATGTCCATCAATAAAGGCATTGTCTTTGGCCCGGTTGATACCTATGAAGGATGCCACATTGGGATTATTTGTCAGGAAGTCAAACTGAATCGGATTCTTTAGCAGCAAGTTGTTCTACATCTTCATCAATGAAGTTGTAGGCAAAGCATCCACTTGTACATCGAACCATATAATGGGGACAAGACCTGCAAGGCTCTTTAGCTTTGGTTTTGTCAAACACGGTGTTTAAAAACTTCGACCCCATTTTTGCCATAGCGATGGAATTCATTTCCTTAAAATCTGAAACGTTGCCAAGTTTTAGATTGTGGAATGGAAAACAGTTGAAGCAATCGCCTTTCGAGTCAATATCCATCGGGCTGCCATCCGCGCAGCCAAAGTAATAATCGTTATTCTTCCATTCCTCGGTCGGCGGCAACTGCTTGTTGCCATGAAAGAAAAATCGATCTGTAAGGGAAAACTGATCTTCCTCAATTTCATCCAAAAAGCAGGGAGGAAACGAGCAGTCAAACCTAAAACACATTTGCGGAAAACGCTGCAGAATTTTTAACATCTGCCGGCCTACTTTTGGGTAATCTCGAATCGGAAGATAAATGTTCGATTCACCACCTATAATTGGGAAAGCGGGGCTGACTCTAATTTTATATAGTTTGTCTTTGGGAAGCCCAACCTTCTGGTAAATGGCATCGATTTCCTCGCATTGCCTTTCAAGGTCCTGATCTTTCGAATAAAGATTGAGGCTGAAGGTGACACTATAACCGTTTGTGCGGAGCATTTTTTCCGCGACCTCTTTACAACGCTCGTGATTTTTTTCTGAGATATTTTCCATAGTCTGCCAGTTTAAAAGAATAGCGAAAACTACATCTTTTGTTCTGGCTCCACTTGGCCCCGCCATTTCGAGCATTAAATCCAAAACTCGATCGGGCATCAGTCCATTGGTAAATACACTTAGATGCGAGTAGGGAAGGATATCTTTATAAGTATTTCGGAAAATGTCATTGAACTTAGGGTGCAAAGTGGGTTCGCCGCCCATAAAGTTAATGATGGGAGTATTCCTGATTTTAGGAAGAAATTCGTCCAGAAAATAATCGTATTCCATGGACTTCCCCGGTGTTTTCACCGTCTCTTCCATGTATTCATCTGCAAAACAGTAATTGCATGTTAAGTTGCAATAACTGTTCAATATTATATTCAAGGTTTTCCTCCCAAGGACAATCAGTGAGACAAACAGCCCTTTAAATCGCCTTCCAGAGGGCTATTTTCTAGTTTTTTGGATCGACAACTATGATACCACAGAGGGCTCTATTATTTTTCAGGGATCGAATTTTTTCTTTCGACGCAAAATCTGCGAAGTGCCTGCCTGCACTACCAACCCCAACTCACAAGGGTGGGTGCGAACCACATTAACAAAAGCCTGAATAGCGTTATCTTTGGCGTCTGTTTCGTCCTCTGCTTCACAACCGTATTCCCACGTGGAGCTTAGTGTAGGAATTTTTTCTAATCCATGTTCTTCCAGCCTTCCACTGACCTCGGCCAACGCATCTTCGCTAAGCCCTTTAAACTCTGCTGCGACAAGTACTTTATACTGCAAGGATCTTCCTCCTTATTGAAGTTAAAAATAATTGTAAAGCCTAGTGTATAATAAGCCGACCAGAACGTGAATGTTTTTAATTCCGATTCTGAATGGGTTGTATTAATTCATAGCCTGCAATCATGGGGCATTCGCCCTGCTGGAGCAACTCTACTTGTCTTCCTTTCAAAGATTCCTATCAAATATATCCTGGAATGTCCTGGGTAAGGTCTGTGCTCAAGTCCTTCTCTTTGGAGTTTCCATCCTCATGGCGCGGTACCTGGGCAAGGAACAGTTAGGGATTTACGCGACCCTTCTGGTTATTCCAACATTTGTCAGATTGGTCAATCAGTTCGGATTGGAAACTGTATTAAATAAAAAGCTTCCTGAATTGAATGTGGTCGACCCCAGTGGTCGACAAGGTAGATATTTGATTCAAAGACTTTTGACGATTCGTGTTGCTACCTCAATGATTTTCTGTGCTTTGCTTTACGTGGGACTTCCTTATTACTTGAACCTCATCGAAGCACCGCAGTTATTGGAATATCGTAAGGCGCTCATATTTTATTTTTTAATCATCACTATAAACTCACTCTTAAGCATACTGTTCATGA
>JAJDAV010000016.1 GCA_029261695.1 Nitrospinaceae bacterium | reverse complement strand
AGATTCCACACCCACGTAACATACTATTTCGGGGTGAGGGTTTCTTTCATAATACGATTCATAAATGATATATTGAAATCCTTGTAAAGTCGAGCCTTCTAAAGGAAACTGCAAAAATAAAATCTAACGGGTTGGTAACTTCCATTTAAAAAAGTGAGCCGATGAAACAAGCAGAATTTCAATTTTCCGTTTCAACAAAGAGTCGAGGGATTTATGCCATCAGCAATGAAATCGAAACCTGGGTGCAAAGTCAAAATATCCGTTCTGGGTTATTAACCCTTTTCATACCCCATACCTCTGCATCATTACTCATTCAAGAAAATGCAGATCCAGATGTGTTGAAAGATTTAAATAGTTTTTTTAACCGGCTGGTTCCAGATGGCGATCCACTATACGAGCACCAGTCCGAAGGCCCGGATGACATGCCAGCTCATATTCGTTCTGCACTAACTCAAACTCAGCTATCGATTCCAGTTCGGGAAAATAAATTGGCTTTGGGAATCTGGCAAGGAATTTATCTATTTGAACACCGAGTTTATCCACACAATAGGAATGTATTACTGCATTTATTGGGTGAGTAATGATTGCTAATATTTTCTAAAATTGACAGAGCATTTTTTTTAATCTACATTAAAAATCCTATTGTTATTCCCTTACATAATCTAAGTTAAAAAAATGAAATTTACTCGTCCTCTATCACCTCATCCAGTTTCTAATGCCAAAAGCATGACCTTAAGATTTTTACTTCTTGCTCTGGTCTTGTTTACGGTTTCTTGTGGAGGGGGCGAAGAAAAGGAAGAGGTCCCAGACCGGACAAAAATTGCCGAAGCTCAAAAAGCCCTTGATGAAGAAAATTATGATAAAGCAAAAGGCGCGATTGAGTATTTTCTGGCTCAGTATCCGAAGGATACAGAAGCCTTATTCGTTTATGCCCAAGTTTTAATTAATACAGATCAATTATTAAAAGCCAGAGATAAGGCCAATGAGATACTCGAAATTGATTCAACTCTAGCTGAACCCCAAGCTATTTTAGGAGAAGTGGCCTATGGCCGAGGTGAGTTTCCTAAAGCCCTTGAACTTTCGAGGAAAGCCTTAAAAATAAACCCAAAAATTCAAGCTCCTTACCGAGTCATCGGGGAAATTTATCTTCGCCAAGGAAAAATTAAGAATGGCATTAAAGTCTTACTTGAAGCCCATAAATTAGACCCTGTGTGCATTGAAACGCTAAAAAAATTGTCAGCAGGCTACATAAAAGATAAAGATTATACCTCTGCTAAAAAGTACCTGGAAATAGGTCTAAAACTCGATGACGAGGTTCCTGGTCTTCATTACAATATGGCAGTAGTATATGCAAATTCAGACAACGGACCTAAAGCTATGGAGCATATCGAAAAAGCTCTGGAGCAATATGAAGATCGGGATACGTTATTCTGGGCTGGAAAATCACGCGACACCCGAAGACTGATACAAAGAAAGTTCAAACTAAAGAATTAATTCCTGCCATTTCCATAAAGTACTAAAATTCCATTAAAGCTTTCCAAATTTCCTGCCGTTAAGTAGACATTAGCCAATCTGTTTCTTATTGAGAAGCAGTGATCATTTACTACGGAGGGGAAAATGACTCAGCGCGAAACCAATTATCAAGTCATCAATATGTGCGATTTCTGTGAAAATGAGTTTGGGAAATGTGGAGCAACACCACTGTTCAGTTATGAAATTGATGTTGATAATGTAACTCCAAATTCTCTCGATTCAGTTGTAGCGTGTAACAAATATGAGAACCCGGTCACAGCTGTAATGATGAACAGCTATTAACCCTGTAGCATCCCGGCGGGGGCATGAATTTCAGGATCGGGATTTATAGCTAGCCTCTCTGAAACATTCCAACAATTGACAACACAGCCATACCAAAACCAAAAATGGTATAGGCGTACAAGCCCATCGTATTGTTGCCCAACATATCGATAAAATAAGGTCGGTTGAAAATAAACCCCCAGTAAAAAACAAAGGCATATGAGACCAACAATCCCATTTTATGCCTTCCAAATAGCATGCAAAGGGTAATGATTAGAGAAAACAACAATACCTGACTCAAAGGAACAGACATTGTCTTGTCGGCAAGGAAAGCTGTAAGAGGATCCTGAAAATTTATAGTTTCCTTGAAATCTAGGGCTTCTTTAAAGTTAAGAGTATCCTTGTAATCACCTTGCATATAAATTCCCCATTTACAGATTTATATTTTTCAGCAGGTTTTGGTTCCCAATTATATTACAGAGCAATTTATTTTTAGGAAATTAATCCTTTTGCTAAAAAATAAAAAGACCTTTTCGAAATAAAATTATCACTAAAAGTATGGCCAGTGATAGCACCCAGATAACTAAGTAAGTTATCATCGATTGATTGGCCTTCTGTTTTTCCAGCCAGCTTCTAGGTTTAATTCCTCTTACCAGAAAAACCACTTTCGCCGCCAGATTTACGCAAACAATATTCACCGCCAACAAAATAGCAGCTCCTAAAGCGAGCTGTGTATGCCCTGCACCCAGCATAATTCCCAGAGTAGCAGTGGGTGGCAATAAAGCCACGGCAACCATCACTCCTACCAACACACTGGAAAGTCCGGTTGTCAAAGAAACTACTGCCGCCGCACCCGAGGCCAATGCCAGAGCCATTGAATCCAATCCGACATCGGTTCGCGACATAAGTTCTGGACTATCCAAATTCATTGGATGCAAAATTCCCAGACCTATAGAAAGAAACAATGCCAATCCAATACCCGCCAGGATGGTTTTAAACGCTTTCCACATCAAGGGAATATCACCCAATGCCGCTCCCAATGCCAAGGCAATATTTGGACCTAAAAGAGGAGCAATAACCATCGCACCAATCACCACTGCAACATTATTTTCAAGCAAACCAATGGCCACCACTACAGTGGATAAAAACACCAGCAACAGATAAGTGGAATCGAGCCTGGTATTTTTTTCTACTTCGTTATAGAGTTCTTCGCGAGTGGTACTGGATTTGTCAGAAGTATCTTTTTCTTTTATGAGTGGTTCTTTTCTTGGAAGTGATGCCTCCAACGCCATAACTAAAATTTTCCAATTATCCTTCGCTCCGAATAATCCCTGCAGGGCATCCAGAACAGATTGGCGCTGATCATCACTGACCAGAGCTCGAATCTTTTTGTTTCCGTCTTCATCAGTACCAACCCAAACAATTTCGGAATCATGCTGGGTGATAATACTTTCAACAGAAAGCAGGTTTTCGGCAGGCGTAACGATTTCTATTATTTTCATAATGTTTTTAATGCCTCTCAGGCGGGAGTGCAGGCTATCATGAAGAATTAGCAAGCTCGCGACTATCTCGGGCTTACAAGCTGTTTTAAATTACTTCAAGGTGTAACCTACATGTCTAGCAGCAAGCTATAAAAAAAGGCTTAACACTGGATAATTTTTTATGGGTGCGCCCCACTGAGTCCAGCGTCACACTGGCTAGATCATATTTTTGGGTTTAATGTTTGAAATATTACGGAGAACCTGTTCATTGCATTGCATACAAAAATAACCTTCACCAGAAAAAATCCAGAATTCATCTTCGACCCATTCTCGCGCTTCTTCTTTTCCCTCACAAAATTCACCTTGCTGCACGCATTCTGCAGAAATTTTTAACTGGCAGGGAATAGCAAACTCACCATCTTCATTTTCCATATAGGGAAGTTCATCGGACATAATATTTACCTGATCTATATATTTTAAATTTCTCAATTTATTTTTTTCAATCCATCAGTAACAGGATTTTATTATAAACACAGCCTGGGGTTCCTGCATTAAAGAAATAATTCTGAAATAACATTCTAATCTCAATACCTTGTTTATAGCCATTTTATAAGGTAATAATACATCTAGCATGACATTTTAAACATTAGATGTTTAGGGATGATGAAAGAATTTAGATTTTGCTTTCTTTGTATTTTTATAATGCTGGCAGCGTGCGACAGCAATGTTGAGACGCTTGATGGTTCAGACCCTGCAACTCTTTCCAAAGACCCAAAAGTCTTGCTCGAAAGTGCTAAAGAAAAGCAAAGAATCGGAGCCTATGACGAAGCCGTAGATATTTTAAATGTGGCTGTAAAAATTGACCCGCAATTTGTATCTGCCTTCAACCGTATGGGACTGGTTTATTTTGAGGCTGACAAAAAAAATGAATCTGTGGAAGCGTTCAAGAAAGCCATTGCCATTGATCCTGAAAATTTAGGCAGCCGACTGGGCCTGGGGAAAACCTATTCGATGATCACTCGCAATGACCTTGCTGTTGAACAATACTTGAAAGCCGCCAAAATCAAACCGAACGACATGGATATTCTTTTTAAGATCGCTTTGGAATATTGGTATCACCAAAACCTTGAAGAGTCTAAAGAGTATTACAACAAGGTGCTTGAAATAGACCCAAGCCATATTCAGACTCATTTAAATTTGATCAGTGTTTATGAAAGCTTGGAAGATTGGAAAAAAGCAATTAGGGAAATCGAGATATCCCGACGGTTAGGAAAAGAGAAAAATGACTCAACGGCCATCTCCATTGCCGAAAGAAAGAAAAAATTCATCATCGGGAGGATGAACTTAACAGAAGAAGAATACCAAAGGAAAACCCTACCGCCTTTCGATTAGCGGCGCAGGCACCAAAGCCTAGCTTACAGCGGAAAACCTGAACTTTCTATTTCCCTGTGGCTTTATGAATGTTTTCTTGTATGGAAGAGGATTTGTCTGGGGTGGGGTCTATGAGCGGCCAAATTAAAATAAAAACTATAAATCCGACAACTACGAATCCGATCGCGCTTCCTATCCAGTCGATCAGTGAAAATTTTTCTTTTTCTTCACCCATTTTATTTATATGAGATTTTGATTAAAATTTAGGTAACCACCGCGGCACTTTGTTCTTATATTCGAGATAAGACGCTCCAAATCTTCGCTCCAAATCTGGCTCTTCCCAAAAGGGTATCAAAACCAAACAGCCCTGAATAAAAATTACCGCCCAAATGAAAATAGGTAAGGAACCGAACAGCATCGCTTCTCCCAGCAAAACCATGATCACTCCTATCATCATTGGGTTTCGAACTCGGGAGTAAACCCCACGGGCTACAAAAAATTTTGGGGGATCATAAGGGGCGGGTGTTCCTCCACCTCCATGCTCCGAAAACAAAGAGACCGTAATCCAACACAAGCTGGCACCAGCCCCCATTAAAAGTCCGCCCGGGAAAGATCGAAGCATATCAAAGCTGGGATAATATTTTTCTAATATCCTGCCTTCTAGTGAGCACCAAAGGAGGAAGCCAGGGATCACTCCCATAACGTTCATAGGAAAAATGATAAACGCTTTTATTAAAGAGGGTGTGATCTTCATGAATCTGGCCTTATATTTCAACCCTTCCTAATCGTTTAGCCGTAGTCAAAAACCAACAATACAATGAACCCGATGGTGACAAAAGCAGAAAACCAGGCCATGAATTTAAGCATAATAAAACACCTTATAATTTCTTTAAGTTAATTTTATCATACCAAATCTAATTCTCAGAGACACTCCGCTTTCAGAAATAATTCAATACTCACCAGGCAAAGCCAATACTGCCTAACCCTATTTGGTGATTACTAATTTTTCCTACCACGAAATGGGCGACCTTTTCTCGCTCCTGGCTTACTATTTTTCCCTGAGGATGGGCGGAAACCAAAGTTCCTTTTTCTTTGTGGAGGTCGGCTCTTGGAACCGGAAGCATTTCTTCTTTTAGATGCTATCGCATCCGAATGGTAGTCATGGTCTTTTTCCATTTCAACCGATTTTTTGGTTGCCTGTTCTATTCTTCTTAAATATCCCAGCTCTCCCAAGTCGCATAATGACAAGGCGGTTCCCATAGCCCCTGCTCTTGCAGTCCTTCCGATTCTATGAACATAACTTTCTGGTTCATTCGGGAGCTCATAATTTATTACATGGGTGATGCCATCCACATCAATACCGCGAGAAGCAATATCGGTTGCGACCAGTACGCGAACTTTTCCTGTTTTGAATTTATTTAAAGCATCCATTCGAGCCGATTGGGACTTGTTTCCGTGAATCGCATCTGCCTTAATTTTACTTTTACCAAGATTTTTAACGATCTTGTTAGCGCCGTGTTTGGTGCGGGCAAATATAAGAGCTCTTTCAATACTCACATCTTCCAGCATGGATTTTAGTAGAGCCCCTTTATTTTCACGGTCTACAAACAATACTCGTTGTTCAATTTTTTCAACAGTGGTCGATGGAGGAGCTACCTCAATTTTCACAGGATCTTTTAGAAAACTTTTGGTCAGACGTTGTATTTCTTGAGGAAGAGTCGCTGAGAACAACATGGTTTGGTTAGTCTTGGGAATTGCCGCATGAATTCTTTTAACATCAGGCAAAAAGCCCATGTCCAACATGCGGTCAGCCTCATCAAGAACAAACACTTCTACTTTGTCCAGCCGCAAACATTTCTGATTAAATAAATCCAGCAACCTGCCGGGGGTAGCTACTAAAATATCTACTCCACGTTTGAGTGCTTTTACCTGTTTCTCTTGTCTGACACCGCCATAAACGACAGTTTGCTTTAAGTTTAAGTATCGTCCATAAATATCAAAACTTTGACTGATCTGAACCGCCAACTCTCGGGTTGGGGTTAATATCAAAGACCGAACGCCTTTCGGGCCGGCAGGCTGATAATTTTCTGTTAACCGTTGAAGAATTGGCAATGCAAATGCCGCTGTCTTTCCTGTTCCGGTTTGTGCGCAACCCAAAAGGTCGCGACCTTCTAACAGGGGAGGAACAGCCTTGGTTTGAATGGGTGTAGGGTTCGAATACTCTTCATCACGTACCGCTCTGCAAATAGGTTCGATCAAGTTTAGAGCATCGAAACCATTAGGTACTGTGGGTGCATGTTGTGCTGTAGGTGTTTGTGGTGCTGTGTTGGTTAGCATAATTTCCTTAAATTAATAGAATATGAAAACGCCTTAATTAGACAAATAGACAAAATTAGGCGGTGCTAGAAAAGACCTGAGGTCTTCTAACAAAAATTATTTTAGGGGGTCTGAGCTTTTGTGAGAAAACGGGGGAGAAAATCTTGGGGCCTGGGGCCGGAAATTGCTCAACCAAATACTAACTTGGCGCTACACCTGTAATTCTCTAGACGGCTATAACCACTTAAAGTATAGGGCATTATATAACAGTTCTTTAAATAATACCAGTTTTAAAATCAACCCAGCCTATTAGTGAAATGTAGCAGCAAATAACCTATTATAACTTAACCAATGAAACCTCATATTTTCGCCAATGATCTGCCCAAAATGCCAACATGAACAAGCTGACTCTGAAGCCTGCATTCATTGCGGCATCATCTTTAAAAAGTATTCTGAATACTTGGAACGAGTTGAGTCTCAAAAGAAAACAGCAATCGCGAATGATAGTGGCCTGAAGCCAACAAAAGATCATGACAGTAAGGTAGAGATTTCTACTTTTTCGGTTTTCACGCAGAATTGGAAACCGATTTCCACCCCAGCCTTCATTTTTTTATCTCTTGTGTTTTTGGCTCATATCATTTTCTTTCCGAAAGATCCCATATTAGAAGATTGGTCATTTTTATCTTCGTTTATCCATACCGTCAACCTGGTATTTCATGAGGCAGGTCATGCTTTATTCGCAATATTTGGGAACCGCACTCTGACCATTTTAGGAGGCTCTTTAAATCAGCTTCTTATTCCCTTTATTGTTTTAATAGCGTTCATTTATAAAAGAGATATCGCAGGTACAGGTTTCGCTTTATTCTGGTTTTTTGGGAATTTTCTGGATGTGGCTATCTATATGGCTGATGGGCGATATCTGAATTTGCCTCTGATTGGCGGACTGGGCATGGAAGCTCATGACTGGCGCAATCTTTTCAACCAGTTTGATTTATGGGCTGTTGATCAAATGCTTTCAAATGGCGTGTTTTATACTGGCTGGGCGGGCATTATTATTACTTGGGTCTGGCTACTCATAAAATGGCGTTCCGCAACCCAATCCCAAAAAACTATAAAGTAAATGTAATGATATTAAATGCATCTGAAGTTATGTAATTTAAAAAAATATATATAGAAATGATGAAAAAATGTTTATTTTATGTAAAGCTAAGAGCCTCCCAGCATATTCAAGGGAGAGCATTTAAATTGAAACTACAAAATTAATTTTAAAAATTAAGTAAGTTCATTCCAACCGCCAGGAGCCTGCGATGAGCGCATTACCACAACCTGAAAACCCGAAGGAAAAATTGGGCGATTTTATGACGACACCTGTTAAGAGTGTCGATGTGAATGAATCAATTCAAGAAGCAGCCAAACAAATGGATGCTAAAAATATTAGCGCGCTCATCACTACTGAAAATGGAAAACATATTGGCATCGTGACAGAAAGAGATTTCACACGAAAAGTTGTTGGGGAAGGACGATCTCTCTCAGATCCCATTTCTACTATTATGAGCACACCGCTTTACACTATGGATGCCAACCAACATATTTTCGAAGCGGTAGAATTTATGACGGACAATAACACCCGCCATATAACGGTTACAGAAAACGGTGAGGTGGTAGGAATTCTTACAATTAAGAATACGTTCTCCTATTATATGAAACTATTCGGACTGGAATTATAATTCCCGATCACCGCCTGCAAGGGCGTCTTAATAGTTTCCCTGCCTGAAAAAAAGTTTCTGCCTCCTCCTTATTTTATGTTTGCGCTCTGCCCTGCCAAATCCCGCATTTTTCAGGTAAAATATATCTAATGGATACCCTTACTGTTATAGCCGTAACAATGATAATTCTTCTCGGGTTTTCAGTTAACTACCTTTTGGATCCCGACATCCGTCAAACGGCCTTGAACTTTGTCCTTTGGGCTTTTGGCGCTCTACTGATTTTTTCCTCTTGTAAAAGTATTTATCTGGGAGAAATGAGCACCTTTACGGCAAGTGAAGGGGAAATAAAAATATTGATGGATAAAAATCCTTGGCGCTTCTGGGGAAGCTGGATATTTAAAATGTCGCTGGGAAGTTTTATCCTGTATTTTTTATACAATAAAACAAAAAAATCTAAAAGGTAGAAATGGACGTCACTGAACTCATTAAAACCTTCATTATTCTTGTTGCTGTTATAGACCCGATTGGCAACATTCCTATCTATATTGCGTTGACCTCGCACAAAACAGATGCAGAGCACAAATCCATTGCATTAAAAACATCCTGCACAGCGGTAATTTTATTATTTATTTCATTTTTGCTCGGAAAATATATCATCACCTTCTTTGGAATAAAAATGTCCGCCTTTAAACTAATTGGAGGAATATTTCTGGTTTATATATCTTTTACCATGCTAACTAATGCAAAAAACTCCTACCTGTTTTCAGAGGACGAAATTGATGAAAAAGAAGATATCTCTTTGATGCCGCTCACTTTCCCACTTTTTATCGGGCCTGCAGCCCTTAGTATTGTTATCATTCAATCCGATGAGATTTCTACCTTATTTGAAAGAATGATATTTTTATCCGAGTTTATCTTGATAGGGTTCCTAATATGGGTAACCCTTACACTGAGCAAATTCATATTAAATAGACTTAGTAAAACCGGAACTAAGTTTATTCATCAAATTATGGGACTTCTATTGGGAAGTTTGGCGATTGGTATGATTGCGGAAGAGCTTAAAGTTCTTCTTCCCGGTTTGTCGTAATATTTAATATACGACACACCTCTAAATTATCAGAGCGCCGGTTTATTCAAAAGTGGTTTGGAGACGAACAGCCAGCTTTTTTAAAACAAAATAAAAGGCTACAAATAAAGGCACAAGTGCCAAAGCCCATCCTAAACAAGCGAGAATAAAATATTGGGTCAACTCTTGAAATGCAGGGAGAAAACCAAGGTTAAAAGTCTCTACTAACTTGGCTTTTGAAATCTCTTCGAGAGAATTTCCAGTTATTGTTTCTCCTATATAAAGAAAAGGGAAAAATAGAATTATCTGCATCGGAAAAGCCAGATAATTTGCCAACTGAATGGCAGGAAGGTTCAATCGATATAAAGCGGCCACGGCTGTACAAGCAATGGTTGCAATTCCTAATATGGGAAAAACTCCGATTATGATACCCGATGTAAGCGCCAATGAAAGACGAGAAGGCTCTACACCTTGTTTTAATAAGGTAACAAGAGGAAGGATGATCTTTTTCTGAATAGTATTCTCACTCACAAGAAATGGTTTATCATACCTTTTATAGAATAACAATTTTTATGGCTCCTATTTCTTTCTTCAACACTTAAAGTTTGGAATAAGGATTTTTAAAGTGAGCATTTTATGATTGAAGATGAAGAAGCATTAGAAATTTACGGGGATACTCCGCTACATTTTTCGCATTACTATAATTTTTTATTCGTCTATAAAAGCGCGATTCTCGAAAACGGAGATCAAGTCTTTCTACAACTTGGAGGAACTATGGAAAAAGTTTCTGCAATGGTAGTTGACGTAAATGATCCTGTGACTTTGAATGAAAATGGCGAAGACGAAACCGCATATGTTAAAAACAGTAACAAAGAAGTCATCTGGAAACAGGAACCCGAAACTTGAGATTTTGGTTTTTATAATATAGTAGACTAAATGTTATTTAATTCTCTTACCTTCGTAGTTTTCTTTGCCGTCATTTTAGGACTGCATTACACCGTTTCGTCCTGGCGCATACAAAAATCTATTCTCCTGATTGGAAGCTATATTTTTTATGCAGCGTGGAACCCACCCTTTGTAATTTTACTTTGGGTCTCAACACTGGCCGATTGGTATGTAGCCAAGGCTTTGGCAAAAGAAGAAGTGCAAGTAAAACGGCGATTGCTATTATCAATCAGCCTTGCTGTTAACCTGGGGTTACTTGGCTTTTTTAAATACGGTGAATTTCTACTGGAAAATTTTATTGAACTTGCGAGCCTCGCAGGGTTTTCTTACACTCCGGCAAAGTTAGATATCATTCTTCCCGCAGGCATTTCATTTTATACATTTCAAACTCTTTCTTACACTCTCGACGTTTATTTTAAAAAATCAGAACGTTGTAAGTCATTTTTGGACTTCGCGCTTTATGTCACCTTTTTTCCTCAGTTAGTAGCAGGACCGATTGTCCGCGCCACAGATTTTCTCCCTCAATGTGAAAAACCCAAACGCGCTAACCGAGACCAATTTGGATGGGGCCTTTACTTTACAACTCTCGGCCTTTTTCAGAAAGTGGTTCTTGCAGATGGAATGTTGTCTTCAGCCTCTGACACCGTATTTAACTTTAAAGGCGAATCAATATTCATATTCGATGCCTGGCTGGGTTTGCTGGCTTTTTCGGCTCAGATTTTTTGTGATTTTGCCGGTTACTCCACCTGTGCCATCGGTGTCGCGCTTTGTCTTGGCTTCATATTGCCGGATAATTTTCGTTCGCCCTACGCAGCGATCGGGTTTTCTGATTTCTGGCGACGCTGGCACATCACCCTTTCCACTTGGTTGCGCGACTATCTATATATTCCTCTAGGCGGCAATCGTCATGGAACCTACCGCACATTATTCAACCTCATATTTACTATGTTTCTCGGTGGACTTTGGCATGGAGCCTCTTGGACCTTTATCGTATGGGGCGTTCTTCACGGAACTTATCTGGTTATCGAGCATTTATTACGACAAAACTTCACTGACACTCAATGGGTTAAAACTCTTGCAGGAAGGTTTTTCCTAACTTGCACTACCTTTTTCTTTGTCAGTATCGCCTGGGTATTCTTTCGCGCCAACGACTTTGGAACGGCCTGGATGATAATGGGTTCACTTTTTGATTTCAACGGAAGTGGTGATCAACTATTACCAACTCTTGAGATAATTCAGGTCATGATTGTTGTGGGAACTTTATTGACGACCCATTGGTATCTACATGAAAAAAGACTCGAACATGCCATGCAAGATCTACCCGGATGGTGGGTGGTGGTCATTTGGACCGCCATGTTATTTGGATTAATTTTGATGCAAGGAGGGGCGAATGCCTTCATCTACTTCCAGTTTTAAAACGTACGAGCTCACACGCATCATACCCAAACACCATTGGTTGCTGCTTGCCGCTCTTACTATAGTTATTACTGGCATTTTGACATTTGGGTGGGAGACCTATGTCCGAAGCATTGGGTATGCTCCTTCCTTAAATGATACTGAAGACCTGTGGGCCAGCCGTCGAGCAATTGTCGATGAAGAACCTGATCGAACGGTCCTCATTGGGTCTTCCAGAATGCTTTTTGATTTTGATATGGATACATTTGAAAAAGAATTCTCTCGCCGGCCCTTACAACTTGCAACAGTGGGTACAAACCCCGGTCCTTATCTGGAAGACCTTGCAAATCACCCCGACTATTCGGGAACTGTTATTGTAGGGGTGGTGCCGGGTCTTTTCTTTGCTCCTGGTGGACCGCCTATGAAAAGCCCCCTCAACCATTTAAAACGTTTTCGTGATTGGAGTCCCACACAAAAATTTGGTCATTATGCATCCCGAGTCATAGAAAAGAGGTTTGCATTTTTAAATGATAGTGACTTGACACTCAATAAACTCTTGCTCGACCTTAAAATTCCTAACCGTGAAAAAGTAAAAACCAAACCAGAACTCCCGCCCCATTTTCATGAAGTCGATGCAGAGAGACAAGGGGCAATGACAGAGTTTTCTGCCAACAATACCGCTTTACAAAAACGCATTCAGCAAATCTGGATTCCATTATTCACACCGCCTCCCCCAGCCAAAGGAAAAACACCAGAGGAAGCCAAAGCCGATTTTGGCAAGGCTGTTGAAATGATCTTGGATAAAACTAAAAAGCACGTCGAAAAAATTCGAAAAAAGGGAGGAAAAGTTATCTTCCTCCGCCTGCCTTCTAGTGGACAACTCAGGGAAATGGAGAATAAATTTACTCCCCGTGAGCATTTCTGGGATCGGATTATTAAAACGACAGAAGCACCCGGAATTCATTTTGAAGACTATAAAGAATTAAATGCTTTTGATTGCCCGGAATGGTCACATCTAAACAAAGCAGATTCCATTGAATTTACTAAAAGATTGATGCCAATTTTGACTAAGCACCTTTAGCCAACCTCTTTAACGTAATTTAGTGTCTGTAGTGGTTCCTCGCTTGCCTGTTTTGATTTTCGATGGCACAATTATAGGATGAAAAAACTCTTCAGCATTCCAGCTACTTTTTGTCTTCTTATTTTTATAGCTATCCAACCTGCTTGGGCAGACAAGATAAAAACTTTTGGTATAAAAACGGGTAAAGCTTTATTTGATGCAAAGAAAAGTGCTGTAGAGGAAATACAGTTAGCCAATGCATTGGACCAAATTAATGTAGATATCCAAATCGCTCCAAAAATTAGCCATGAAAAAGCTTTGCATATAAACGATGTTTCTGCATCCGATCGGGTTGGCTCATTTTTTAACAATAAAAAAAGAGGGATTAGAGCCGCCGGGGAAACCGTTAATCGACTTTACAAGGCAATCGAGCTAGGAGAGTTTGAAGATGCCAAACGGTTGCAAATTGGCATTGACATTAATTTTCAGGATAAAAGAGGTATAACACCTCTATATTTTTCCATCCTCCACAAACAGACACAAATGGTGCCTTATTATTTATCGCAGGGGGCTGACACCAACCTCGCTGACAATGAAGGCCTTACACCATTGCATGTCTCGTCTATTGAAAACTTACCCGAAATGGTAAACCTGCTTCTCGACAATGGTGCAGAATTGAATTCCACCGATAGCTATGGTTATACAGCTCTACATTTGGCTATCGACCAAAGCAGTTTTGATGCTGCGGACGAATTGCTTGCGGCGGGTGCCCTTGTAAATAGCCACGCGGAATGGGGACATACCCCACTTCACACTTCCGTTGCTTCGGGGAATATTCAAATGGTAAACAAAATTCTAACGGAAGGTGCAGATATCCATGCCACAGATAGACTGGGCCGAACGCCTCTACATTGGGCTGCGGAAAAAGGGTACCTTAAAATTGCCCAGTTTCTCATTAAAAGAGGATCGGAAATAAACACTTCAGATCATCAAGGTGAAACCCCCATGCACGATGCTGCACAATGGAACAAGATACAAATTGTTGAACTACTCATTTCAAAAAATGGCGACGTCAATGCAAAAGGCGCAGATGGACGTGCCCCATTGCATTTAGCAATCGCTAATGGAAACCTCGACATTGCCGACCTGCTGAAAAAACACGGCGCTATTCTATAACTACATTTTAATTTGCTGACTGGGAAGCCGAAGAGTAATTTTTGTTCCAAGTTGGGGAGAGCTATCTACCTTGATTTCGCCATGATGCCGTAAAATAATTTTTTCACAAATGGCTAAGCCAATTCCTGATCCAGGAAAATCTTCCTTATTATTTAGCCTGGAAAATGGTTCAAAGATTTTTTTGTAATATTTTGGGTCGATACCGATTCCATTATCTTTAATATCAATCTCACAATAACCATCCCCAGTGCAACGTGATGTAATTTGAATTTCAGGGCATACTTCTTTTTCATGGAACTTCATTGCGTTTGATAACAGGTTTTGAAATAACTGACGCATCTGAGTTTTTTCCAATTCCAATACAGGCATGGGACCTATTTCAATTCTCGCCCCTGTTTCGTGAATGGAACCATTAAGATCATCAATCACCTCCTGCAAAATTTCTTTAAGTTCTACCGATTGAAAATCTGAATCCATCCTTCCAATCGACGCCCAATTGTATAGATCATCCGTCAGGTAATACATCCGAGATGAAGATTTTTGGATGCGCTTAATATAGTCCTCTCTTTTTTTCTGATCCAGGTCCATTTCAATTAGTTGCTCGGCAAACAAATTAATTTTTCTCAATGGCTCTTTCAAATCGTGAGACGCAACAAAAGTAAAATTCTTTAACTCCTGATTACTCTTTTGCAATTCCTGGGCATAAACTTGAAGATTTTCTTCTGACCTTCTTTTTTCAATCGCTAAAGCGGCAATCCGGGAAAAGGAATTCAGAATGTCTAATTCAAAATCTGTAGGGGCTTTCGGTTGCGTAAAGGTTAAAGCAAAGGAGCCTAAAACTTTTCCCCTGGCGCCCATAATGGGGACTGATGAGCAAGCTCGCAATCCATTCGCGAGAGCAAAATCCTTAAACTTTTCCCACCGGGGGTCGGTGGAGATATCTTCCACTATAGACATTTTTACATTGTAAACAGCACTACCACATGAACCCTCCAGCGGGCCAATAACCATTCCATTGAATGCGTTGCGAATTTCTTCAGAAAAGCTGGGAGTTGAACCATCGAGCAAACGAGTTCCCGTGTTGTCCAATATAAGGATGGAGGCTTTAGCGCAATTTACTTCTTGCTCGGCACCCATAGTCAGCACATCAAGGATTTCTTTCAGGGGCTTATCTGTCGCCAATTTTTCCAGAGCCGTATTCTGAATCCTTAATAGAACTTCATTTTTTCTGCTATCTTCATTTCTATGGATAGTAAAAACTAAATCTGTATTTAATTTACTTTCTAACGTACCTACTTCCACCCCAAGATCAATCCAGACAATGTTCTTATCTTTTGATAAAAATTTCTTTTGTAAACTTTTTAAATACCCTCTTTCTTTAAGCTGAGCTTTTTCTGCTTTCGAAAATAACTCTGGAGAACCAATTTCACACGAAAAATACTTCGTTACATCTTGCCCTAAGATTTCTTTTTTCCCATATCCAAACGAGGAAATACCATCACCATTAATTGACTTAATTGTATTATTAGCATCTGTGGTGATTTCAAATTTCATTTTTTCTAGCCCAATAAATTTTTCAGGTAAAAAAATCGGCAATAAAAAACAATGTTCTTGTCTTTAACTCTACAAAGGCATTATCACAGAGTTTACCCCAAAAAAGAACCTTCACATATTCATTATAAAAACATTACAATATATATATTGTATGCCGAATTTTTGCTTACCAAATACCATAATTTTAGAAATTTCCCGTAGAATATAAATTACTTTCTACATATCAACCATATTTCAAGTTAATACGTGAATAAAAATAATTTAACATTGAGTCTAATCGTTATATTTTTATTTTTTGCCGTATCGATAACAGCTCTCTTCTTCATGAAAGCAATTCTTTGGGTGCTCTTTCAATGGGGCGCAAAGTTTGCTGTTCCAGTGGCTCTAGCGTTAGGCATTCTTTATCTTGCTAGCTTTTATTTCGTGAAATCGCTTAAAGGCCTTACCCTTCCTAAATCCACTTTTGCTTGGATTTGGACCCTGGGATTTATTGAAATTCTAATCCTTGGAGTGCTTTATCATTTAACACCTCAGTTTTTTCCATCGATTGTAGGTGACTTTTTTTTTAATTAAATAATATATTCTGTTGGAAAGGTTTATTCTGCGTGAGAAACTTAATCTTATGGGATTATTTGATTTAGCCAGTGAAGCAAAAAGAATTCTTAATAAAAGCAAATTTGAAAAACGTCAATCTAGTTACTAAATAAATTAGGTTTAATTCTCCATGACTTCAAGTACCTCGAACGAACGAATCACCGTTGAATATCGCATTTTACATAAGGTCTCACAAATCCTGCAAAAACCAGGGGATCTTGTTGAAATATTACAAAACACCATGAAAGCTCTTACTGAATTTGAAGGTCTTAAAGTAGAAAATAAAGCTGGTGTTTTTCTGGCAGACAACAATCAAAAGGTTTTGAAGTTGCTTACCACAATTGGCGATTTCAGCCAGGAGTTCATTGATAAAGAGCAAATTATTCCTTTTGGTGATTGCCTTTGTGGGCGCGCAGCGGCTTCTGGTGAATTACTTATGAGTGAAAGTTGCGATACCGACTCAAGGCATGAAAGAACTTTTTCAGACATGACACCTCATGGACACTATATAGTCCCTCTAAAAAGTTTCGACAATCTTGTTGGAATTCTGTTTTTATATACAGACACACACCCAACCTGGTATCAACATAGTCAGGAAGTACTCTTGTCAATTGGTGGATTGATTGCAAATACTATTGAAAGAAAACAGATTGATGAAGAGTTGAATGCTCACAGGAATAATCTGGAGGATATTGTTGCATCGCGAACTCAGGACTTGGTTAAATCTAAGGAGCAGTACCGCAAGCTTAACAACCAAATTCAAATGATTCGTGAAGAAGAAAAATCTCGCCTTTCTCGAGAAGTTCATGATCAGTTGGGTCAATCTTTAACCGCTTTAAAAATGGATACGATCCACATAGATAAAAATCTTCCGGCCGACAAGGCTGATTTAAAAAATCAGGTAAAATCTATGATCTCAACCATAGACGAGACCATTAAATCCGTTCAACATATTGCAACGGAACTTCGGCCTCCTATTTTGGATGCCTTTGGGATTTGCGAAGCCATCGCTTGGCAATCTAACGAGTATAAAAAGAGACATGGTCTCGAATTTGACCTAAATTGTCTTCAAGACCATGTCGATATTGATAAAAATCTCCAAACAGCATTATTTAGAATTTTTCAAGAAGCCGTCACAAATATTCTGCGACACGCCAATGCTAGTAGAGTTCAAGTCCGAATGAGCCGGGAAAAGGAAACTTTAACCTTTGTCATTGCAGATAATGGCGTGGGAATTAAAGAGAAGGATATTGATAATCCTGAGTCGTTGGGTCTTATTGGAATTAAAGAAAGGGTTCGCCCGTGGGATGGACAAGTAAACTTTGAAAGTTCTCCTGGAAAAGGTACGATGCTTATTATTACGCTTCTACTAAAAATTTCATGAATGCTTCAAATAAAAATGCTATCAAAATACTGATTGCCGATGACCATGAGGTGGTCAGAAAAGGACTTAAAACAATTCTTTCTGAACATTCTGACTTGGAAGTTGTTGCTGAAGCTGAAAATGGCAATGAGGTTTTAAAAATAATTCAAAACACAAAAGTAGATCTGCTGCTTCTTGATTTTGACATGCCCGAAAAAAATGGATTGGATACTTTAATTGAACTTAAGGCCACCCACCCAAAACTACCTGTAATTATCTTAAGTATATTTCCAGAAGACCACTACGGAACACGATTTTTAAAGGCAGGTGCTTCGGGTTATTTAGGAAAAGCCAGTGCTTCGGAACTTCTTGTACAAGCCGTTCGAAAAGTAGCGTCTGGCGGGAAATATATCTCAGCCGAGCTCACAGACAAGCTTGTTACCGATCTCACCAGCAATTCAGAAAAACCTGCTCATGAAATATTGACAGATAGAGAGTTCCAGGTTTTTCGGGGTTTGGCATCGGGTAAAAAAATTAAGGAAATAGCCGATGAACTTTGCCTCAGCATCAATACAATCAGTACTTACCGATCGCGCATCTTGCAAAAAATGGATTTGGGAAATAATGCAGAACTCATTCGCTATGCTTTAAAAATGGGATTAGTCTCCTAAGAGCAAGCATCTTCATCTCTACAGCCTCTAAAATTCTTTGTAGTATAACTACTACAAAAAAGTTTATTTCTTACCTCATAAATTTAGTCTTTGCCGCTATTTTCTTATTGCTTATTCTAAATTAAAATTTACCCTAGATATACAGATTCGTTTTTTAAGATTGTTTGTAAAAACCGGAATGATTTCTTCTAAAATTTACAAACCAACAAGGAATCATTTTCTATCATTCTTTAACTGGAGGTAAAAATGCGACATACGTTTAAATCAGTATTCATGATGAGTCTAATAAGTTTATTGTCTATGGGATTTCTTGCAACTCCCGCCATAAGCGGTGGTAATGGGCCCGCAGATGGATATACCATTCATGTGCAAGCACCTCACATGATGGCCGATGGCACAGTTGGTGGTCCCTACCATCATTATTGTAAAGGGATTCAAGGTGGTGAAATTCTTCAGTGCATGCTATTTGAAACTACCGCACCCGATGCAAGAATGGTAGCTGTTGAATATTTTATTGCCAAAGATCTCGCAAGAAAGAATGTTCCCCTAATTCAATGGAACAGAGCGTTTCACGATCATCAAGTTGAGATAGATACTGGCCGAGTGGCCATTCTTGATATTGAAGATCCTAAAGAAGTGAAGGCTCTTGCTGAGGCCGCTGGTAAAACCGATGGCGTAATTTTTCATCTGTGGGGAAAAGATCAGGTAATTCCTGATGGAACTGTTACTATCCCTACCTCGCTTGGCCACGTTTTTAGAACAAAATAGTAAAACAGTTTTAAGGGAGGGTGTTTATTCACCCTCCCTTTGTTCTTTATTTGCGCATTGACATCGAGGAGTATCTTTATGATGGGGAACAAAATTTGGTTATTGGGTTTTTATGCATTTTGTGTGGGACTTTTTCCTATTGGAAGTGAAGCGGCTGACCCTGAAGTTCTTAAGCCACGGGTACCCCCTGCTCAAATAGAGGAAGCCAGGTCTTGGAAGAATCCGTTTCCCTCAACACCGGAAAACATTCAAAAAGGAAAAACATTTTTCCATGGGAAAGCCTACTGCATGACTTGCCATGGAAAAGATGGTAAAGGACTGGGGGATATCCCCGGACTCGTCGGGAAACTTCCTCGAAATTTTACGGATAAAGATTGGCAAGCTGCTCGGGCGGACGGTGAACTCTTATGGATTTTAAAAAATGGAAGCCCCGGAACAGCAATGGTTTCATTTATTCCTCAAGTTCTATCTGAAGATGAAGCCTGGCACATCATTTTATACGTAAGGTCATTTGGGAAAGAATGAAAAGAGCCTCCTGCTCTTCTGGTTCTAAATTTCACCAAACTTGCGAGACAAGCAATTGATGACCTCTCTCCCTCTGGCGAGGGAGACAATCGGCCAAACTTCCTCTCAGAAATTGCCACTACAAAGAAGTTCCTGTTAATTATTTCTTGCAGGCGCCTTCTTTTTCCCTTTTTTAGGAGCTCCTACAGAAGCATTGAAAGGAGTTTCAAATTTATCCCAATAATTTCGGCTCAATTGCTGGCTGGAAATTGTCTTTTTAACTTTATTTTTTGCATCCAAGACGCGGACTTCATAAAACATAAGCACACCTCATTTCTGAAAAATTATTTTAATAGTCCCAGAATATAGAGTTTGGATTAATTTATTGTTAACGTTGGATTAAGTAATTTTAATGTAAGGTCAGTCATTTCAATGCGACAGAGAGGGTTTTGCTTATAAATTTAAATGTTTTCGCCTCAATAAATTCGCCCGCCAACCCCAAATTATCACTAGAAAAAATATGACCTTTATAAGAGTTTCTTATATGATAGGGGCATTAAAAGTGTCGGTTATATTTAAACAGGAGAATCTGCAATGGGTGAGGCAGGGAATAAGAATTTCCATTTTAACTCAAATATTCGTTCCAACCATGGCTCTAAAGCCAGTATGTCAAATAACGAAGATCGTTATCTTCGTGCCCTGGAAATTCAAGAGGCCAAACAAGCCCTGATTGATGAGGAACTCGAAAAACAAAGAATCATCGACGAAGCTGAAAAAGCGGTTGCAGATGAAAAAGTCCGACAAGAAGCAGAGGCCAAAGCAGCCCAGGAAGCTGAAGAAGCTGCAAATGCACCCGTTGAAGAAGCCGTTATCGTAGAAGAATCTGCAGCCGAAGAAACTGCTCCTGCCCCGGCGGCAACCAAACCCGCTCCCTCTGGCAATAATGTTCCTGGTCCTACACCGAGAAAAGATTTCAGCTCTGAGGAAAGAGCCGCCATGTTGAAAAGAGCAAAAGCCTATGCAGCCGAAGTGGCAAAAAGGAAAAGCTAAACTTTGTTGTCACGGCCAGCTTTTTTATACCTTCCTCCCACTACATAAAAACGGGTGTCACCTTTACTGAAGAATTTTTAATACCTGTTCAGGTGGTCTTCCCAATGCCGCCTTACCATTCGCAAGCACAATAGGGCGTTCAATCAAAATAGGGTTCTTGACCATATAACCAATCAGATCAGCATCTGATAAATCCGGATTTCCCAGACCCAGTTTGGTGTACACTTCTTCTTTCTTACGCATCAGGTCGCGAGGCCGCATACCAAGCAAAGAAAGTATTTCTTGCAACTTTTCTTCGTTAGGTGGATTCTTAATATACTCAATAATGGTGGGTGTTGTTCCCTGATTTTGAAGTAAGTCCAGAGTCTGGCGAGATTTACTACATTTTGGATTGTGAAAAATTGTGACTGACATAATATATTTTTGAAGTTTAAAATTAATATTCTATTTCAAGCAGCATAAAATGACAAGATAGAGAATACCGGGAAATGCAAAATATAAAGGAGAGAAGATGGATCTGGTAAAAGACAACGTTATTTTTATGGATGAGTCCAATTTAAATATTCTCCCTGAAGCCACCGTAGTAGAAGCTGCCAAAAAAATGCGCGACAAAAAACTCGGAGCATTGATTGTTTCAGGTGGCGGTCAAAATTTAGGAATCATAACAGAGACAGATCTTTCCCGAAAAGTGATTGCCGAAGAATTAAACCCAAAAGAAACCAAAGTGAAATTTGTAATGGCAAAACCCATCGTCACCATTGAAACCAGCAGTTCAATGATGAGCGCATTTTTAAAAATGGGGACACATAATATTCGACATATTGCGGTTACGGAAGACGACATGGTAATGGGCATCCTCTCCATCAAAGATTTTGTAAACTACTACACAAAAAAGTTCGGCGGGAAATAAATTTCTCTTGAGGTGTGCCCCTCTCGCAAAAGCACATTAAAAAAATAAACCTACCGTTCTACCCTCATTAAGGGGCGACTCTTCACCCACCAGCCCGTTTGGCCTTCACGCCTTGCTTCTTCAAATATTCAAGTACACGTTCAATTTGGTCGCCTTGGATCTCGATAACGCCTTCTTTGACCGTGCCACCGGCACCGCACATCGCTTTGAGCTTCTTGCCCATCGATG
>JAJDAV010000015.1 GCA_029261695.1 Nitrospinaceae bacterium | reverse complement strand
GTTCTGAGTCGTCTTTTGATAAATTCCCACCGGTATAATCCTTCATCACCATATCGTCATGGGTGGGTTGAAGGGTTATTAGGTCACAACATAAGGCAACTTCATCGGCTTCGATTTTTACTCCGAGTCCAATCGCGTCTAAAGCAGCATGACTCGTTTTAAACTTTTCTGGATCGTAGCCAAAAAGTCCCATAGCGGAAATTTCGTTTCCGGGATGAAGACTGTCGGGTATAGTTTGCACCGCGCCGCATTGGCCCTTTTGTACAAGCGCATCCAAATTAGGAGTCTCTGCCAGTTGCAAAGGGGTTTTATTATCTTTTTCGGCGATCGGCCTGTCTGTCAAGCCCGCCACAATCACTACTAAATGTTTCATTTCATTAGGGAAATTATTGTTCCGGTAAGCCGTGGATTTTGAATTATAGCTTAATTTTTCGAAATTCCCCAGCGCAATTGAGAAGTTGTTTTTCGGTTAAGTAATGGAAGACAAAAATATACAATCGAACAATAAAATTAGCCAAAAATCATTGTCTGCCTAATTGATTCTGATGACGAATAATTATATTGGCATGTCAATATTTCGTGTGTATGGAAAAGCGATTTTGCCCCTAAAATCAAACTGTTATGGACGAAAGTACTGCTTTTGTGCTACGGTGTTCCAATACATTTTCGATTATTGATGTATGGGCGGATAGATTATTATTTTAACTGTTCCAGTCTATTAATTTCGGGGAGAAATTAAGGAGAAATATATGTACGAGGTGAACGAGATTTGTAAAAATGGCTCGTCTCTTCCCCTGACCACTGAGGGTCATCTTCGCGTTGTTTTTATTGGAACGGGTTCGGCTTTTGCAAAACGCCGAAGGCAGTCCAATATTCTTATTATCCAGGGCGATCATCATGTGCTGATTGATTGTGGCACCCAGGGACCTTTGGCTTTGAATGATGTGGGTTTGAGTGTTTTAAAAGTACGTTGTTACCACCCTACCCATAGTCATGCAGATCATATTGGAGGCCTTGAAGAAGTCGCCTTAATGAATCGATACACTCCAAACGCAGAAAAACCGGATATGATTATTTTGCGTGATTATCAAGATTTACTTTGGAGTAAAAGCTTAGCGGGGGGGTGTGAGTCTTGCGAAGCAGATCAGGGTCGACCTCTTCAGCTCAATGATTTTTTCAATATTTTACGACCTCAAAATATTGAAATTGACGGTAGAAAATTCTGGTCGTATAAACACGGTCCCATCGAGTTGGTAATAATGAGGACTCGGCACTTTCCTGATACGGCTATCAGCGTTGATGAATCACAATGGTGTTCCGGTGTATTCATTAATCGTCGCGTTTGGATTTCTGGTGACACCATGTTTGATGCCGATTATCCAATACGGTTTAGTAAAATGGCAGAAGTCATGTTTCATGATACGCAATTATTTTATGGTGGAGTACATTCTTCTTATCAAGAATTGAATACGTTACCCGATGATGTGAAAGCGAAAATGTATTTGTATCATTATGGGGACAATTGGGACCAACCCGAAACCTGGGCTCAAGGGGCATCCGATTTTACGGGTGATCCGGCTAAAGACGGTTTTCTCGGTTGGGCCGAACAGAAAGTGGCATACGATTTTAAATAAATAGTTTTATGGTTTAGAATTATTTATTACAAATTTTTAGTTCCCCAATGATTATTAAGTTTTATAGAGAATCAGGGCGGTTAAGGAGGATGGCCCGAAAATGAGTTGTCAGATTACGTTAAATACATGGTCAGGGGAAAGTAAGAAGGAAGCTGCTAAGAACCTATCCACTGTCTTCCGGTTGAATCAGGAAAAGGGTTTGGCGGTGGTGGAAAATTTATGTCAGGGGCTCCCTTGGCGTTTTGAAAATACAATTACCGACCAACAAGCCGTCATCGCCTCCAAGCATTTGCGAAGCTTGGGATTTTCAGTAGACATCCAATCAGTTAAAAACGGGGTGGAACCTCTACAAGAACCCGTTGCTCCCTCTAAGCCAGAACCCGAAATACCCTCATTGCCCCAAAATGAATCTTCTTACCGGATGGGCTTTCAAGGCGATGGCCGAACCCTGTTTGGCATCAACTTCATTAACCTAATCAAAACCATATTCACTCTTGGATTTTATAGGTTCTGGGCCAAAACAAATGTACGGCAGTACCTTTGGACACAAACGCTTTTTGCTGGCGATCGATTTTCTTATCATGGAACTGCCAAGGAATTGCTAAGAGGGGCGGTACGATTTGGGCTGATTTTTCTGCTTTCTGTTGCGGTGAGCGCTTATACCTATCTTGAAATTGGTTGGAAAGAAGGTGAGTTGGTTGGGAATATTGCGACAGTAGCCATTATGCTTTGGATCCCCTTTCTTATGGTGGGGGCCTGGAGATATCGTCTATCAAGAACGTCGTGGAGGGGAATAAGATTTTCGTTTCGCGGGGAAGGTCGGCAGGCCCTTTCGATTTATTTTAAAGGCTATCTGGCGGTTCCTCTTACCCTGGGTCTTTATTGGCCTTATTTTAAAATGGAAACAGAAAATTTTTGGCGTCAAAATTCTTGGTTCGGGGATGTGCAGATGCGTTTCTCCGGCAAAGGAAAAGATTTTTTGAAGAAGTTTATTTTCGCATTAATTCTTACTCCTTTAACGCTGGGTTTGTATCTTTTCTGGTTCCATGCTGATTTAAATCGCTATCTCTGGTCGCATACCCATATTGGAGGCGCAACGTTTCATTTTCCTATTAAGGGACGGGATTATTTCAATTTGAAAATTGGTAATTTTTTTATAATTATCTTATCCTTGGGCCTGGGTTATTCCTGGGTTGTGGTCCGTAACCGAAAATTCATTACTGATAATTTAACTCTTGCCGGAAACGTTGAACTCAACCGCGTGGTTCAGGAAATGAAAGATAGCGGAGCTTTTGGCGAAGAGGGTATGGATATGATAGATGTCCCTATTGATATCGGTTAAATCTTTATTCCCACGCAGGAGTGGGCATGGTTACCCGTAGACTTCAGTTTAAAGGTTCTTTGTTTGATGGGCAAAGTGCTCAAAAACATCCGGTTCTTATCGAATTAACTCCCCACCATATTTCTCTAACAGGTCCCGATCGCCTTTCTTTAACATGGCTTTATTCTAATATCCGATGGATTGCTGAAACCGTCCCTTTTCAAATTGAACATCACCTGTCTGAAGGAAAGCAACCGGAAACTCTAGTAGTAGATGATCCCGACTTTTTAGAAAACTGCCTGGAAATTTCTCCTGTAGATTTTTCTAAAACGGGAAGAAAAAATTCCTTCAATTGGAAAGTGTTTTTGGCTGGGATTTTAGTCCTAATATTGTTTTTTTATGGCGCCCTGAAAATTGCTCCGAATTATTTTGTAGAACAATTCGTAGAAAAAATTCCAGTCGAGTGGGAAGAAACACTGGGAGACATGGTTTTGTCAGCCTTTCCTGTTGATCCGGACCCTGATCCCAAAATTATTCAATTATTGCAAAATATAATTCGACTGTTAAAGCAAAGCGTTCCTGAAGGAACTCCCTACGATCTAAAAGTATATATTTTACCAACAAATAAAGTTAATGCGTTGGCTTTGCCAGGTGGCAATATAATAATTTTTGAAGGTTTGCTTAAACTTGCAGACTCACCGGAAGAATTGGCAGGTGTTCTGGCGCATGAAGCCCAACATATATTTCTAAAACATTCTACTCAAGGCATCCTGAGAAATTTTGCATCGGGAGTTTTGCTGGCTCTTGTGATGGGGGATGCAAATGCGGTAATGGATGGACTGGTCAGTATGGCAGGGCAACTCAATACTCTGGGGTTTAGTCGAAAAATGGAATTAGAGGCCGACAGGAAAGGAATGGAGCTGATGTTGCATGCAAAAATAAATCCTCGCGGAATGTTGTCCATTTTTGAAAAACTTATGAAAGAAGAATTGAGATTGGAAAATAGTAAACGTAGCAACTCCTCGAAAAAGGATGTCAATGAAATATTTTCATATTTGTCTACCCATCCCTCGGCAAAAAGTAGATTGAAAATACTTGAAGATCAAATCCAAGAAAATGCTAAAAAACTTTGGATACCTCTTTATCCAAATTCCAGTTGGAATAGAATAAAACCATAATTTTATATTTAATTATAATTCCAAGATTGAAAGAACCGAAAATTCAGTGAAGTTAAAATTATTTCTACTTTTAGTTGTTGCACTTTGTTTCAGGTTGCCAGGCCTTGATGCTGTGCTGGAAAGCGATGAGCTTGCTATGGTTTCCCTGTGGGCGCAAATGCCCTATGAGGAAATCATTCGGAACTATCAATACCCCAATAACCATATCTTCTTAACCCTTCTGCTGAGTTTCTTGCTTAAAACATTCGGGTTGTATGAATGGTTACTCCGACTGCCAATACTGATCTGCGGGATCATAAGCATATACCTCGGTTATCGCGCTGGAAAGTTGATAGGTGAAAGTTTATTGGTGGGGTGGATAACAGGATTCATTCTTGCAATGAGTGAGTGGCATATATTTTTTTCAACCAATGCCAGAGGGTATCTCGTAATAATGGTGTTAGGTCAAATTTGTTTTGAAATGATTTTAAGGCAATTGAAAGAAAATACCAATGATAACCAAAACAAGACCACTTCAATTAATTCTGTGTTTATTTTGCTGGTATGGCTGGTAATTTGGGTTGTGGGTAGTTGGACTATACCTACATTCATTTTTTTTGAATTATCTTTTTTAATATTTTTAGTGGGAATAATTTTATTCAGGAGAGGATTGACCAAAGAGCCTGTTAAAGAATTTATTTCTCCATTGTTAGCTTTATTGGTGGGATTGGTGGCATTCTATATTCAATATTATGTTTTTATTTCACCGAAAATGTTGGCTTCTGCAGCATCAAACTCAGCGCAATCCTCATTGGATACATTTTTTATGGAAGTGCTGGTCCAGTGGTTGGCGCCATTTGAAGCCGTAAGCTTAATATTCTTATTTTTGGCAGTAGTAGGATGTTTGAGTCTGTGGAAACAAAGTATAGAAAAACTATTCCTGGTGTTGTCGATTTTAATTGGCCCCATTTTGGCGGGGATACTTGGGGTGAAATTTAACTTGTTGCCAGGAGTGCCTCACGCTCGAACCTATTTTTATCTCCAGCCTTTTTTTATAATTTTAGCTGCCATGGGTTTTTTGCAGTTGGGAGAGATTGTAAGAGAAATATTGAGGCATAAAATTGAGTATGGAGGGAAATTGTTTCCTGCGATAGCCGGGGGAGTGGCTATAATTTTATTGTTTATAGCCACTACAAATTTTCTCAATATATACAATAAACGTTCAAAACGTGATCCTCTCGATAAGCTTTTAGAATTTACAAAATCCTTAAAGCCAAATGATTTAATAATTGTGCCAGACAAATTGCATGTTGAATTTTATTTGTACGGAGCCGTTGAAATGCGACGGCGTGCAGAAAGAATTCTAGAAGAAGGCCAAATTGGAAATATATTTTTTCTTGAATACCATAAGAATGGAACTTCGACTTTCAAGGTGGGTAAAAATGGGGAGTTTATAAATATTATGGGATACCCTCCTTTGGTCAACAATTCTAAAAACATTTTTCCTGCGTTACCTGCGACCGCCTTAAAACAAATAGTACGTTTTGGGCCCTTTGTTGTTCATCAATTGAAATCCAATTGGCTGAATAAAAAGAAAACCTGGGAAAATGATATGGAGTCCCTCGGCGTTGTAGGTGAGAAAAATTTCAGATGGGAAAAAGAAGAAAGTGGAAATGGCTTTAAAAGAAAGCTAAAGTTTGTAGATTCCTTTTTAATTGCCTTGAGGGAAAGGCAGGCGGAAAATCAGGATAGTCTAACTATTAATTTGATGAGGATTTCAGGGAGTGACAGAGAATTTTCAGGAGCTCTTTTAAATGGAAATCTGGTGGATAAGCAAATAGAGTATAATCCGGCTTGGAAAGTTAATGGTTGGACATTGGACCACCCTTACGGGAGCAGTATTTTTGATCGAGAGTGGAATCCAACAATTTCACTTTCTTCTGGAACAAGTAGGATTGCAGTGCTGGATGTGCATTATTTTAATAATAAAGGAGCAGGTAGCTTAAAAGATTTTTTAAGTTATGAAATTTCAAACCCTAATAAATTTATAAATTCTGGAGAAAACGGAACATGATTGTTGTTACAGGAGGGGCAGGTTTTATTGGGAGTGCCCTGATCCACGGATTAAATTTAAAAGGAATCAATGATATTTGGGTGGTTGACGATATTGATCATCCAGCAAAGCAAGATAACCTTGATCCTCTTGTTTTTGAAAAGTTAGTTGGGAAAGATGCTTTTTTAAAAGATATTTTGAATAAAAAACTTCCCCAGTGTGATGCCATCCTTCATATGGGGGCCTGTTCTTCAACTACCGAAACCAATGAATCATTTTTAAATAAAAACAATTTCGAATACACCCGGCATCTTGCAAGCTTTTGCCTGGAAAAAGAAATTCGATTTATTTATGCCTCCAGTGCGGCAACATATGGTGCCGGTGAAAATGGTTATTCAGATGACGAATCAAGATTAAAACTATTAAACCCTTTAAACCTCTATGGTGATAGTAAGCAAAAGTTTGATTTATGGGCTCAATCTCAAGGTGTTTTGGGATATCTAGTGGGATTGAAATATTTTAACGTATATGGCCCAAATGAATATCATAAACAAGAAATGCAAAGCATGGTGCGTAAAGGTTTTCTTCAGGTGCGAGATGAGGGCAAGCTGCGCTTGTTTAAGTCTTATAAGGTCGAATATTTGGATGGCGATCAGGAAAGAGATTTTTTATACATAAAAGATGCGGTGGCGATGACTTTATTTTTTCTTGAGCATAAAAGTATCGGTGGAATATTTAATGTAGGCTCTGGAAAAGCTCGAAATTGGAATGATATTGCAAAATCAATTTTTACGGCGATGAACAAAAAACTCAATATTGAATATATTGAAATGCCTTCAGAAATAATTAATCAGTATCAATATCATACTTGTTCGGATACAAAAAAAATTCGCAAAGCTGGCTACTTAAAACCTGTCACGTCGCTGGAAAGTGGGGTGGAGGATTATGTAAGGGAATACCTTATTCCCGGAAAGCATTTAGGGGAAGGTAAATAACATAAGGCAAGGTAACGCCAATGCTACTTTCCGTTTTCACCCTCTGGAGGACGGTGGTTTGCAATTATTTTTTCCAGAGTCATGGTTGTGGAGTGACCTTGAACAATTGGGATAAGTTCTACATGTGCGCCATAACCTTCAACTATTTCACGGCCCACAACTTCATCAATTTTGTAGTCATCCCCTTTGACCAAAATATCCGGTCTTATTTCACGAATTAGTTTTTCTGGTGTGGGTTCGCCGAAGAGTGTTATGTAGTCGACAAACTTAAGGGCGGAAAGAATGTTTGCGCGTTCTTTTTCATTTTTTATGGGTCGCCCCTCTCCCTTTAGGTTTTTAACCGATTGATCGGTGTTGAGTCCAACCACTAAAATGTCGCCTAGTGATTTAGCCTTCTGCAAGAATTCAATATGCCCACCATGGATTATGTCAAAACAACCGTTGGTAAAGACAACCTTTTTCTCGGAGCTTTTTGCAAGGCCAACTATTTTTTTTAATTCTTCCAATTCTAAAACGGTATGAGAAGTTCGAAGCATTTCTTCATGCAGAAATTCGTTGATTTCGGTTAAGGTAACTACGGCAGTTCCTACTTTTCCAACGACGATACTGGCTGCCATATTGGAAAGCCACGCAGCTTCCTTGAATTCGAACCCAAAAAATACGGCCATGCTGAATACACTTATTACTGTATCTCCCGCGCCGGTAACATCATAAACTTCCTTTGCAACTGTGGGAATGGAAACAGGCTTTTCCTTATTTTGAAAAAGGGTCATGCCATCCTTTCCTTGTGTTATTAGGATGGCTTTGGACCGGGTAAGGTTTAAAAGGTATTCAGCAGCACGTCCGAGGCTTTCTTTGTCGGTAACTTTAATGGGGGCAGAGCGAGCTACTTCTTTTAAGTTTGGGGTAATGACCGTAGCATCTTTATAGAGTGAAAAATCAGAACTTTTTGGGTCGACAATCACAGATTTTTTAGATTTTTTTGCCCTATGCATGATGGCATGAATAACTTTTTCTGTAAGAACTCCCTTTTGATAGTCAGAACATACAACTCCATCCATGCCGGGAAGTGTTTGGTTTATATATTGAATGAGTTTCTTTTCTGTTTCTTCAGTGATGGGTCGATTGTCTTCCTTGTCGATTCTTAAAACCTGCTGGTCGTGCGCAATAATGCGCATCTTTGAAGTCGTAGGTCGATGAACAAACCTAAATATTCCTTCAGTTTGAATAGTCCGGTTGTGAATCGTTTGCAAAAGTTTGTCGCCTTTTTCATCTTGACCAATGGCTCCGCACAAGTGAACTTCACAACCCAGTGCCACCAGGTTATTTGCAACATTTGCAGCCCCGCCCAAAGCAAGAGTTTCCGAACGGGTTTCTAGAATAGGAACCGGCGCTTCGGGTGATATTCGATTTATCCCTCCCCAAATATATTCATCAAGGATGAGATCGCCGATAACTAAAACTTTTGGCCGTTCTTTTTGATTAAAGAAATATTTAAATCGTTCTTTCATTTAGTACTCTTCTTCGATTAATTCGCAGATAATATGACCGATCGTAATATGAACTTCCTGAATTCGAGCGGTATCATTGGAGGGGATGACAATGGGGAGATCTACTAATTCCTTCAATTTTCCACCTTCGTTTCCTAGAAGTCCAATTGTATATGCGCCGAGAGATTTTGCTTTATTAATACCTCGGACTACGTTTTCTGAATTCCCGCTTGTGCTTATCCCAATAACCGCATCGTTTTTACCTGCTAATGCTTCTATTTGCCTTTCAAATATAGTGTCAAATCCATAATCATTTCCGAGGGCCGTCAATGAAGATGTGTCGACAGTTAAGGCGAGTGCAGGCATGGCTTTTCTTTCTTTTTTGAACCTACCTATTAATTCGGCGGCAATATGTTGGGCATCTCCTGCACTTCCTCCATTGCCCATTAATAACAATTTGCCTCCAGAGTCCAGACGGTTTTTGATTTTTTCGGCGGCATCCAATATTTCTGAAGAAAGTGTGTCAGCCACTGTTTTTTTTAAATTAGCACTTATATTAAGAAGATTTTTTACGCGTTCCATTTTTATATTTTTGGGGCCATTAAATTAATATTTTTATAATAGTCCTTCATCTGCAAAGCTGAAAAAACTGTTCCCCCCGATAATAATATGATCAACCATATTAATTCCAATAATCTTTCCGGTTTTATTGAGCCTATGAGTGATTTCTAAATCTTTTTGGCTTGGTGTCGGGTCTCCGCTGGGGTGATTGTGGATCAGAGCGAAAGATGCCGCAGACTCTTTAATAGCCGGAATCATAACTTCTCTGGGGTGAACGATACTTGCATTTAAACTGCCTTCGGAAATGGTTATTTCTTTTATAAATTGAAGTTTGGGATCAAGAAGTACAATTTTTACGATTTCTTTTTTTAAATTTTTTAAAAATGGCGCAAATTGCTCAACGAAAATCTTGCTGGATTTCATTTTAATTTTTTTTCCAGAAGTTTTAGCGGCCATTCGCTTTCCAACTTCCAGGGCTGCTTTTATCTGCGCTGCTTTTGCGGCACCTATTCCTTTGATCTGACAAATTTCGGTGATGGAGGCCTGGTCAATACTTTCCAGCGTTCCAAACTTATTTAGTAAGTCACGGCTCAAATCCACGGCATTCTTTTTTGCCCGTCGATCCCCAGACCCAATCAAAATTCCAAGCAAATGAGCATCGGACATGCTGCTGCTACCATATTTTATCAACCGCTCCCGCGGACGCTCGTCTTCTGGCCAATGCTTGATTGAGGATGAGTATTTTCCTGACATGTCATTTCAGGAGGAGTTAAGCTGTTGTTTAAAATATTTCAACGTAGACTCTAACCCTTCATCTAAAGTAACTTTAGGTTCCCAATCGAGCAATTCTTTTGCGCGAGTAATATTTGGCTGCCGCGTTTTAGGGTCATCTTCCGGTAAAGAAACCTGAACGATTTTACTCTTGCTTTGGGTAGCTTGCAAAATTTTATCGGCCATTTGTTGAATCGTCATTTCATTGGGATTGCCAATGTTGACTGGCTCATGTTGGTCTGACATCAATAAACGATAAATGCCTTCAACCAGATCGGTGACAAAACAAAAACTACGTGTTTGTGACCCATTGCCATATACAGTAAGGTCTTCGCCGGTCAGTGCCTGTTTTAGAAAATTTGGTATTGCTCGACCATCTTTGATGCGCATTCTTGGTCCATAGGTATTAAATATGCGGACGATCTTGGTATTGACGCCATGAGTTCTGTGGTAGGCCATAGTTATGGCCTCTGCAAATCTTTTTGCTTCATCATAAACGCCTCGTGGCCCAATGGGGTTTACATTCCCCCAATACTCTTCGGGTTGTGGATGGACTAAAGGATCGCCATAAACTTCCGATGTTGAAGCCAGCAGAAAAACAGCCTTTTTAGCTTTAGCAAGTCCCAATGCATTATGAGTTCCCAGTGCTCCGACTTTTAAAGTTTGTATTGGCAGTTCAAGGTAATCAATTGGACTTGCGGGAGACGCGAAATGGAGAATGTAATCTAAGTCCCCATCCAGACTAATAAATTCTGAAACATTATGGTTTACGAAATGAAAGTTGCCACTTTTTATGCCTGCGATATTTTGCTTCGATCCTGTGATCAAATTATCCATGCAGATCACTTCGTGTCCTTTATCCAGCATGTATTCGCATAAATGCGATCCTAAAAATCCTGCCCCACCTGTAACCAAAGTCCTTGGCATATTGACCCCTTGAGTTTAGAAAAAAACTTATCCCAAAATATCGCCGCAATTAATTTTATACCCAGAGAGAAAACTTTTTACTGTCATTGCTTTTTTCCCTTCTGGTTTGAGTTCTGTGATTTTCAACCGACCTTTTCCGGTGCCTATTTCAATTCCAGAATCGGTAATCCTTTCAACATGGCCCTGTCGATCTGAGGCCTCTCCTGAAATGACTTCACCCCTTAAGATACCAAGTCTTTTCCCGTTATACAAAGTATGTGTGCCCGGCCAGGGAGTTAGACCTCGTATCCTGTTAAATATGTTAACGGCATGCATTTCCCAATCGATAAGGCTTTCTTCCTTTTTTAGTTTTGGAGCGTAGCTAGCCTGATCAGAAATTTGAGGTATCGGTAAAATATTATTCTTCTCTAATCGGGAGAGTGTTTCTAGAGTCAGCTCACCGCCCAACTCTGATAGCTTATCGTGAAGTGTTTTAGCATCGTCGTCTGGTTCGACCGGAACTTCCTGAGTCAGCAATATATCCCCTGTATCCATTCCCTTATCCATAATCATTGTCGTGACTCCCGACAGAATGTCTCCATTTAGGATAGCTCGGTTAATGGGAGCCGCACCTCGATACTTTGGTAAAAGAGAAGAATGGAGATTGATACAAAATTGTTTGGGAACTTTGAGAAGTGATTCTCGAAGAATCTGGCCAAATGCCACAACTACTATGTAGTCTGGGCGGTTTTGCAAAAGGGTTTGAGTGACGTCTTCTGTGTTGACATTTTCCGGTTGCAATACGGGAATACTATTTTCTAACGCAAATTTTTTGATTGGGGAGATAACTTGTTTTTGTCCCCGGCCTTTAGGACGGTCGGGTTGGGTAATTACTGAAATAATAGAATGGGGAGAGTTGTATAGTTTTTCTAATGTAGGAAGCGCGAACTCTGGGGTTCCCATAAACACTATGTTCATGCATCCTGCTCTTTGAGCTTTTTCTTAAATTTCCGCTTCAGGATATCTCTTTTCACCTTGCCGAGGCTGTCCCAAAATAAAATTCCATTAAGATGGTCCATTTCGTGTTGTAGGGCGCGGGCTAAAAAACCATTTGCCTCATAACGAATATCGTTGCCGTTCAGATCGACTGCTTTTATTTCAATTTGAGTTGCACGGTTCACTTCAGCAACTACGTCTGGAATACTTAGGCAACCCTCTTCGCCCAGTTCGCTTCCTTCCATAGCTGTGATTTCCGGGTTGATGAGAGTAATCAGATCATCTTTGTCTGTTTCGATTCCAAAATTAACTACGAAAATTCTTTGGGGAATACCAATCTGGTTTGCTGCCAAGCCAACGCCGGGAGCGGCAAGGGTAGTTTCAATCATATCTTCTGATAAAGTGACTAGCTCTCCATCAATATTTTTAACTAGCTCGCATTGCTTTCTCAGAACCGGATCCAAACAATTTTTAATAGGTCGAATTGCCATCTATATGTGCTTCGAAAAAGTTAAGACGAATGATAACTAACCCGTTTTATTTGGTTAGGAGTGCATTCGAGGTTTAAGATTTCACGCGGATTAATTTTATCAAGCTAAGTGGTATATTCCGCATTTATTTTTACATAGTCGTAGGATAAATCGCAGGTCAACACTTCTTCCCACTCTTTTCCACATTTTAAATCTATAGTGATGTCTATTTCATGTTGTTTCATTACTTTTTCCAGTTTTTTTTGAGACAAATTGGTGGGGCTGCCATTTTTTAAAAGTAGATTTTTATTTAATAAGATATCAACCTTGTCAGGGTTGAAGGGTGTACCGGCGTTCCCAACTGCACAAAAAATTCGTCCCCAGTTTGGGTCTTCGCCAAACAAAGCTGTTTTAACGAGAGAAGAAGTAGCTACCGAATTCGCAATTAGATATGCCTGCTTTCGTGTTTTACCTCCCTGAACCCGTACAGTGACAAACTTTGTGGCTCCTTCGCCATCGAGGACAATTTTGGATGCCAGATTTTTACATAGTTTCGTCAGGGCTTTTAGAAATTCGCGATAGGCTGGTGTGCCAGATTTTATTGGGGCATTTTTTGCTTTCCCATTGGCAAGTATCGCTACGCAATCGTTGGTACTGTTATCACCATCCACGGTGATGCGATTGAAAGACCGGTCCGCTGCTTCTGTTAAAGCTTTTTTTAGGGTTTTCGAGTCGATGACCGCATCGGTGAATATAAACCCAAGCATGGTTGCCATGTTGGGGTGAATCATTCCAGACCCTTTAGTGATTCCACCAAGGACAATGCGCTGTCCTTTGAAGGAATAACTGATCCGATCTGATTTGGATATTAGATCGGTGGTCATAATTGCTTCGGATGCATCGGTCCAACAGTTAGCCGATTTTCCTAATTTAGAGACAAGTTTTGGAGTGGCTTTTAAAATTTTCTCAGAAGGCAGAGGCACACCAATTATTCCAGTGGACGCAATGAATACTTCTTTTTGTGGAATCCCAAGTTCGGCGGCTACTTTTTTGGTGATTGCATCGCAATCTTTTAAGCCTTTCGCACCGGTTACCGCATTTGCATTGCCGCTATTAACGATGACGGCGCGACAGCTACCCGATTTTGCAAGAGCTCGCCGACTCCAAGTGACACCGGGAGAGACTACACGATTTTTGGTAAACACAGCTGCCGCCGCTGCGGGAACCTCCGAGATAATGAGTGCAAGGTCTTTAATATTGTCGTTTTTTATTCCACAGTCCAGTCCCGCTGCTTTGAATCCTGGTACTGCGGGATTGCGATTTTTAAGTTGTTTCATTTTTTTATGGGAAAAGGGCTGGCGATTGAAGCCCTGTTTTTTCTTCAAAGCCCAGCATGATATTCATGTTTTGTATGGCTTGTCCCGAGGCACCTTTTATGAGGTTGTCGAGAGAACTTGTGAGAACAAGCCGGTTAACCCGTTCATCTATCTTGATTCCAATATCGCAAAAATTCGAGCCAGCGACAGAGTGACTGTTGGCAAACTTGTCTTTGCCCAGGACTCGAACAAAATATTCATCGCGATAAAATTTTTGATAATGTTGGATTAGATCGTCATCACAAAATTTCTTTTTTAAATTTATATAAACTGTGCTCAACATTCCTCGGCTCATTGGAATCAGGTGAGGAGAAAAACTAATTTTTATGGGCTTGCCAGCCAGGCTGGAAAGCTCTTGTTCCATTTCAGGTGTATGGCGATGCCCGGCTAGGCCATAAGGAGATAGCCCTTCGTTTACTTCTGTATACTGCGTTGCCAGTGAAGGTTTTCGGCCCGCCCCAGAGACACCGGATTTACTATCAGAAATAATACTGTTTAAATCTACCCAATCGGTATTCATTAAGGGGGCAAGAGCGAGTATTACGCTGGTCGGATAACAGCCAGGGTTGGCGATCACTTGTGCTGTTTTAATTTTTTGGCGATGCAGTTCGGGAAGACCGTACACGGCCTGCGAAAGTAATTCAGGGTGCGTGTGAGTCAGGGAGTACCATTCGGGGTAAGCCTCGGCGTCATTCAGTCGATAGTCAGCGCTCAGGTCAATGACTTTGCAACCGGACCCTAATAGTTGCGGCAGAATATCCATGCCGGCAGTATGAGGGAGCGCGAGAAAAACTACATCACAGGCTTTTAATATTTCACTATTGAGAGACTGCAATTCAATGTCGACGATTCCATTCAATGATGGAAAAACATCGGAAATGGGTTTTCCTTTATATGTCTCTGAAGTCAAAACGGATAATTCGATCTCAGGATGATTCACCGAAAGGCGTATCAATTCCAGTCCGGTATATCCGCTGGCTCCGGCAATGCCAACTTTTATCATAATAAAAGGCTCCGGATTCTACTTAATATATTTGGTTAATTGGAAAAAGAGGTGTCTTTTTCCC
>JAJDAV010000014.1 GCA_029261695.1 Nitrospinaceae bacterium | reverse complement strand
ATGACATGGTCAATATTTTTTTGCGCAATTGAAACCAAAGCCTTACATAATCGGTTCAGCTCTCCAACGATATCATCAATTTCTTTTCGTAGATAAAGCCTGATATCAAGGCAGACCTGATCGTTGCGGCTTCGCGCCGTGTGCAACTTACCCGCAACAGGACCAATAATTTCTCGTAAGCGACTTTCTATATTCATATGAATATCTTCAAGACTATCACTGAACTCAAAACGACCTTCATCGCATTCACGTAAAATTCGTTTCAGCCCTTTAATGATTTTATTCGAATCGGCAGATGTGATGATTTTGCAACGCGCCAGCATCTTGCAATGAGCAATACTGCCTTCGATGTCACAGTCGTAAAGACGTTTGTCAAACGAAATGGAAGCTGAGAAAGTTTCCATCAATGCATCGGTTGATTGTTTGAATCTGCCACCCCAAAGTTTTTTCGCAGGGGAAGTGTTTTTTTTATTTTTCATTTATATGTTTTTTCCGAGTTGCCCCATTCCAGCAAAGTTAGGGACTTATTACTTTTCTATAAATTGTTCAATTTTAATCTGGAGCTTATATAAAAAATACAAACCAATACACCTCCCTAAGCCTTCTCGTTAAAAAGTTAAGCGGCAGAAGGTGAGATGAAATCCTTTCTCTTATTCCCCTTGGCTTTCTCTACTATATTTACCCGTGTTCCGCGTGGGACCATTTTTGCGAGAAAGTCTAGATACCAATCCTGAATGTTGGGGCAACCGGCACTTCCGTTTCTCCAATCATAATTTTTCTTGAAGAATTCATTGACCTTGCTGACATTGACACCATGAATTCCATAGCTGCCCGGAACGGGTTCTCCCAGTTTTTTCATTCCCATCCACCAATGACCGATTTCATGGTCTTTATGTCCAAAGGGAATTGCCCGGACTCTTGTTTTTCCATCCAGTGTTTCTTTTTTATACCAGGTGGGTTTGTATGCTTTATTTTTTATTTCATATTCACCCACGGGAGTTTCTTCACCCGCCCGGCCAAAAATAGATTCGATTTGTAAAATTTCTTCATCGTTATAATAAACTCTAAGTTCGCCGCTCTCAATAACGCCCAAAAGATACCAAAGTTGCGGGTCCTTATAATTATACGAAGCAATTTTTTTTCCGTTGTACTTCAGGGTCATAAATTTTCCCGACTTCTGGTAACTTGCTTCTTTCTTGTTATAAACCTGTTTGACAATATATTTTAAATTTTCCGTTACCTTGTTATTCAAAATCATTTTTTCAATTTGCTGGCTTAGCTCAGCATTGAATTTTCGCGTTTCCTCCAGCTCAACAGAAGTAATGGAAAGGTCATTTCGTATTTGTTCAATTTCTTCCTTTGACACCAGGCCAACTTTATTTAAACCCTGATACCAGGCCACATCAACTTTATGGCGAGTGGGGTTATCCAGAAAGATTTGGTAAATTATAACTCCGGTTATAATCGCCAAGGCAACCCCCGAAGCAACCAACTTTAAAGTACTCTTTACATTGCTGGACAAACGATAACGTGCGACTTCGAATTTTACTTTTTTGTCTTTTTCTTCCAAGGCGCCAAATGTGGCATCTCTAAATTTTCCCAGTAGGCGGGTTTCAAGTTTCGAAAGTGGAAGGGTGCTGGTCCTCAGCTTTTCAATAATCCAATACAGGTTTTCCCGGGTCTTGCGATCATAACTTCCGCTTGGGTCTTTTGTACCGATCAAATTATATTCTGTGACGGTTAAAACCGTAAGCTTGATATCCAAACCCTTTAAACCTCAAAGCAAAGTACCCGGACTTTTTATTCCGAGCTATAATTAAGGATAATTTGCAATTTATAAAAGATTACCGAAAAACTTCAGCCGGTTTTTTTGGGCATCTTTCCCATCAAAAAAAGAGGTTGAGGTTTTCTGTTCTTAGGCATTGAACAACGGCCTTCAAATAACGCACCTTTTTCAATATTTAGATTCGGGGAATGGATATCACCGGTGACCTCTGCTTCTTTGGTAATTTTGACTTTTTCAGTGGCGCGGATGTCTCCCCGAACTACGCCTTTACATAAAACTTCTTCGGCAGCAATATTTGCAAAAACCGTAGCGGTTTTTTCAATAAGAACGGATTCGGCTACAATATCTCCAGAAAATTTTCCTGCTAAATGTATTTTCCCTGGATGATTAATTTTCTCGTTTGTTTCTGAATCTTTGCTGTACAAGATTCCAAAAACTGAATTTTTAAATTTTTTGTGAAGCTGCTTTTCATCACCGGTACAAAAATCTATCCCGTGGTTCAATCTTTTTATAATCCTAAGCAGCTTATCTCTGGTTTCCTTATCATAAACACCCTCTGGTGTTTTTTTAGCCAGGAAATAGAAATCTTTTTCTGTTAGAACTTTAAGTTTTATATCGGTCATTACAAAAAATTAGCCCACACTACTGGCTATTCTACTGAATCTACTAGCCCAGGTTCCTTGCCCTTTTTTCTGAAGGAAAGCCAAAATTTCTTCATTGCGGTTAGACAAAGTGGGACAATTTTTATTGTCCGTAAGGATATTTTCCGCCACAAGATTTATGCATTTAGATAAGGAGCTATCCTTATTATAAAATAAAGTGCCGCGATTATTTGTAATGTTAATAATTTTGTGATGGGGGACCATTCCTACCATATGAATTCGGTCTTTGTAATCTTCATAACGATCCAAAGTTTCCAAATACTCTCTTAGTTGATCCAGGCAGTTCGAAATTTCCTTAGGCGATTGGCATCTATTAAAAATAATTCCAAATTTCTTGTTACTTAGTATTTCCGTTACAGCCTCTTCCCCCCGGGTTGCGATCATCCGGTTGACATAGGCTTTATCCAATCCTGTCAATCGGCCCTGTTTGAAATCCCTGTAAAAATCTTCGTAATAATCGATGAACGAATGCAAGGCATCAATGCTTCCATTAACCGCGATGCTATTGCTCATATCAAAAATGAAAAGGACTTGATCGATGGAGTTCATCAAGGAAGATAGATGGTTTACACCACCCGCAGGAGTATCTAGAACAACATATTTGAAACGGTCGATGAGTTCATTTACAAACTCCAAAAACAGTAGCAGGAAAGCGGGTTCATTGATGCGTTTTCGGTGGTTCCTTTTTCCAAGAATAGGAACTTCACCTCCCAGCAAAGAGAATTTATATTCCTCTATATAATTAATAAATTCATCTGCAACAGGGCGGGAATTATTTTCATGTTCTTTTAGGACCTCTTTAAACTGATCCATATTGAATTTTTTCAAAAGCGGTTTCAGGACCTTGATCTGATTTACTGTATAAATTTGCCCACGCTCAAGAAACAATTCCTGCAACTGATTTCCAAAAGAAAATTCCGAAAAATGAAACAACTCAATATTCAGATTTTTGTATAAGGCCAGGCTTTTTTGCAACTGCGCATTGTCGCTTTTAATCTCCTTGTCCAGATAAGCCTGAAACAATGTCAGAATTCTATATATGGATTGCAAAAAATCGACTTGATATGTTTTGTTAGCCAGGGTTTCAAACAAATCGTAAAAGGTTTTTCTAGGATGGCTTTCAAGAATACTTGAAATCGTAGGAAGACGTAAATCGAGATCGAACAAACACACACTGTCCTTATCTAATGATTTGCCCAACATTCGCGTCAACGCTGCAGTAGTGTTTATCGATAGCGTTGTTTTTCCGATTCCGCCTTTTGGACCGATGATTGAAATTACCGGCATTCAGTCTTTCCTTTTCTTTTCGTTTGATCCCGCAATTACCAGAGTTAATTCACCTCTCCAGTTGCGCTCTTGAGGAGCGAGTTCTTCCAGATTCCCGCGGATTACCTCTTCATGCATTTTCGTTAATTCTCTGGCGATCGAAATTTTTCTATCTCCAAAAAACTTTAAAAGATCCCGTAAGGTTTTTTGGATTCGATTCGGTGATTCAAAAATTACAATGGTTCTTTTTTCCGCTGATAATTTTTCCAGCGTTGTTGATCTTCCTTTTTTTCTTGGAAGAAACCCTTCAAAAACAAATTTATCCATTGGAAGACCCGAAACCGTCAGGGCAGCCAACAATGCTGATGGACCGGGAATGGCATTTACAGCGAACCCCCCATCCAACGCCGCTTGCACTAAATGGTAATGCGGATCTGAAATTCCGGGTGTTCCTGCATCAGAAACCAAGGCAATGCTTTCGCCTTTTTTAAGGCGACCCATGAATAATGGTTCTTTTTTAAACTTGTTATAGCTGTTGTAACTGGAAAGAGGTGTTTGGATTTCATATCGATTTAATAAAATCCGTGTGCGACGGGTATCTTCGGCAGCAATCAAGGATACGCCACTCAAAATTTCTACCGCCCGCTGAGTGAAATCGCCTAGATTTCCAATTGGAGTACTTACTATATAAACAGTCCCCGGATCCAGGGTTCCCCTTTCCTCACTTTCCATAGCCAGAATGTATTTTAATCCTCAACCCCAAAAAACTCAATAAGTATTTTTAAAACAACAACTTTGAGCCTTTAAACATCAACCGTTTTTGGTTTGGCTGGCAGATTTCTTTTCTTTTTCATCGGTTTTTACCAGGGGAATAATTTTTGTTTCTTTTCCTGTCATATCACAACTTCCATCCAGCACTCCACCCAATTCAATATATAAGGCCGGAGATTTTACATTTCCCACAACTTTGCTGGTGGAATGAATTTCAACTTTTTTAGAAGCCATAACGGTTCCTTCCACCCGGCCCATACAAATGACCGTACCGGCAGAAATTTCAGCCATTAAATGACCCGTTTCACCTATGATTAAAGTGTCCTCTGTTATGACTTGCCCTTCAAATTTTCCATCGATACGAACGGTTCCGTCAAACGTGAGTGATCCGTTGAAAACCGTATCTTCGCCCATATAGGCTTTTATCTGCGCGTCATCTTTTTTCATGTTTGTCTTTTCCTTCCACATGAGAAACCCTACCTCTTTAAATTATTATTTTTTATTGCTTCCCATCAAGTTCTGAATCCGCTCCAAGTCGTCATCGGAGTAATAGGTCACAACTAATTTTCCGCCATTTTTTTTGGGAGAAATATCTACCTTTGTTCCCAGCCTTCTTGCCAAATCCTTTTCGAGATCCTTAATAAAAATATCCTTTGCCGCGGCCGAAGAGCCCTTCTTATCGGCCGAACCACTTTTTAATTTATTGACTCTGGTTTCAGTTTGTCGAACTGTTAAATCTTGTTTGATTATATCTTTTCTCAGAGCTTCCATTTGTTTGGAGTTTTCCAAACCCAGCAAAGCCCTTGCATGGCCCATTGAAATTTTTTCAGAGACCAAGTCTTCTTTAATATTTCTGGATAGTTTTAATAACCGCAAAATATTGGTCACTGCTGTTCTGCTTTTACCTACTTTTTCCGCGACCATTTCCTGAGTCAGAGCAAATTCGTTGGAGAGCCTCGCATAAGCTTCGGCTTCTTCTATTGGGTTCAAATCCTGGCGATGGATATTTTCGATAATAGCTATTTCAAGAGATTGCGCATCACTGACTTCGCGAACCACAGCAGGGATTTTTTTTAGGCCCAATTTCTTAGAAGCTCGCCAACGCCTTTCACCCACAATTAACTCAAAACCCGAACCAGCCTTCTGCACAACCACCGGCTGCAGCACTCCATGCTCCTTAATGGAAGTCACCAGTTCTTCCAACTTTTTATCGTCAAAATGACTTCTGGGTTGCAGGCGATTAGGGGAAATTTCATCAACCAGTAAATCGTTGGTCGATGAAGGTTCTGCCTCAGGGACACCCATTTCAAAGTCAGGGATTAGGGCATTTATTCCCTTGCCTAATGCTTTTCTATTCATGCCGCCGAACCTGTTAAGGGAGTTTTGGGACGAGAATCTGATTTCGATCTTGAAATAATTTCTTTGGCAAGCTCTACATAAGAGTCTGCACCTCGCGAGCGGCCCGCATAAAGCATGATTGGCTTGCCATGACTAGGTGCCTCGCTCAAACGTACATTTCTGGGAATGACGCTTTTTAAAAGAAAGTCACTGAAATATTTTTGCACTTGGTCCTTTACCTGGGCTGCCAGCAGAGTTCGCCCATCAAACATGGTCAACAATATACCTTCAACTTTTAAATCAGGATTGATAGATTTTTTTACAAGCTTTAATGTTTTCAGCAAATGGCTGAGACCCTGCAAAGCATAGTACTCGCACTGCATTGGAATCAATACTGAATTGGAAACAGCCAAGGCATTCAATGTTAAAAGCCCCAATGATGGCGGGCAGTCAATGACCACAAATTCATATTCATCTATTTTAGTCAGAGCCTGTTTCAATATTTTTTCTCGAGACTCCCTGTTTACCAACTCAATTTCAGCCCCGGTCAAATCGACTCTTGAAGGAATTATTTTTAGTGTCTCGATTTCAGTAGCACAAGTAACCTCTTCCACACTCGCCTCACCCATCAATAACTCATATACCCCCTTGGCATCTTCTTCAACACCTAGTCCGCTCGAGGCATTGCCCTGAGGGTCCACATCAATCAATAGAACTTTTTTGCCCGAAAGGGCTAATGATGCTGCGAGGTTGATGGCTGTGGTCGTTTTCCCCACACCACCTTTTTGGTTTGCAATGCTTATTATTTTGCTCATTATGCCTAATATTCGAGGTATGCTTTCTAGAAATTAGCATAAATCCATCTTTCTACCAAATATATTTCATAGATTCTGACCTCTTTTACCCCTGGCAATGGGGTCAATTGTTTCACGTGAAACAATTTCACCCCCCCCCTAAATCCACACCCATGTTTCACGTGAAACATTGCTTAGGGAGCGTATTTTTTAAAAACCATTAAGCTGGATTTTTTATCGTTAAAGCCGGTAACCACTACTTCCTGTTGGAGCAAAAAATCATCAAGGGTTTGACTTATTTCGATTTTTTCTTCAGGGTCTTTCTTCAGTACAACCCTCCCGTCAATTCCCAAAAATCTTTCTGCCAAACTCAAACAGCTCTTGATATCGGAAACCGCCCTAAATATCACCGTATCAATCTTTGAAGAAATAGATATATTCTCTGCTCTATCATTGATCACAGTGGTGTCTTCAAGGTTGAGTTTTTGTGTTACTGATTCAAGAAAGCTGCATCGTTTTCTTTGGCTCTCGACTAAAACGGCGGTAGTTTGAGGATAGACTATTTTAATAGGAACACCGGGGAACCCTGCCCCGCTACCAATATCCATGAACCGGTCGGAAACAGATAATACCCGGGCGTATTGCAATGAATCAAAAATGTGACGGCTTAAAATGTCCTGAGGAAGTTTTTCAGAGGTGAGGTTAATTTTGTGATTCCACTTTACCAGCAGATCAAGATAGGATTGTATTTGAAACTCTATTTGCTCAGAGGGAGCATCGGGGGAAAGGCCTAAACGGGGGTCTTTTAAAATTTCTTTGATATTCATTATTCTGGATGGGAATCAGCCCTGATCACCCAAAATATTTTTAAATTCTTTAGTTAACAAAGGGACGATTTTCAGGGCATCACCGACAATACCATAATCCGCAACCGAAAAAATGGGTGCATGAGGATCAGAGTTTATCGCAACGATACACCGAGAGGACGACATACCTGCCAAATGTTGTACTGCACCAGAAATCCCGCAGGCAATATATAAATCGGGAGAAACGGTCCTGCCCGTTTGTCCCACCTGGTGGGAGTATTCCTGCCATCCATTGTCTACTACGGGGCGAGAGGCCGCCACAGCTGCACCTAAAACCTCCGCCAGGTCTTCCAGGAATTTAAAGTTTTCGGGTGCTTGCATGCCCAATCCACCAGATACAATAATCCGTGCCTCAGTGACATCAAGCTCAGCTCCGACTTCGCGAGTCAATTCACCCACAATCTTTGAAAAATCCGGTAGATTAATTTCTTCTTTTACTACATTACCCGTTCGGGTCTCAGCGGTTCCTTCACCTCTAAATATGTTTGGGCGCAAAGTAACCAAGTAAGGTTTGGCCCCACTCAAGCGGCACAGAGAATAAGCTTTACCAGAAAACACTGGCCGCTTTACGATCACTTCTCCCTCAGAGAGTTGAAGGTCCACGCAATCCGTTGCCAACCCAACATCGAGTCGAGTGGCCATCTCGGCGGCTAGTTCTTTACCATTGTTTGAAGCGGATAACAGGATAAGATCGGGCTGAGTTTTTTCAATCTCGGCTTTTAATGCAGCTGCGTAGGTTTCGTGGGTATAGGAAGCAAAGTCCGAGTTATGACATATCTTGACCTCATCCGCACCCCCCTGAATCAGTGGCTCTACATCAACCTCAGCATTGTCAGAAAAATAATATGCAATGACTGAATCCGCTATAGTACGAGCTGCATTTAAAACTTCAAAGGTAACTGGCTTGATTGCATTTTGATCGTGTTCAACTACAACCACGATCGTAAATTTATTATCCAATACATACTCCAGAATAATTTTATAACATTGAAAAACAGGAAGGATAACCCAGCTACAAAAAAACTACAACGGAGAAACGAAAATGAAGGAGATCTAAGCGGAAGGATTTAAAAAGACATTTTAGGCTTAGCCCAATATGGATATTATTTTATATTAATACTTGCCGGGGGGCCTGAACAAAGGTAGATCAAGAATCCACTCGACCTCCCATATCTCCCCTATTGTACCAAGACCAAGGAGAAGGACGTAAACAACAAGAGCTCCCAGCCCTAACTTTTCTTTATTTTTTTGCAAAAAGTTTTGCTCACGGGTGCTGTCAGACGCTGAAGTGTCATTCATTTTGATAAGGCCTTTTTAAATTAAATGATCTTTTCTTCTTCACGGATTATTGTGGCCAACTGTTTAGCAATATCTTCATCCGAACCCTCAAGGATTATTCCTTTTTTCCTTTCAGGAGGCAAGGACAGTTTTATCTCATGCAACTTATTATTTCGCGGATTAAGCAATCCCTCTTCCAAACCGAGGTCAGAGGCTGAGAGGTTTTGAATCTCCTTTTTCTTAGCTGCCATTATACCTTTGAGAGATGGAAGTCGAGGCTCATTCAAACCTTTCTGGCAAGTTACAAGAAAAGGTAGAGACATGTTTTTTCGAACCTCACTACCGCCTTCCACTTGCCGTGTAATATCAGCGGTTTGAAAATTATCAGAAAATTGTAGTTGGGTAACAATAGTTATGAACGGTATCTCCAACAACACGGCCAGTGCAGGACCAACCTGAGCCATATCATCATCAACCGCTTGCCTCCCACAAAGAACTAAATCAAAAGATTGTTTTTGGATAGCCTTTGCTAAAATTTTTGCAACCAGGGAATTGTCGAGACCTTCAAACAAAGGATCTGTTAAATGAACTGCCTGGTCAGCTCCCATGGCCAAAGCTCTCTTAAGCGTTTCTTTAACGCTGTCCGGCCCCATTGAAAAAACAATAATTTCAGATTCAGGTAAAGCGGCCTTAATACGAACTGCTTCTTCTACTGCAAACTCATCGTATGGGTTCATGATAAATGGACTTCCAGGGGAAACAACTTTTTCACCCTGAATTTCAATTTTAGCTGCAGTGTCCAGAACCTGCTTGATACAAACAATAATTTTCATAAAAATCCGTCTAATTTTTAAATAAGCGAATCAACATTATCGCATTGAATTATATATTAAAAAAATTTTACTGACGCCCAAATTTATTTTAACATTTTACTCATCTTCTTAAGACCTGCTTTAATATGGCCTCGCAAGGCCTGGCAACTTATCTTCATTATTTTAGCAGCAAGGTTTTTCTTAATCCCTCCAAAAAACACAAGTGAAACAGCAACCATCTGGCGATCAGTAAGCCCCATACTGCCTATGTCCATCGATTGCTCTTTAAGATAAGAGTATTCATCTTTTGATTTAAATTCCAGAGAAGGACTTTCGAGATCCTGATAATTTCGGAGGATTTCAAGTTCATCTGGTGGAAAATAACTTAAATGATAATCACCGTCCTTATTAAAATTGTCTTCCAAATTTTCTATTCGACCCAAATCAGACATTCCAGTATTTCTCCAAATATTTATTAAATTGTTGCCCTTCATAAGCGACAAAGTAGGGAAACCATTTTGGAGGCCGAGGCTCAGACAGGTCTGAAATAAATTTTCGTGGCAAAGAATCGGGCAATCCAGATACAGGTACTCCATTAATAAAAATTCTATCTTGCGAAACGGAAATCCGCCAATATTCCCGCCCTATTCGAAAATGAAACCATAAAGCATCCAAGGGTAATTTATTTTTATATAAATAATTTCCGCAATAAAGACATCTCCACCCAAAATCCGTCCGGTATAACCCAAGCAAACCACAGCCTCTTTGAATTTCTTCCCCATTTTCGAGAAGAAAATTTTCCTGGCGACATTCTTTAAGGTTTTGCTTAATATTGTTCCGTTTCAATAAGGTATTTTTAATCTGAATCTTTGCCATGAAAAACCTCCCAAAAATGGAACATAAAAACCCAATTCTCATTAATACAAGCCTTTTAATTTATCTATATCAAAATTTTAGGCATAGATTAATTTTGGACTCTTAAAAAGTTAAATAACCCCTTAAAATTTCATCCATTTTAGTGCTATAATCAATCAAATTTGGATGAATAAGACCCCTAAATACTAAAAAACCTTTTAACCATATTCTATATCCGATAGTTTTTTAATTTACCATTGAGTTTCGGAATAGGGACAAATTTCACATAACCGAATATAAATATGGGACATAAGTCTCTATTTGTCAAGTTTTTTTGATAACATGCATAATAAAAATAGGATCTGGGAAAGAATAGAGGTTTTGCCGGGCAGTGATAATCTGGCTGAGTTTTGCCGCCAGGTTGGTTTAAATTATGAAAATTTTAGGAAAAGTTATCAGAGAAATAACGGACCCCCTGACTCCCTCACCTTAGAAAAAATAGCTAATCACTTTTGCCTCAACTTAAATTGGTTGATAACAGGAAAAGATTCCCTAACGCCCATCAACCAAATTGTCGGGAAAAAATTAAAAAAATATAGAAAAGGGAGAGGTTGGTCCCTGGAGGAAATGGGGCAATATCTTTGCATGATTCCTCAGGTTTTAAAATTTTATGAGAATGGGAGCTGGCCGGTATCCTCTGATTTATTAAGCAACCTATCAGAGAAAATGGATATACCCCCTCATGAATTAATTAAGGAGGGAGATTCGGCACCCGTTCAAACCCCGAAACTAAAAATTTTCCAGCCAGAAAGCTTATCGACAGCACCAGAAATAAAAAGTGAAGATTACGTGTCCATACCACTTACAGATTCTTCAATAGCTGCAGGCCAACCTATTATCCAAGAAGAAAATATTGAAGATTATGTTCTTTTACATATTCGTGCAGCAGGAAAAAGAAAAAATCTGGTAGCCAGCCGAGTGGATGGAGAATCAATGGAACCGATGCTTCATTCCGGAGATATTGTGGTTATCGACCGAGATGATAAAAAATGGTCAAAAAATCGAATATTCGCAATATTTCATGAAGGAGGTTTGACCGCCAAATACCTAGAACGCCAACAAAATCTATTAGTTTTAAGACCCATCAATCCCCTTTCCCAAGTACAGATAATAAATCTGGACGAAAACCCCGACCCAGTGGTAGGCCGAGTTATTGGAGCCTGGAAAGAGCTATAAATAGCATTTTTAATGCTTTACATCGAATCCATGTCGGAATAATATTACCTATGGACGATAAGAAAAAAGACGATGGCCCACCCCTTAAAATATTACTGGCAGATGACACAGCGGTTAACGTAGCATTAGCTACGAAACTAATGAAGAGAAGAGGCCACGATATTACGGCTGTCGAAAATGGTCTTCAGGCTTACGAAGCGTTTCAAAAGGATTCTTTTGATGTAATTCTGATGGATATCCATATGCCCGTTATGGATGGTTTGGAATCAACTCAAAAAATAAGAGCCTTGGAATCCTCCGACACGTCAAGAGTCCCCACCCCAATAATTGCAATGACCGCAAACAATGAGCAAAGCGATCACGAAAACTATTTAAGCAATGGAATGAACGGAATCATTACCAAACCCTTGGAAATTAAAAAAGTAGTTTCTCAAATTCGTGAGATCATTGAAAAGTTTTTATCGCAATCCTAGTAAACAATTTTTCAATGTTCACACCGTTGCAATAGCTTCCTTTTGAAAATAAATAGTAACAACAATTTTATCTCCGGCGTTGACAGAACCAACTTGGGAAAATTTCAAACCCAACCGATCACTGTTAGAAAATAAAATACCTGTAGCAAGAGTAGTTTTTTCAAACTGACTTCCATCAGTTAAAACCGCTTCATTATTTTGATCCGTTGAATTTTTCAATATATCAATCTTTAAGTTTTGGCCGGTCGGAGGTACCTGGGAAAAAATTCCAACCGCCCGAACAAAAATAGTTTCTTCAGGAATAAATCCATCAAAAAAAACAATTCCATTTTGAGCCGCATCGTGGGCAGAAATAGTAAAACAAAGTAAATTTCCCAAATCATCAACTGCATTTGCAAAATCAGAATATTCATTTTCCCAATTTAAATCACCCGGTCCGGGTATGGCCAAATTCAAATTTGCTGTAAAAGTATTAGTCATTCATAACCTCAATCGTTTTAACATTCCAAATTTAATATAGTTTTTTAAGTCAATTTCTTTCTACCCCTGCAAACCCACTTGTTCCAAAACCCTGTAGACCAAATCCGTTATTACCCACAACCCCTCCCATCTGTCTTGCAAGAATTCTTACAGTATCCATTCTCTGGTCAACACCAGAACCCACGACTCTCCCCGATCCAAGAACAAGGGCATGCACCTTTTTAAGTTCATGAATTGGAGGATTAACCTCAAGGATATCTCCCTTTTCAATTTCCATATTGTCCAAAAGTAAACCTATATCATAAACATCCCTTGGCTCCTTTAACTCTTCCAAATAGTAATTCCCAATATCGGAAGCCATGGTTTGATCACGAATCCAATTAAATTCGAACTCTCCCGGTTTTTCTTTTAACCCAAATTTATTTTGAGATTCCAAATCCAAAAAGCTTTCCACCGCATGGTAATCATTATTCGTCCAATTCCTGTTAAACCTAAGGTCCAATTTATTTACAACATTACTAATGGGGTTCCGCGTAACCTTAAACTCAATCACACCGTTTGAATCAATCAAAACCATATTTTCTAAAATAATCTTATTAACAACGGTTTCCGAGGTAGACAGATTTAAAGGCCGAAAAAGGATTTTAGCCTTCCCCAAATCCCAATATAAATAGGACCTGCATTCCTTTCCCCATTGTTGCCACAAATCGGAAAAAGAAACCTTTTCCTGAACAATGCCTCCAAACAAATAATCGGAATTACCAAATAAGATTCCAGCTTGGTCAATGGAATTAAGATCAATTTGAGAGGCGTCCAACTTCAATCCATGAAGAATAGACCACTTAAAAATATGGTCCGGTCGTTCAATCAATGAATGGGCATTTCCTGTAATAGTTGCTACCGCATCATCTTGAACTCCTGAAATTTCCGCAGAAACTTTATCGGTAAATTCGATTCTCCGTCTTGCATATTCCACCTCATAAGCCAAATGAACAATAAAGGCCGTACGCCCATCGCTTGAACCACTATATTTAATCTGGCTTTCTCGATCCTCGAACCAGTTCCAATCACCATTTACATGAGACGAAATATCAAAAAGATCAATTACGCTGCGCGTAGCTTTTTCCGATGTAGAGCTTACCGCGGGACTGGAAACATGCTGTGAAATCTCTCCAGCCTTAGAAGTGGAAATATTTGTGGGTTGAATAGAAACGGAATTTGCTGTTGCCATGGTAATAACCCGAGTAGCGGATCTTATATAAAAATGAACCAGACTGGTATTATGACCAATAACAATGGTATTGCAGGCATTATCAATGTTCCCACCCGTGGAATAGGTCTGTGTTGTACCGCTAATAGACCAAAGTTGATAACCAAAAGAGGAGTTGCACTGTGAGGTAGCAGAAACCGCTTTAAAAGATCCGCCTGCAGCTGTACCCGTCCATTCAAATGATATTCCATATTCTGCTGTTGCCCAAGTGCCAGGACCGGGGTCAGCAAAAGAAATGGTATGTGTTTGACCAGATGTCAAAATAATCACCTGGCCACCAACGCCCGATAGAGCATTTTGTGTAATTTTGGGAGGCAAAGACTCTGAGTGTTGATGTTGAGGATCAGTAATAGGAAAACCCAAAGTATCCAAATGAGTATGAGTAATATCGGTTGTCCCACTGGCCACTACCACATCATCTACAGCCGGGGCCGACAAACTTCCAACCTGACCCACACCGGTAATGTGCGCCGTTAAGCTATCATTAGGTAGTTTTTCCTCTACAAAATGTTCAACTCTCAAAAATACTTTTCCAATTTCTCCAATATTGGGCAGGTTGTCAGTTTGCTTTAAAGAAAGGGTGTCGTTATTCTGATTAATTTTAGCGTAACTAGTCGGGCTATTTGGAATCATGGCATTTATAGGATCAAAAGCCGTATTTCCAGAACCAACTTGGTCGTTCTGAGCTTGAAGAAATTTTGTATCAATGGAATCGGATATTTTTGGTTTCGAACTGAAGACCACTTCACCTAAATTGATATCTATAGAATAATCTCCAGAACCCACAAAATGCCCACCAACCTTCACATTGGAAATATTTTTGATTGGATATCTTGGGTCACTAAATAAATATCTATGATCCGCAACCTTTTCCAAAACCGAATCGTCGGCATAATGAAATTCATTAATACCGCTACATCCTAAAAACTGGGAAGAATTAATACTCGTGTAATCCACCTCATCATCATTTATCACTAGTGTCCCAGAGGAAGGAAATTTCTCAGTCGATGCCACTGTCAAAATCGATCCACCAGGTGTGGCAACAGATGTCAGCACGGTTTGTTGCGATTTCCGCACCAATATCCCTGGAGCACCATCAACAGCCCCTATAACAATGGGTTTAGTTTTTCCAATGGAATCTTCAGGTGCATTCGGGTAATCCTGAAGGCTAATCGAATTTCCTAGAATACGCGAACCATAACCTTCTGAAATATCAATTAAATCAAAGGTACAAGTAGACTCATCATAAGTGATAGGATCACCCATACGGGCTACAAAAATTTCAGCAAAGTCAGAACCTGCGAGTCCCTCTCCCGCAAACCATTGGTAAACTTTAACCGTAGAAGCCTCAGGTGGACGATTCCGAAACAGATGAGAAAACCTATTTTCCAAACCAAACAAGCTTACAGGAACATTTACAACTTCCACGGTAAGACTAGCTCCAGAATTTGCTGTAAGGTGATCCGCTGTAATAAGTCTATCAATATTCCCCATATCCTTAACAAGAGGAAACCAATCCACTCCATCAATATTTATACCCTTGCGGTCGGTAAATCGTAGAGTCAATGCAGACAAGCCATTCAGTGCCGGCCAATCAATCTGTATTAGATTGATGGGCGCATTCGCCTTTTTAATCCGAGCTGTTGTAAAGCCCGTAGTAAAATCCGTTCTCATTAATTTTCCTCAAAATAGGCAATTAAACAATTGTCTTTTGACCCGTTTCAATAATTTCCAATTTGTCATCAATAGTCATTTGGCTAGACCGAATCCGTTCGGTTATTTCTACCTTTAAACGTTGCTTTATAATGGCCATCAATTTTTCTTTCCAGTCTTCTCGCCCGCGAAGTTGCCAATAAAATTCTGATCGAAAAGGAATAGATGTAATAAAAGCCAATGTCCCATCTTTATAAAAAACTTTTACAGGAAACATTTGCCTTTGACCAATTTCCTGAATTTCTTCACCATTAATTTCAAACGAGAAATCATCTAGCCCACAATTATTCCAATCCAACATCTTTTTCTCCTATTGTTTTCGCAATTCAATCGACCCTGAATACTTTCCAAAAACTACCAATTGGAAATTAAACGAATTCATCCATCTAACGGTGTGTAAGGTTCCCGTTCTGTCTTCATATTCAAAACTTTCAAACGATTTTTTAACCGTTTTAAAAAATACCAGGGCCCCGTCCCTGTCTACCTGACTCACCCGGCTGAAAGAAAGAGAAAACAATTCTAGGAAGGGTCCTTTGTCTTGGACATAAACCGTACCACCAGACGTAATTGAGGTAACTTGTTCAGGAAAGTCTACAGGCTCAAGCGCAGGATAATCGGGGAACGTTTCGGGTATCCATTGAACTACAGAAGATGTTTTCATTGGAAAATAAAAACCAAAACTCATAAACAAACTCCAAAAGAAAAAAATTAACCTCAAATTTCAAGATTAAATTAATTAATAAATCAAATTTTGGGTTAACCCTCATTTCTATTTTTAAATTAGATAACTTGTTTGCTCATTAATAATTTTAACAATCACGGAACCATAAGTCGTATCTTCAAGAATTTGAAATTCTGCATTAACCTTAACAACTTCTCCATCTCGATCTTTCTTTGCCTCTTTATAAACTACTTTCGGAAAAATAATGTCGCATGAAAATTTATATGACCCGGATCCTCCACCAATAACCGAACCGGTGATGGGAATATTAATCACATATTCAGTGCCGTTAATCAGCCCAGTTTTGTGTGTATCGTCTTGCATTTCGAGGGATGCTGACAAACTTTGGCTGAACTTATCACCACGTTCTACACGGCTTACAAAGCTGCTGCTATCACCCATTTCATAAATAGTTTGAGCCTGGTTATCAATCGTCCATTCGAATGATTGTAAATCTCCCTTAAGTGAGGTAGGGGTACCAACGATAGAAAGATCACCTGAAGAAACAGATCCAGACAGGGAACCACCTCGCATAAAATTAACATCCCCATAACGCAGATAAGATTCTCCAACAACTGTGGGCTTAGAATCGATACTGGACTCTTCCTTCCCCATACCACCGAACTGGGCATCAAGTTTTACAAAGTCACCGCGTTCGCCACTAATTTTTACAGATTTTCCAAACAATCCACTGAATCGTTTTGCGGCAATTCCGTCATACTCCACCATGGTCAGAGAAGGCAGGGTAATGCTAATTAGGTCACGCTCAATATAATGTCGATAAACACTGGGATCGTTTGCAATATCTGGTTGATCTGTGGTGACTTTTCCCATAACCATTGTTAAAAAGTGCGCGAGATTATGTGGCATGGCCCGTTGTTGATGGCTGCCATCGAGTTTCCAGTTGAGAACTTCCTGTTTTGCGGGTTCATTCAATCCAGTTACCTCATTTTCATCCGTTTGAACCTCATTTGGTTGGATATCGGTAATAGGTCCTTCAAAATTAAAGGAAGTTGCCAGTACTGCCGGAGTTCCATAGGTTGTTTCTTTTGCCGTGGAAAACCCTCGCCATCCGGTGGTAATTCTTTTTGTCGCCATAGTTTTATCCTCAAACTGCAATAGCATGCAGCCCTCGTTAATATTTTTAATGAATTATTAGAATGGGGTTATTATTTCAATTTGGGCTGTTGTCGTAGAAATAAAATAATAGTATTCCCCTTTTTTAAACTGTTCCCCCGTGGTGCTAACGCTTTGTACGAAAGCATCAATTCCAAGATTGTTTGTAGAACTCTTTTGTTTATCAAGAATCCGTTCAATATTATTAACAACCAAAAGATTTTCTTCATTTCCAATTTGCGCATTGCGCATTCGAGTAACCGTAACGATCTGTGCTGGAACAGTCTCACGAATTTCATTGGTAGTTTGAATTTCTTGCTGTTTGGCTCCAGAATTGGGAATAACAGCAATAGCAGGAAGATCCTCCTTAGAAAAATACCGCGCGTCCTTCTCTTCCTGAATTGAGAATCCTCGCTTATGAATTTCTACCGTTCGAACGTTATTCCCTATCCACGTATCGTTTTGTAAGGTTGTTTTAATGGCATTACCAAAAGCTGTGTAGTCGGTCACCACTACTCTCCACGAATTAAGTTAATTTAAGTTTTAAAATGTTTCTTAAATTCTTTTGCAAGTTTTTCATCTACTTTAAAAATACCCGCCTCTACAGCATCCCCAAGAACGCGAAATTCTGGAGTTCCGGGATGCTGAACTTCTTTTGCGGGATGTTTAGCTCCCGGCCAAAACAAAATTTTATTGCCTTTGGGTCTAATAATATGCGGTCGACTACCAAACTCAATAATACCGGCGATAGAAGAATCGCTTTTCAAAGTTCCCAGAAAAGAAACGGTGCCACCTTTAAATTCCGATTCAATCGACTGAAGATAGGCCCCGGTTCTTTTCTCGGGTTTCATATTTGGAGAACGCACCCGCTCTTTTGCAAGTTGTTCAGAATCATTAGTAACCCTTCGGCCTGTAGCGTTTGCCACATTTTTCAAACTAATAGATAAGTTTTTTAACCAGTTTTTAATTTTTCCAAACGAGTCAAGCTGAACTGTAATAGACATATCAATTTATTTTTTAAAGCTGAACAAGCCTATAGGGTTCCCAAAGCATCCGTACCAGGGGAGGTATAGGTATTTGATTCATCTCCAATAACCCTGGAGTTGATTCATCAGATTCGTATAACTTGGATTTATTTGCGAATAATAGTTTTATCCACTGCAACATGCCTTGTTTAATTCCTTCCGGAATATTACTTGCAGTGGATCCATAGCCCGCCATAAATTCAACTTCCACAGAACTAAATTTTCTAAGCGGGGTGGGCCAAGTACTATTTTCATTCAAAGCAATCCTTCCAGGGGATGAGGCAATATCAACAAAATAGTTACTTGCTTCGAAAATTGACGCTGCATTATCTTTATCGTAAGTTTTGATAAATGAGACCGACTGCATCGGAGGTCGTGGAATTACCATGACCCGCCCATTTATACTTTGGATCCTGTTTCCAGTCCGAAAAGGAAATTCATCCAGCCAAAGTGTCCAAGTCTGGGTAATAAATGACCGGCTAGTCCATTCTTCAGCGCGTTGACGAATTGCAGTAATCATGGATGCGATCAAGGTGTCATCGTTACCATCATCAATACGCAACAGATTTTTAGCTTCGGCAACCGTAACCGGTTCCAAAGAAGGTGAAGTTTTAATTTTTAATGCCATGTTATTAGCCACTTTTTTTTCGGGCTCTGGCTCTTTTATTTTCAGGAGCATTACCCAGATTTTTAGATTCCATATTTTTAGCCCAACGCTTGCGAATAAAAACTTTTGCAAGTTCCTCGGGAATTTCAACAATATCTTCCGCGCAATAGGTATGAACTGAAATACCATCCGGTGACCCTTGTCGGGTTTTAAGCATCTTAATTTTCATAAAAACGTCCGGTTCCCCCCTTTCCCGGCGAACCAGGAAAGAGGAATTTTAAAATCAATTAACAGGAGAATGATGTGGAACACCACGAGCAACCAATGCCGCAGCCTGCGCACCTGTAGTAGCCCCGCTAATCGTTAGCACTGCACGAAGGTATCGCTTGTTTCCTCTGTATCCAACAAGCTGATTAGTATCAGAAACAAAATCAACCAATGAACCATGCTGATCGTCTGCACTGATATCACTCCAATTGGAATTATCATCCGATTCCTGAATATTCGGAGTATGAGTACCATCAGTCACCGTACCTACACTGAACACTATGGCTGATCCATCAAAACCACGAAGGTCCACTCCTGTCCCATTTTCATCTGCTATGTAATCATCTGGGTCAATGGAATTGACAACATCAAAATTATTCTTAAAATCTTTCATTTCCGTCTCCGTATGGATTATTTATTTATCGCTCCAACCCTTTCATTAAAAGGATTAAGAACTTAAGCTGAGGTACTGCTATGCAGCAGTTTTCTGAATGGCAAAAGCTTCGAAATTAGTCACATCGCCACCGGTGCGTTTTGTGGTGTAAAACAATACAAAGGGTTTGGAACTGAATGGATCACGTAAAACACGTAATCCCATCCGATCAACAATGGTATAAGCCTGACTAAAATCACCAAATGCTACAGACAAAGAATTCGCTGCAACTTGCGGCATATCTTCCATACGTTCAATGGGATGGCCCAACAACGTTTGTGGTTCGCCTTCTTGGAAACCGGGTTGCCAAATATAAGAACCGCTGGAGTCTTTTAATTTTGAGACTTCTTCAATCGCGCTTCGGGACATAAGCCACCTTGCATTGGGAATGTATGGACTTTTCAATGCATAAAAAAGAGTGCGAAGCCCATCAGCTGTCAATGAGCTGGCATTTCCAGTATTAATTTGTTGAACCTCTCCCGGATTGTTTGTCCCCGCCAGGTAGGTAAGAATTCCACGAGGTTTTCCAGAACCATCCCCGTTTACGAAGGATGAATTTTCTATGCGCGACATTTTGTCCGCGATCTTCATTGATAACCAGGTTTCGACATCAATGCGTGAATCATCGAGCAATGTTTGCGTTGCTTTTGGCATCGCATAAAGTTCATGCACTGGAATGCGGCGAACACCAATCTGCGGAGTGTTTGTTTCAGGACGAGATGCACGTTCACTGGTCCAACCACTGTCCGCTTCGTTAAGATCTTCAGGAATTTCCAAAGCATCACTTGAAATAGTTTCTACCGTAGCGATATTGCGCATCGGAGAAGTCTCATAAACTTTTTGAACCGCGCGTTCAGAAATTTCAGGAGTCATCCAATAACCACCGTCCGGATCACTATCCGAAGAAAGTAATTTGACTTCATCCGCAGATAATAGCCCCTCACCTTTTCTAAGGTAATGCACCACAGCCTGCTTCCTTGCATTTGAGTGGGGGTCTAGGTTTTCATGTTCTGCCATTGCGGGGCGATTCAATTTGGTCTCAACTTTTTCAATGCGCTGTTTCACTTCCGTAAGGTTTTGTATCTCTTTAGCAATACGGTCTACCTGTTCTTCTAAAACTGGGTCGGCATATCCCTTTTTCTGAATTTCCGATAAACGTTGGTCATTTTTGCTTCTGTGTTCCAAAAATGCCTGGTTGAGCTCTTCTACGAGCTGTTTGATCTCTTCCATGTCATTCTCCTTCAAAAAGAAACCCCCGCAGGCACCTTATGAAAGTACCTATATAATAAGGAACCTTTTCATAATTATTTGGGCCAAACGAGGGTAAATTGGGTTGTTTTAAGTAAATTATGCTTGTCTTACATCATTCAATAGCCTTTGAAGGGATTGCCGCAGCATCCCTTTTCCCTTAAAATCGGCTCCTTTGCCAAAAGAGTGGGTCAAACCCGGCTCATTTTTCCTGATAAGGAGTGATTTTAAATTGCGAATCGCCAGCCGAGTCTGCCTCGGATCCATTCCTACGGCGTTTTTTAAAAACTGGCCGATCAATTCTTCTTTGGCTTTCACGCTGATGACCCCTGCCTGGCGGTTCATCGGAAACGTAACAACACTGTATTCCATGAGTTGAATTTCTTTAAGCAGGCGGATTTCAGGACGTTTGTTATCGGCCTCTTCTTTAATAACCCGAAAACCGATGGAAAGCCCGGTCCTTCCGCCAATGTTCTGCGCCATTTTCATTAAACTATGACGTTCCTTTGCCGCAGTAACATTCAAGTCGAGCAAGCCACGTACAAATAAACCACGTTCGTCTTCATGAGCTTCTACATTCCAACCAATTTGGCGGGTGGGATCGTGGTGGTCGAGAATAGGGAATCGTCCCTTACTCTCAATCAATGTTTTTTTATATGCGCCTTTTACCACCACGTCACCACCCAGATCGATAGACCCGAATGTAGAAGCGTAACCGCAAAACTCACCTGCATCATTAATTGCGTCCATTTTGAATGGAAACGATTTAATCTCTTTCATAAAACTTTCACCTTCATTAAATAGAAATATTTTTTGGCATTAGCTTGTCCCCTCCGGGAACTTCATCGAAGCCCACCATGCGACGTTTTTCATTAAGCGTTAAAAAATCACTTTGGTTAACGCGATTCCACAAAGCCTCCTGATCCTCTGACAATGCTTCAATACCATCTTTGTTGTAATCCAAAAAAAGGTTTTCTGAAAAACGCGGTACTAACCAATTATTTAGAGCATCGCGAAAACGATTTAGAAAAGGACAAACCACTTCCGTATACAAAGCCTTGCGTGCTTCCTTACGGTTCTGATAAGTCGCAGGACCCAAACCAATCAACTCAGGCGGAACGTTATATATTTGCGCAACCTGTAAGGCACTCATTTTTAAACCTTCAATCCAGTCCATATCTTTGGGAGAAATTCCCAGCTCCTTCCACTCAAGATCTTGCTCTAGTAGTAAAGGTTCGCGTGCGTTATTAACCCCTTGAATCTGCCGACGCATTTCAGTTTTCAATCGATCAAATTGTTCATCAGTCAATCGTTGTTTACAAGTCAAAGCACCCGAAGGAACCGCAGCATTTTGCAGTAAAGAAGCATTCCATTTATCACCACTATTGAGTTTGTCGATTGCCAAAGCCGCAACCTCTACCGGAGACAATCCATACCAGTCATCCAATGGATGAAATAATTTAAGATGAAGAATACTTTCAGAAGAAAACTTAACCTTTCGTCCCGAAACTGTATATTCATATCCGCTCACTAAATGAACCGGATCGGGAACAACACGCATTCGATCAGGTCGAAGAACATAAAGTTCTTTGGGCGAACCGTCACCCGGGCCAACACATTCAATATATGCATTTCCCGAAAGATAAAGAAAACTCGCGGCAGATTCGATCCATTCAAATTTTCCTTGTAAGGGATTAGGCCGTTCAAATAAATCCAGTATGGGATGTTGTAAAACCTCACGCCGCTCTCCATTAGGCAAACGTCGAAACAGTGACCAGGGAACACCGGCGACAGCCGAAGAAATTTCTTTAACGCAGGAAAACAACACACTATTCTGCGTAAACCCTTCTTTTGCCAGAGACCGGTAATCCGTTTTTGGGGAAACTCCCTGCCCCCCGGGAAGCCATAAAGTCATAGCCCGAGTGACAGCACTTTCTTTAGTACTGATATTCTTTAACCAATCAATAATTTTCATATTTTTTATTTAAAAGTTAAATTTTAACCACAGACCAGCGTCACGCCGGAAAAACGAAACATCCAGGTTTTATGTTTTTTGATTTCGGATTGCTATAAAAGAATAGACCTGTTGGTTGTGACGCATAGCCGCTAGCGAGACATACGTCGGTCGAGACGATGAATTTCGTCTCGAAGGCCCATAGCCAATTGGCGAAACTGTTCTCGTTTCAAACCAATGCCTTGAGGAATATTAATATTGAGGTTTTGAATTACCGCACCTCCCTGGTTTCCAGAACGAAACTTTTGGGCATCGACGGCATTGAGCACCGCTTCATCTTTATGAATGATGGCGAGCATATCGCGGGGAACCCGGTCTATACCCGTATCAAACTTGGGGATGGAAAAACCCGCGTTCCCTCCCGAACCCGATGATCCGGTTGAATCGCCCCCGCCAATTAAATCTCCTATACCATCAATAATATTACCCACTCCACTGGTAACATCAGAGATGGAAGGTATTTTAGAAAGGGTGGCCTTTATTTCTGTGAAAAGAGATAAGACAGAATTTTTAACCTCCTTTAATTTTCCAATAACAGCACTGCCAAAACCATCTACCAACTCGCTGCCAGCATTAAGCATCGCCTGACCAAGCCCTTCCACCATTTCCGGAAGGCTATTGATTCCGTTTATAAACGTGTTGGCAAGGTTGCTTGCCGAGTTCGACATGAAAAGAACCAAACCATCGAATGAGTCTTGAAGTTTGGCAAGTAGATCACCTGAAAGCCAAAACTCGAAAGCATCGAAAACATATTGGTTGATAGTTTTATCACCAACCTTAAAATCACCTAACAGTTTGCCCGCTTCCCAGGCCAAGGCAAACGTGCCAATCGCCGCTGCTGCCGTTAATAGATGTGGGCCTAGAGCAATTAAGGCCGGGTTCAATGCCTTTAAAGAGTTTGCAACTATTTTTAAAGATTCTTTTGGAAGGGATTTAAGGCTTCTTACTAAATTTTTTGAATTATCATTTATTTCTACGAAAGATGTTCCCAATGCACTATAGCCGCTGAATAACAAACTTAAATCGGATTTTAAATTATAAAAACTTCCAATGTTGGTGTTAGAAATTGAATTAAATGTTTCAGATGCTTTTTTCTTAAATTGTTCAAATGCCTGCTGGCTCAGATTTGTAAATTGATCTTCAAACCCTACTTTTATATTTGCTTGTACTGTTGTTGATATAGCCATCGAAACCCTCAATAATTGCCACTATTTCTTATGATATAATTGTTAATTAAAAAACCTCCATATCCCTCAATAATGAGCCAAATAAATTGCCGCGAATGCAATAACCTTCTAAGTAAAAATGCCCGTTATTGCCCTCATTGCGGAACACGATTCTTCAAAGAAGATGATATTTATAAAAATGATACAAAGGATATGATCCCTTGCAGGGAATGTGAAAACCCCTTAAGTAGAAACTCCCGTTATTGCCCTCATTGCGGAACACGATTCTTCAAAGAAGATGATATTTATAAAAATGATTCAAAGGATATGATCCCTTGCAGGGAATGTGAAAACCCTTTAAGTAAAAACTCCCGCTATTGTCCTCATTGCGGAACACGATTCTTCAAAGAAGATGATATTTATAAAAATGATTCAAAGGATATGATCCCTTGCAGGGAATGTGAAAACCCCTTAAGTAGAAACTCCCGTTATTGCCCTCATTGCGGAACACGATTCTTCAAAAAAGAAAATAAATTATCTTTTCAGCAAGTACTTATTATTTTTTGCTTATTTATTGGGGGGCTTCTTTTAATAGGAAGTTTGGCATACATGGGCTGGGATGGGTTATTTCCTTAAAATATTCCAAAATCAATTCCAATCTTTTATACCAAGCCCCGCTACCATTTCCGCTAAATCATTACTCTCATTTGTAAAAGTTTCCGCAAGGTTGCTTACCGAGTTCGACATAAAAAAAGCAAACCATCCGAAAGAGTCTTCAAGCTTGACAAACAAATCGCCTGACAGCCAGAAGTCGAATGCATCGAAAACATATTGTTTGATGAATTTGTCACCCACCTTAAACTCACCTAACTGCTTGCCCGCCCTGCCGATGAAAGGAGTGGACTTATATTTTGAACAGTTCTGATAAACGAAATCGCTGACCTTTACAGCTATAATTAATTTAACGTTTTATAATTTCACCGCTATCCCAGTCGGGTTAGCGTAAGAAATATCCGTATAATTAGTATTTTGAAACTTATGTTGAGGTCTTCCCTCGTGATCAATTAAAACAATCCAGTCTTCTGGAAGGTAATATGTGACCCAATAAAATCCATTCGTAGGATCGTAGGAAATGCCTTGCAGCGATACTGGAACCGGATCCAACTTATCTAAAACGATAGACCTTATAAAATTAACCCCCATATCAAAGAAGAACAGAGTGCCAAAAGTATTGTCTGTTATGACAAGTTGTTGTAATGCCGGATTGATGCATACATCTTGAGGACTACTCATCCCCAGTGAAGAAAGGTCATAGGTCTGAATCAAACTACCATTTCTATTCAAGTGATATAGATTAATGGATCCAGCACCATCTGCAACCAACCAAAGTGTATAATCCCAAGGGTCTACACATATGCCCTCAATTTCATTTGCACCGCTATCAAATTCATTAATTCCAAAAGAGCTGATTGGAGAACCGGTATCAAAATCTAAGTTCCATACCCGGATATCAATGCCCGTACCACTACTATTGTATTCTGTAGATACCCACAAAGAATTATCTGATGGGTCGAGAGCAAGGCCATCAGGAGGTCGTTGGGCAGTTGAAAAAGCACTAACAGGAATGGCGTTGGCGATTTCATTACCATTTTTATCCACTTTAAAAATTTTCAGGGCATCACTTGATATTAGCAACGACCCGGATAAAAGAGGAGAAGTTGTTGCCGTTTGAGATAAACTCGCAAATTTCATCATTACTCACCTGCAAGATAGTCGCCAGCAGCAGACCCTGTCGAGTTCGTACCTACACGCACCCAAAATCCTTTGGCTTCATATCCTGCCGGGCAATTTTTAAAGATTATTATTTCGCCTTCAACGTTTTGAACTTCAAGATCCCCTGGCACACCCACAAAAACAACCCGACAAACTTTTGACAATTTATTCACAGCATGTGGAGTAACAGATTCCCAATGTATCGGCGGGCTTTCGAGGCCTTGTTGAGAATATTTATCTTTCCAACGGCTCGATTCTATTAACACGTCCATATATTTTTCCTTAATATTTTTATATCTGGTTTTTTATTCACTCATTCTTCGGTCTAACCGAATTATTTCATCACGAAGCTCAACAGCAAACTGGCGTTCCGTTAACCGCGAACTAAAATCACTAGGAACATTCAGGATTATATTTTCAACCTGAAAATACTCAAATTCTCTACGGCCTGAAAATTTATCCGTCCCCGATTGATTAATATTATTTATTTGAAGAGGTTTAATATGTCTCTCTTTCCCAAAAATATTAATTCCGGGGTTGAGAGGTTGAGAAAGAATTCCTGGAGAGGAGCTGATTCCAGCACTCGGGCCAGAAAGACCTGAAAGAAAAAAACTTTTATTTAGAATACTGGAAAATGGATTAAATCCACCTGTTCTTTGAGCCGCTGTTTCAAGGATGACAACCTTAGCTTCCGAAATACCAATTATTTCCGTTTCAAAATCTATGAAAAATAATTTAATTAAACCTTTTAGTTCTTCAATTGCACCCAACATTCCTTCTTCAAATTTATTGAACAGAATAATTCCAGAAAGTCTTAAAGATTCACTTAGCTCAACGGAGATCCTGGAAAATTCAAAAAGTGCCTGACCAAAAGATTTGGCCATGCTGATTGCTGCATACCGAGTAAACAATAACAATCTGTCAAAGGCATCTTGCAGTTTTATATCGAGCCTTCCATTCAACCAGAACTCCAATGCCTGGGTAATATAATTATCAATTGCTAACCCATTTATATTAAAACCGTTACCATTAATTAAATGTTCCATTGCGGTTGCAAAGGGTTCCATACCCGCGGAAGGTAAGAGGAGGTTTGAACTTTCATCCGCAAGTATGGAACCCTGAACAATCTGGGGATTAATGGCCTCATGTGCCATTGACCCCAGAATATTGGTAGGTTTGAGAGAGTTTGATCTAGATTCTTGCAATGCCTCTAATTTGAAGTGCTTACCAACCCAAAATTTCTCAGATAAGGAACTTAATAAACCCCCAGAATTCCCGCTGTTTCTTAAAGAACTAAATGCCTGTGTTGAAATATTATTCAAGCAGTCTTCAAAACCAACGACAATTTTAGTCGAAACATTTACAGGCATAAAACCTCCGCACTAATACAATCTTTGATCAAAATTTTCACGAAACATATTAATGTGTTCAATCTGCCTGACTAATTTATTAATATAAGGTTCTTCCCACTCATCCATGATTTCGGGGTAAGACATAAAAAATCGAATATCTTTCAAAGCCTTTTTATTCCATTGCGAACCCTCTGTTTCAATACAATCAGTTGCTCTACACATAATTACCTCCACTGAATTAAAGTGTTGGATATAAATTTATTGGGTTTTAAAAAATTGATTTGCTAAAGAATCGTTTTGTTTTTCCTGCCATTGGCGCAAGAGAGCCAAGCCTTTCCAGGTAAGGGGGGAAAGGTTATCCTGATCAAGCAAGTATCCGCTTTTTTGAATGGTCAGAAGAAAATCAAGCCATTTAACCCATTCGCCAAATCCAATAGGATATTTTTTAATGACTTTTTGTGCGGGATGATTTTGAATATTCCATTTCGGATTTTCTGTTTCATCTTCAACATTTTCAAGAAATTTTTGATACTCTACCTCCAGCCCCGAAACATTATCCTGGAGGTAGCCAATCAGTTTTTTAGGACATTACTTTCAAGCTGTGCCGCCTGCTGTTCTAACTTTATAGCGGTTGCAATTTTCCAGGAGGCATCAATAAACTCTTTCCAATTGGGAACCTGTGGTGTCAATTGTTTTTGTTCATTTGTTTGCGGGTCATTAAAAAGGATTTCCTCTTTTCTCCCATCCTCATCTTCAGCTCGAATATCCAATAGCAATTGGTCAACAAAATGTACTCGAGCGGTCATGGACTTATCATTCACCTCTCCTGTGTGCTTAAACGAAAAGCGTTGTTCCATAAAGTTGGCATACTCATTCATCGTATACTGCCGCAAAACCAAGCTAATTTTGTATCCATCAACGGCAACGTTAACAATCCGTTCCTTTGGGTTTACCAATAGACTCATAAATAATCCCTCCCTGTCTATAATTTGAAAAGTTTTAATTATTAATAGATGATTAAAATTCATTTTTTTCAGATGACTCTACGAATGCGCGGTCCTGAAAACCCATAGTCGATCAAATTAAATAGCATTTCCAACGCATCGGGTCCGTCATCGTGACTGGCTTTAGGAAAATATTTTAGCTGCTCCAAAAGTAAGGTTTGGTTTCTTCTAAAGCGAATAAGGCCATTTTTGATATGCGGTTGCAGTTTTGATATCCGCAACGTTTTATCGTTTATTGGCCTCACTCCTTCTACAGGTGGGTATAGTTTCCTTTTAGTGCCCTCTTTCAAAACCTGATCTTTAAATAATTGTTGAAACTGAACCTCTTCAATGGCGATTCTTTCAAATCGATATTGTTTATGAAATTCAAACAACGCTTCCATAATTGAATCAGGATGACGCTTTTGAATATCAGCTTGAATGATATCTATAATTCCATCCGGGTTTACACAGCCAACTAAAATTGCTGAGGGATCGGATTTATTAGAGACAGATCCCATTGAAGGATCAATTGCACAATAAAATCTTGAATCTTTATTTACAAAAATTGGTTCAGGAATAAACCGAAACCAGTCTTCTTGAAAAAGACAATCGTCTGGGTTTACAGGCTCATTTTGTTTTTCAGAGTCGAAGTAGGCTGGCCCATCTGAAACACGCATAGCCATCAAATAATAATAAGATTCTGCCTCAGGCCACAAAACCTGAGATCCTCTTAACATTTCCTTTTGATTTCTCTTATAAAACCTTTCCGCTCTTTTTTCTGCATCCAGACTGCGCGAAGTAAAAATAGCTTCCCATTTTTCCCAAAGTGTGGAAGAAGACCATTTAATAACGGCTTTCCATTTTTTTGCCTCCCATCCAGGTCGCATCAGCAACCTGGAAAGTAGGGAATCGTAATGGAGTACTGTTCCAACAACGATGTATGCCGTGTAGCGACCTCCTATTTTCATTACCGCTTTAAAAAACCATTTCCTATCTTTTTCCCGCTGATCTGGTGAATCTATATTTTCATCATCTTCCAGGTCATCGCAGATAACCAAGTCAGGTCTTCGGTTTCCATGCCGAGCTCCTCTCGAGCGTTTTCTTTTTCCCCAACAGCGAACCGCAACACCATTATTAGTAATAAGTTTTGCTGCTTTCCAAGTTCGTCCAGATCCGCAAGCATCAGGAAAGTCTTCAATTAACCTATCGTTTGCTTCCAATTCTGTTTTTATCTGTTCAAGAAACTCTTCTGCCTGATCCGAAGTATCTGAAATGAGGACAATAAATTTTTTTCGATAACCGACTATGCACCAAAGTGGTAAAATCAATGATGTCAGAGTAGACTTTGCATTTCCACGCGGGGCAGCCATCGCGATTTTATTTCCCTTTCCTGATAACTCAGATTCCAATATATGTTCTTGAAATCGAAGGAACATTTCCTTATGCATGGAAGAACAATTTTCCGTAAGGTGATGTGGAAAATAGTGCTTCGCAAAAAACTTAAGATCGTTCAGGGCTTTTTCTTTATATTTTTCTTTTTGTTCGGAGCTTCTTTTTCCAAAGGGTTTGAGACTGTCTTTAATTCTTTTTTCTGTTGTCCGTTTAGAACTAATTTTTCGACTTCCTGGTAATTCCGCCATTGTTGTATTACTTTTTCCTCAATTTCCTCAACATGATCACCAATAAAATGTGCTGCTGATATTTCACTGTTTTCTGCTAAATAAATTGCAATTACTTGAAGAGCTTCTGATAGTAGGCGCGATGGATCTATCTTTTCAGTTTGTATTCTTAGTTTTAGTGCATCACTAATTTTTCCGGTATAGGCACAATACACACGATGATTTTTTAAATCGTCTGGAAACTGTTTGATAAGCCCAAGTACAATTTCTTTATTTCTTCCCAGTTCTTCAATTAGTTTGGATAGCTCTTTTAAACTGACTGAAATTGCTTCAGGCGATATTTTGGTCTCCTGCATTCAATGCTCCTACAATCTGGTTTACTGATTTACTCAACTCATTTAGTTGTTTAAAAATCCTAGTGATAAGTCCTTCAGTTTTTCCAACAGCAATATAAAAGGCTTTTTTATCAACATATTGCTCATAAATATATTTCTGATCTTCTTGTCTTTTTCGTTCTAGTTCTCGAATAATATTTTCAATATCTTCCAAGCTTTGTCTAAATTCGCTCAACCTTCTGTTATTTTCGCTAATCATCCAGCGAATAAACCAACCCACTGTTCCAAGAATCAACAGGATAAAAAAGGTTATCCAGGGAGTTAATGTTTTAAATAGTTCTAAAGTCATATAAGTATTCAAAAATATTGAAACAAATTTTGGCTAACTCGCGTGAGGGAAATTTATTTTTTTAACTACTTCAATAATTGCATCTTGCTGATTTTGTTTAATACCCGCTCTTAATGTAGAAAGCCCCATTGCCTCTAGCAAAAGATTCATTGAATCGCTGGAAAAAAATTCGTTTAAGGAAATATCTCCAAAAATAAGATTAAACAAAGACGTAAGAAACATTAAAGTAGAAACGATGTAAGTTTTTTTCCCTTTTAACCTGTCCATAAAAATACCTGATAAAAATTGTTTGTAAGAAGGGCGGGCCGGAAAATTTCCGACCCTACTGAGGCAGGATTCAGACCTTTGCGCAAAGAACTGGAGGGATAAATCGCAAAAATGGGCTTCTTTTTTTATTTAGTCAAAAACCATTTAAAAAATGGAATCTCTCTCCATTCAACCAGTAACAATTAAGCATCCCCTTACTATATGTAAATCGAATGAACCTATAAACTTCCTAAGCTGTTGGAAAATGAAGGTTTTTTTTCAAAAAAAGGGAAGTAATCAAATTATAAAATTTTGAAAATATAAAAAGAGTTAAAGTTTAAAAAATCTTTGCCCAAAAACTTTTGTTAATACACGGGTTGAGTGGTTTGCGTTTTTAAAAATGTTTTAGATGTTGCATTTATAACTCTTGTTTTATATATTGACCGCTAATTTCCCCCCTAAAAACAATTTAATTACTCCTGTTATCTATGGAAGCCAAAGAAACTATTTGGAAAAAGTGTTTGGAAAAAATTGAGGAGGCCATTCTCCCCGATAGTTATGCAACTTGGTTTTCACCAACCTATCCTCGAAACCTGGATAATGGATTGATAACAATTGCTGTTCCAAACCAGTTCTACCGAAAATGCTTGATAGAGAATTACCGTGAGTTGATCGAAGACACTTTAAAAGCTGTTTCCAATCAACCCATTCTGGTTGATTTCTGTATAGAATCTGAAAAATTTGCCCATATAGGTCAACAAAAAGAGGGGGCTGTTTTAGAGGAAGAGCCGCAACCCATTGAATCGGTTTATGAACCTGAGCCTTGTACTAAAACATTAAGTCCGAAATACAATTTTTCTAATTTTATTGTGGGGTCGAGTAACCAGTTTGCTCACGCAGCGGCTTTGGCGGTTGCCAATAATCCTGCCATGGCTTACAACCCACTATTTATTTATGGGGCCGTGGGTTTGGGAAAAACTCACCTATTGCATGCTATTGGAAATAAGATTTGCCAAGACAACCCCCAATCTAGAGTTCGATATATCTCTGCGGAAAGCTTCACGGTAGATCTTATTGAGTCGATCAAAAAAGACAAAATGCCTTATTTTCGAAAAAGGTATAGGCCTCTTGATATTTTATTGGTAGATGATATCCAGTTTATTGCTGGAAAAGAAAGAACCCAGGAAGAGTTCTTTTACACATTCAATGCGCTTTACGAATCACATAAACAGGTTGTTATTTCAAGCGACAGATATCCAAAAGATATTCATAACATGGAAGAACGCCTGAGATCGAGGTTTGAGTCTGGTTTAACAGCTGATATCAACACTCCTGACCTCGAAACTAAAGTAGCTATCTTATACAAAAAAGCAGAGTTACATAAAAAGCATATTCCTCAAGATGTAGCTATCTTTATAGCAAGCAACATCAAATCAAATATTCGAGAACTTGAAGGGTTTTTATTAAGGATTATTGCCTACTCTTCTTTTACTCATAGAGAACTTAATCTGGACCTTACAAAGGAAGTCCTAAAGGACTTTACCTTTGATAAATCAAAGAACTTTACTATTCAAAATATCCTAAAAACCGTGGCTGCTTTTTACGATGTAAAAGTCTCCGATATCAAGTCAAAAAGACGTACGCGGGAGATTTCTACAACCCGTCAAATAGCCATGTATTTATGCCGTGAGCACACAAAATCATCTCTTCCAGAAATAGGCAGGCAGTTTGGTGGCAAAGATCACACAACCGTCATTTTCTCCCACAAAAAGATTTCAAACAGCGTCAAAGAAAACAATGGTTTGCAGTCTTCAATTCGCGAAATTTTAAACCTCATAGAAAATGGAAAACCTGTATAAAACATGTCAAAAACAGGTTATAAAAATGCTCAAAATAGGGTATAATTCAGACAGTAAAAGTTTTCCCCACCTTTGCTAAAAATGCAGCACTTTTAATAACAACTTCTTCTAAAAAATCTACCTTTTAAATTGGGAACTTAGATCGCTTTTCCACATACTTTCAGGCCCTACTACTACTACTAGTTAGTAACAGGGTTCTTTTTTTTATTAGTTTAAGTATTAATCAGGTAATCCAGATAATTATGGAATCATCAGAAAAAAAAGAATACGACTCATCAAACATAAAAATTCTTGAAGGCCTAGAAGCTGTTAGAAAAAGACCTGCCATGTATATTGGTGGAACAGGTATTGATGGTCTTCATCATTTAATTTTTGAATTGGTAGACAACAGTGTAGACGAAGCTATTTCAGGTCATTGTAAAGAAGTAGAAGTAATCCTCCATATTGACGGAACTGTGACCGTATCGGACGATGGAAGAGGAATTCCTGTTGATCTACATACAGACAGGAAAATCTCAGCAGCTGAGGTTGTTATGACCGTTCTTCATGCTGGAGGTAAGTTCGATAAGGATACTTATAAGGTTTCTGCCGGTTTGCATGGGGTAGGTGTTTCTGTGGTAAATGCTTTGTCAGAAACTCTGCACTTGGAAATTAAGCGAGAAGGGAAAATTCACTCTCAAAAATATGAAAAAGGAAAACCAATTTCTACTCTTGATGTTACCGGAGATACGACCACCTCGGGTACCCGAATTAGATTTAAGGCTGATTCTGAAATTTTTGAAGATTTAAATTTTAGGTTTGAAATCTTATCTAATAGATTGAGAGAACTGGCTTTTCTCAATAAAGGATTAAAAATTCATATTCATGATGAAAGAGATGGAAAAGATAATGAGTTTATTTTTGAAGGTGGGATTGTTTCTTTCATAGAACATTTGGGGAAAAACAAAAAAGTTCTTCATCCCGAACCTATTTATATTGAAAGGGATAAAGATGATTGTGATCTCCAGGTAGCGATTCAATATAACGACAGTTATGCAGAAGAGATGTTTACTTTTGTAAACAATGTCAACACTCGAGACGGTGGTACTCATCTTAGTGGATTTAGATCTGCATTAACAAGAACAGTAAATAGCTATGCAACCCAGAATAATATGCTCAAAAACGTTGGGGTTAGTCTAACGGGTGATGATGTAAGAGAGGGCTTGATCCTTGTTTTGAGTATAAAAATACCGGAACCGCAATTTGAGGGTCAAACCAAGGGAAAATTGGGCAATACAGACGTTAAGGGTATTGTTGAGCAAATTGTAAATGAAAAGTTAGGACAATTCTTTGAAGAACAGCCTGTAGTTGCTAAAAAGATTGTTTCTAAAGTGATTAGTGCTGCACAAGCAAGAGAAGCAGCAAAAAAAGCAAAAGACCTGGTAAGAAGAAAAAGTGCCTTGGAGGTAAGTTCGCTACCAGGGAAATTAGCGGATTGTTCAGAAAAAGACCCTGCTCTATCCGAACTTTATATTGTAGAGGGTGATTCGGCGGGTGGGTCGGCAAAACAGGGCCGGAATCGAAAAAACCAAGCTATCTTGCCGATGCGAGGGAAAATATTAAATGTAGAAAAAGCGCGAGCTGAAAAAATGATAGGTAATCAGGAAATCAGAACCCTTATTACTGCCTTAGGTACGGGGATTGGAAGCGACTTTAAGCTGGAAAAACTTCGTTATCATAAAGTAATCATTATGACAGACGCGGATGTTGATGGGGCCCACATTAGAACGCTCCTTTTAACGTTCTTCTTTCGCCAAATGCCGCAAATAATAGAAAATGGTTATTTGTATATTGCACAACCTCCACTTTATAAAGTTAAAAAAGGAAAAAAAGAAAACTATTTAAAAGATGAAAAACTTTTATTCCAATATTTAATGGAACAAGGAACCGAAAAATTAGAAATTTCCAATAGTGAAAACAACGGAACTATTTCTGGCCCTGACTTAAAACAGTTGATTGATAACCTTTTTAAGTTTGAAGAATGTTTTGACCGAGTGGTTAAAAATAATATTCCAAAAGCATTTTTAAATGTTTTGATCAATTTAGAGATTGGGCGGAGCGATTTTGAAAAGCTTGAGCATGTTATTGCGGCAGCAATTCAAATTCTTGATGGGTTAATTGATGATGAAAGTAAAAATAAGCTCGAATACAAAAAAGAATATTTAAATATCCCCGTCAAACTTAAAAATAATATTAACCTTGATAGCGATAAAAACAACAGGTTAAAAGAATTTTTATTAGAGATAGACGAAGAGGGAACAGATTTTTCTACAGTCAAAACGAGCCATCAATTTGACAGGGTAGACTTAAACAAAGACCTTAAAGATGTGTCGCTTTCGATTGGCTTCGATCAGGACAGTAAAACCTATAATGTTATGTTTTTTGGTTCTAATAATGGTCGTGATTTTGAGATTACTTTGAACCCGGAGTTTATGGGGTCTGTGATTATTCAAAATATTATGGAAATTTATAAACCAATTAAAGCCAAGGATTATCCTCCCTTTATTTTAAATAATAATGGTGAAAGCACTTCCGTAGACTCCAAACACGGTTTACTGCAAGCAGTATTAGAGATGGCTAAAAAAGGCTTGTACATCCAACGCTATAAAGGTTTGGGGGAAATGAACCCGGAACAGTTGTGGGAAACTACAATGGACCCTGAAGTGAGAGTGCTTCTGCAGGTCAGGGCAGATGATCTCGTGGCTTCTGAGGCTCTATTCACTACCTTGATGGGCGAAGAGGTGGAGCCGCGCCGCGAATTTATTCAAACAAATGCCCTGCAGGCAAGAAACATTGACGTTTAAAACTTAATATCTCAAAGAGTTCTTCTTTGTTTTTAAAATTTACATTTTTAGAAAGATAAATTAATGCCAGAAACAATTGACCCGATCAATATTGACGATGAAATGAAAAGTGCTTACCTCGATTACGCAATGAGCGTAATCATTGGTCGCGCTCTCCCCGATATTAGAGACGGTTTAAAGCCAGTGCATCGCCGTGTTTTGTTTGCTATGAATGAGACGGGAAACGTATTTAATAAACCGTATAAAAAGTCTGCCCGTATTGTTGGTGATGTAATCGGTAAGTATCATCCCCATGGTGATCAAGCAGTTTATGACACCATTGTTCGGTTGGCGCAGGATTTTTCACAAAGGTATCCGTTGGTAGATGGTCAGGGAAATTTTGGCTCCATTGATGGAGACTCAGCGGCCGCAATGCGTTACACCGAAATTCGAATGCAGGAGATAACGGGTGAGTTATTGCGCGACCTGGAAAAGGAAACCGTCCAGTTTGTCGCAAACTATGATGAGTCAACAAAAGAACCCTCAGTTCTTCCGGCTAGCTTTCCCCAGCTTTTGGTGAATGGATCATCAGGTATTGCTGTCGGCATGGCTACGAATATTCCGCCGCATAACTTGGTTGAGATTGTCGATGCAGCGATTCACGTAATTAAGGATCCGGACTGCTCTATTGATGACCTTTTGCAAATTGTAAAAGGCCCTGATTTTCCCACCCGTGGAATCATCCAAGGGAGAAATGGAATCATCTCTGCCTATAAAACGGGACGCGGAATCATACGCGTCAGAGGCCGTGCAGAAATTGAAACAATGGAAAAGGGAGACCGGGAAAGAATCATAATCAATGAACTGCCCTATCAGGTTAACAAAGCTCGATTGGTAGAAAAAATTGCAGAGCTAGTTAGGGAGAAAAAGCTGGAGGGTATTTCTGATTTAAGAGACGAGTCAGATCGCGATGGAATTCGTGTGGTAGTCGAACTTAAGAAGGGCACGATGGGTCAAGTTGTGCTGAATACTCTGTATAAAAATACTCAGCTTCAAGATACATTTGGAGTAATTCTCCTAGCTATAGTTAACCAACAACCCAAGGTTTTAAACCTAAAAGAATATTTCCGCTACTTTGTTTTATTTCGAAAAGAAGTAATAACACTTCGAACAGAATTTGAGCTTAGAAAAGCCAGAGAAAAAGAACATATTCTCGAAGGTTTAAAAATAGCTTTGGATAACCTTGACGAAGTGGTGAAGCTCATACGTAATGCGGAAGATCCTGTTACCGCACGAGAAGGTCTCATATCTACATTTGCACTGTCAGAAGTTCAGGCAAAAGCAATTTTGGAAATGCGACTACAACGCTTAACGGGTTTAGAACGACAGAAAATTATTGATGAGCTAGAACTAATTCGCAAAAAAATAGAAGAGTATCTTCATATTTTAGCAAACGAGGAAGTTAAGTTAAAAATCATAGAAGATGAATTAATAGAAATTAAAACCAAGTATAGCGATGAGCGGCGTACAGAAATTGCTGAAACGGATGAAGGGGATATTGTTATAGAAGATCTGATCGCCGATGAAGATGCTGTGGTTGTCTATACCCGAAGTGGATATATCAAACGCCATTCAACAGATAATTACAAGGCGCAGCATAGAGGTGGTAAGGGAATTCGCGGGATGGACCTTAAAGAAGAAGATGTTGTTGAAAAACTATTTATAGCATCAGCTCTTAGCCATCTACTTATATTTACCAGCATCGGAAAAGTTCATTGGCTGCGTGTTTATGCCATTCCCGAAGTGAGTCGAATTGCAAAAGGAAAATCCATTGCAAATCTGCTGAGTTTACAACCCGGTGAGTCGATAGCCAGTATTTTATCTGTTCGTGAGTTTGAAGAAGATAAATTTGTAATGGTTGCTACAGAGCGCGGGATCGTAAAGAAAACTTCTTTAATGTCATACAGCAAACCAAGACAGGGTGGAGTTATCGGCTTGACGATTGATGACGGAGATAGGTTGATTGGCGCCGAACTTTGCGATGGCGAAAGTGACATTCTTTTGGCAACCGAAAAAGGGTTTTCCATCCGCTTTTCAGAAAAAGAAGCTCGTCCAATAGGTCGAACAGGTAGGGGTGTGAGAGGAATTCGTTTGAAGCAAGATGATCGTGTTGTTGGTGCTGAAATCGTACACCCCGGTAATATGCTTTTAACGGTTACCTCGAATGGTTACGGAAAAAGAACACAGTTAGAAGAATATCCCGTTCAAGGACGCGGCGGACTAGGGGTTATGACCATTCGCTGCAACGAAAAGATTGGAACGGTAGTGGGTATTCAGCAGGTAACCGAAAGTGATGAGCTTTTAGTTATCACTTCCGATGGCAATATTGTTCGAATGAAGGTCAATGAAATTTCTGTAATTGGTCGAAACACCCAAGGAGTTAGATTGGTAGGCACGGGTGATTCGAATCACGTTGTGAGCATTGAAAAACTGGTTGAGTAAAATAAACTAAGGTTTCATCTTTTAGAATATGTATATAAAAGTTTTTCCCGCCTTAACTGCATCCATTATATTTTCTGCCCTGCTTTTTCTGGTTTCCTGTGGCGAAAAAAACGATCCTTTAATTCAAAAAGCCAATGACGAGTGGATTCAAGGTCATAACCACAGTGCCTTGGAATTATTGAATGAGGTTCTAAAAAATTATCCTTCTGGCCCGAAAGCCGAGGAGGCACTGTTTCGAATGGGAGAAATTTATCATTTCAGCCTGAATAATAGCAACCGCGCCCTGGTTTTTTTTCAGGAAGTTCGGGAAATGAATAGAGAGGGGCCGTTTGGATATAAAGCTCAGAAATATATCGCAGAAATTGCAGAATTTGGTTTAAAGGATTACGATCAGGCCATCATTGAATATCAAAATCTGATTAATTTTCATGAAAAAGAACTTTCAAATGGTGATCATCAATATCGAATTGCTTCTATCTATTATAAAAAACAAAATTATGATCAAGCTTTAGTAGAGCTACAAATTCTTCTCGAAAATTATCCCAATAGTCCTTGGGCTGAAGAAACAAAATTTAAAATAATAGAAATTTTATATGCTCTCAACCGTTGCCCTGAAGCCAGGGAACAATACAGGCATTTTAATCTGGAATACTCTAATAGTAGATTTAAGTCAGAAATGGATTTTGTAGTGGCCTCGTGTTTAGAAGAAGAAGGTCACCTTCAAGATGCTTACAACCGTTTCAAGGCTTTAGAAGGGCAATATACTTTCCCTTCTATATTGAAAATGAAATTGGTGGGAATAGAAAAAAGGATTGAAAAGAAAAGATAATGCTAGATATTAAATTTATCCGCGAAAATCTTCAGGTGGTGAAAGCCGGACTTGATCGCCGCAATGGAGGCGATCATGAATTAGATGCCTTATTGGAACAGGAAGATAAAAGGCGACAAGGCCTTCAAGAATCTGAGCAGCTCAAGAATAAGAAAAAGAAACTATCTGCGGAAGTTGGAAAGCAAAAACAACAAGGGCAAGATGCATCTCAGCTCATGGAAGAAGTAAAAAACCTGAATACATCCATAAAAGAGTTAGATGATACAGTTGAAGGGTTGGAAAAAATCATTCATGAAAAATTACTGGGCATCCCCAATTTACCTGATGATAATATTCCTGATGGTAGAGATGAGTCCAGCAACAAGTTTATTCGAGAATGGGGAACCAAGCCCAGCCTGTCTAATCAACCCCTCAACCATGTGGAACTTGGTGAAAAACTAGGGTTAATCGATCTTAAGCGAGCCGCGAAAATATCGGGTGCCAGATTTGCAGTTTATCGAGGGGCCGGGGCCGCGTTGTTACGGGCTTTGATTAATTTCATGATTGATGTGCAAACCCAGGAAAATGGATATGAAGAACTCTATCCACCTTTTTTGGTTAATGAGGAAAGCTTGCTCGGCACAGGACAGTTGCCAAAATTTAAAGAAGATTTATTTGCTATGGAAGATGATCCTCTATATTTAATTCCAACCGCAGAGGTACCGGTAACAAATTTTCATAGAGAAGAAATTCTTGAAGAAGAATCTTTACCAATTTGTTATACCGCTTATACTCCCTGTTTCAGGCGAGAAGCGGGTTCCTATGGAAAAGATACCCAAGGATTAATACGGCAACACCAGTTTGATAAAGTAGAATTAGTCAAATTTTCCAAGGCCAGTGAATCAGAAAAGGAGTTGGAGAAACTAGTGCAGGATGCGGAAACGATTTTAAAAAAACTGAATTTGCATTACCGTGTCATGGAATTATGTGTGGGTGATCTGGGGTTTTCGGCTTCAAAAACTTATGACCTGGAAGTGTGGTTACCCAGTCAAAATACATACCGAGAGATATCTTCTTGTAGCAATTTTAGGGATTACCAGGCGCGCCGGGCTAAAATTCGTTGTAAAAAAAGAACCGGGGGAAAACCAGAATTTGTTAATACTTTAAACGGATCAGGGTTGGCTGCAGGTCGATTATTTGTAGCGATATTAGAAAATTATCAAAATGACGATGGAACCGTTACTGTTCCAGAAGCGATACGACCTTATTTACAAGGGCGTGAGGTTTTATCACTATAAATTGAATGTTCTACTTGATTTATAAAGCTTAAAACCTCAAAATAGCGCGCTTGACTTTTATACACAAGTAGATAAATATAAGCGCAGTCCAAAACATTCAGGAGGGATGGCCGAGTGGTTTAAGGCGGCGGTCTTGAAAACCGTTGAACGAAAGTTCCGTGGGTTCGAATCCTACTCCCTCCGCCATTACTAGCTGTGATGGCAATGCTATAGGTTATGACTAATTATTGTGGAGAGGTGGCCGAGTTGGCTGAAGGCGCACGCCTGCTAAGTGTGTGTAGGCTTAACCCCTACCGAGGGTTCGAATCCCTCCCTCTCCGCCACCCTCTTCGAGCCTGGAAATCAGGCTCATAGAAATATTTGCTAAATAAGGGAAACCACTTTGAAGTCATTTAATATTACCAAAACTTTATTCGTACTAGCGATTGGATTGCTTATAGGCTGTAGCGGTAGTGGTGATAGCGATACACCGCCCCCTCAGGCAAAAAAAATTAGCGAGGTGGATGTACCTCAATTTGAAGGATCTCGGTCTAAACCAGTTGAAGCTATGGCTGAAAAGCCATCTGGAGCCAACCCTGATGAGACCCACCCTGGAATTAAGGAAGGTGTAAAAGTTGATCGGGGAATTGTTGTTCCTAAAGAAGTTGACGGCCAGTGGAAAGCTGTAAAGATTATGGTCCGAAACAAAATTGATGAAGCCAGAAGCTCTATGAAAATCGCTTCTTTGGGAAGTAATTTCATTATAGAGGGTTCTGAATTAAAAGTAAGTGTGGGACCCTTCTTGCCCAACTTTGTTATGACACAAACAAATTATTCTTCTAAGGGAAATGAGCTGACGAATCCCGCGGTTCGATTGGTAGTAGAAGAAAAAGGAAAAACTTTATACGAAGGCTGGGCTTTTGCAAAATATCCCACAATGTATGCGTTTGAACACGATGAATTTGCATTTCAGTTAATGGATTATATCCCCGCAGATATTTCCTGATATAATAAAAAATTGCGCGCCCATGGCTCAGCTGGATAGAGCGACGGTTTGCGGAACCGTAGGTCGCAGGTTCGAGTCCTGCTGGGCGCACTCTTTTTTCCTTCCTCTCCTTTCCTGACAAAAACTAATAGCAATTAATTCAATTTAGGAAGGTTATTGTTTTATATGGTCAAAACCCTCTTATCTTGAGTTTTTAATAATTTAATAAAGACTCTTTTTTGAATAATTTGAACGATGCTGTTATCTTTTTAGAATAGAGATAATTTTGGGGGAACTGACTATGGATGTAATTAAAGATTTCATGTCCACACCGGTCTTAAGTGTAAATGTCCAATCTACAGCAGAAGAAGCCGCTAAAATTATGGAAGAAAAGGGGATTAGTTGTTTGCTGGTTAAGGAAGATGAAGAACCCGTGGGACTTATTACCACATCTGATTTGGTAAAAAGGATTATGGCTAAGGGGTTAGATCCAAAGACAACAAAAATCGACTCCATTATGTCCCATCCACTGGTCACCCTGAACCATTATTTAACCCGTAGCGATGCGAATGAGTTAATGCAGAGAAAAAAAATAAAACATCTCGCGGTGACTGAGCAGAATACTGTTATTGGGATTTTAACCCCCAAAGATATGATTTCGTAATCAGATTAATAAAGATTGAATATTTTGGCGGATATATTAAAATAACCGCTTCGCTTCAATTGGGTCGAGAAAAACGTCTTGAGTCCGAGAAATATGACGTGGTCTCGACCTTTTTTAATTAAAATATAAGAGCAATTGAGGGAGAGGTGGCCGAGCGGTTGAAGGCGCACGCTTGGAAAGCGTGTGTAGGTTTACCCCTACCGAGGGTTCGAATCCCTCCCTCTCCGCCATAGCAATTAGAAGTTATAGCAATTTACCCCCCTCGTTAGAGGGTAATAAATTTTGGGCAGTTTTGTTGGGCCTTACGCAACATGGCTTTGTGAAACCCGTCAGGTCCGGAAGGAAGCAGCGGTAACAAAATCCCGTGTGTGCTGTGAGATACCCAGCAATTCTGCCTTTAGTACCCCTTCAGTTTAAAACAAGGTTCCATCCTATGGACTTCCAGGTTTCAGCTCGTAAATGGCGTCCCCAGAAATTCAGTGAGCTGATTGGACAAGAACATATTGTCCGCACCCTTTCCAACGCAATAGAACTGGAACGTGTTTCACACGCCTTTTTATTTTCTGGAACACGGGGTGTTGGTAAAACTACCACCGCACGGATAATTGCCCGTGTCCTCAATTGTGAAAAAGGTCCGACTATTGATCCCTGTGGTAAATGTACATTCTGTATAGAAATCACAGAAGGGAATTGTATTGATGTTCAAGAGATAGATGGAGCTTCCAATAATGGTGTCCAGGAAGTTCGAGACTTAATAGATAACGTGCAATACGCCACCTCATCTGCGCGCTACAAAGTCTACATCATCGACGAAGTTCACATGCTTTCCAAAAGTGCATTCAATGCATTATTAAAAACACTCGAAGAACCTCCGCCACGAGTAATATTTATTTTTGCTACAACAGAACTAATAAAAATTCCTGAAACGATTCTTTCCCGTTGTCAATGTTTTGAATTCAAACCTTTGTCGCAATCGCAAATCACGAAACAATTAGAACTAATTTGTGATCAGGAAAAGATTGAAATAGAAAAAAGAGGATTAGAAGATATATCAAAAATTGGCGCCGGCAGCATGCGAGATGCGCAAAGTCTGCTAGACCAGGTCATCGCCTACAGCGGACGAAAAGTAGATGCTGAATCCGTTGAAGCGGTGCTGGGTATTGTAGGTGGAAACACCCTTGAAACATTTGTTAATCGATTAATAGATCGGGAACCTGCGGCTCTGGTTACTTTGATCCAGGAAATAGTAAAACAAGGAAAAGATCTGGGTTTGTTTTGTCGTAGTCTTATGGAATATCTAAGAAACCTTTTGATAGTGAAAATTTCCGACCAGCCTGAAACATTGCTCAACACTCATACATGCAGCTTAGAAACATTAAAGGAACAGGCAGAAAAATTTCATGCCGATGAATTACAAGTGATGTTTACTGTTTTATCAAAAGCTGAAATGGAAATGAAAAGAAGCTCTCTTTCGCAAATGGTTTTTGAAATGGCCTTATTGCGCCTGATAGAAACTCGGCCTTTTAAAAAGATAGATGAACTTATTGAACAGATTAATCAGTCTCAAAGCAATAGCGCGGAACAAATTCCTGTCCCTTCTCAGCAGCCAATAGGTACTGAAGAAACTCCACCGCCCTCTGTTGCAAAAGCGGTAAGCCAAAAAGCACCATTTTCATGGGATCAAATTAAGCAACAGGTTTCGAGAACCAAACCTTTTTTTGAGCATTATCTTGAAAAATGTCAGGTTCCTGTTTTTAGCGAAAAGGAAATTCATCTGGCGTTTAGCGACAGCTTTACTTTCGATTTAGTGGAGACCCCTGAAAATATTCAGTTCCTGAAGGAAACCGTAAAAACGGTATGCGGCCATGATGTGGATTTAAAGCTGATTCTTGATACAGGCATGCAGGAACCCACTGCTCAAGCAGCAGTTGCAGAAAAAAAAAAGTCAATAGACCCTGAAATTGGAATACAAAAATCAGAATCAGAAATAATTCAAGACGCTCTGGACATTTTCGGCGGCATTGTGGTCAAATAATAGTAATTGATAATAAAAGGAAAGTGCCCTTGGGCATTTTAAAATATTATGTTTGATAAAGGTTGGACTGGATTATTCAAACAAGCATCGGAAATGCAATCCAAACTTGCTGAAATGCAGGAAGGTTTGGCAGAACAAAAAGTAGAAGTAAGCACCGGCGGTGGAATGGTAAAAGTTGTTGCGAATGGACTCAATGAAATCATCTCCATTAAAATCGATGACGAACTGATCAATATGAACGATCGTGAAGTTCTGGAAGATTTAATAACCGGTGCCATTAACGAAGCCAGTAAAAAAGTTAAAGAATTAGCTCAGGGCGAAATGACAAAAATGACCGGTGGCATAAAAATTCCCGGCCTTTTCCCTCCCACTTGATTGACTATTCTTCGCAAATTTCTTGAATATTTTTTTAATGCACTCAAATATGATGAAAACTAGGGTGAAAGGTATGAAGGTTATTGCTAGCCTTATAGGTACCGACCTACTCCCTGCAGCAGGTAGGCTGCCCACTGCCTATGGCGGTACGTCCACTTCGTGGAAACAAATTAAAGTTAAAGGTATGAAGGTTAATGCCAGCCTTGCGAATATCGACATACTCCCTGCAGCCGGTAGGCTGCCGTGAAGAGGCCACCGGCGGTAACGGATCTTATTGATGAGTTAAAAAGGCTCCCTGGAATTGGACAAAAAACGGCTGAGCGTTTGTCGTTTTTTCTGATGCGCAGTAAAGCCGATCAGGCCACGAAGCTTGCGAATGCAATCCAGAACTTAAAAGATAAAATTATTCTTTGTTCTGTATGTCATGGAATCACAGAAGCCGACCCATGTGGGATTTGTTCCGATACCTCTCGTGACCAAAAACAGATTTGTGTGGTGGAAGAACCTCACGACGTTTATGTAATGGAAAATATGGGTTATTTCAAAGGTGTGTACCATGTTTTGATGGGGGTCATTTCTCCATTGGATGGTATTGGTCCAGACGATTTAAATATTGAAGCTTTAAAGGAAAAGGTGGCTACAAAAGAAATCCGGGAAGTGATCCTTGCTACCAATCCTGATATGGAAGGCGAGTCTACCGCAGTTTATGTTTCGAAAGTTCTCAAGCCTCTGGATGTGAAGGTTACACGTATCGCGCGAGGCCTACCGGTTGGATCCGACATTGAATATGCCGACTCCGTGACCTTGCTGAAATCCCTCGAAGGACGTATGGAAATGGGCTAACCCAGCCCAGCGTGACGCTGGACCCTAAAGGTGTATGCCCGCAAGGCTAATGGCACCGCCAAGCTTTTTACTTTAAGTTTGCTTATATTTGCCTGACCTGGTGAGAAGAAAATGTTTTAATTTTTATTGACAATATGGTAAAACTGGACTACTTTTCAACGCTTTAAGAACAAAATCAACTCCATTCCGGTGTGGCGCAATGGTAGCGCAATCGACTGTTAATCGATGTGTTAGAGGTTCGAATCCTCTCACCGGAGCCATTTATATACCGTCCACTAAGACGGCGAGTACAAACAGACCCTGCTGAAACCCAGCAGGGTTTTGTTTTTTTGGAATCGGGTTGCATTGCCAAAAATGTTTCGTTATCCTTGCCCGAGTAGGATAAATACCTTTTTCAACAATAAGATACGTCATGATAGATCGCCCTAGAAGAAACAGATTGACCCCGGGAATAAGAGGATTGATCCGGGAAACAGAAATACAACCGCGTAATCTGGTTTGGCCTACTTTTGTCCAAGAGGGTAAAAACCAAAGAACCCCTATTAGTTCTATGCCTGGGGTATCACGCCTTTCCATTGACCAACTTGTGGCGGATTCCAAAAAAGCTTTTGAGCTTGGAGTTCCAGCCGTTGCGCTTTTTCCTGCCATTGATGACTCCCTGAAAAATTCCGAAGGGGAGGAAAGTTTGAATCCGGATGGATTGCTACAAAGAGCGGTAAAAGAATTGAAACAACAGATTCCTGATTTAGTCGTTATCACCGATGTTGCGTTGGACCCTTATTCCAGTGATGGGCATGACGGACTCGTTAAGGACGGAAAGATACTCAACGATGACACATTGCCGTATCTTGCTGGCATGGCTGTGGCTCAGGCAAAGGCCGGTGCCGATGTTGTTGCCCCCTCTGACATGATGGATGGCCGTGTCGAAGCTATTCGCTGGGCATTGGATGAGGCTGGATTCGAAAATGTATTGATATGCAGTTACTGCGCAAAATATGCTTCGGCTTTTTATGGCCCTTTTCGCGATGCACTCGAATCAGCACCGAAGGAAGGGGATAAAAAAACTTATCAAATGGATCCTGCTAATGTGCGCGAAGCCATTCGTGAAATTCATCTTGATGAAGAAGAAGGTGCAGACTGGTTATTGATCAAGCCCGGCCTGCCCTATCTCGATGTTATACGTATTACGCGTGAGCAGTCTGAGTTACCGATTGCCGCTTACCATGTTAGTGGCGAATATGCGATGTTGAAAGCCGCACAGGAAAAAGGTTGGCTGGATTACGACAGTTGCCTGATGGAATCGCTATTAAGTATGCGACGCGCAGGAGCTGACATGATCTTCACCTATGGGGCAATTGATGCCGCCTCATTGCTGCAACGGTAAAATTTTAAAGCCTCGATTTTTTCACAACTCTTACCTTAAAAGGCCACTGTGTCTAAAACCGATTACTGGGTTCATGATCTAGACCCTTTCCTTTTTCAATTCACAGAAAACTTTGGCATTCGTTATTACGGATTGGCCTACGCATTGGGCTTTCTTGCCGGTATCTGGCTTTTACATATTTTTTGTAAACACGGCAAAGCTGCTCTCACTCCAGAGGAACAGTCCTTAACAATTACCGCGATCATGGTGGGAGTCCTTTTAGGAGGGCGCTTAGGGTATATGTTTTTCTACGCGTTTCAGGATGTCCTGCATCGACCTTGGAGCATTTTGCAGGTCTGGAAAGGGGGAATGGCGAGCCACGGCGGGTTTATCGGTGTGGTACTTGCCTGCTGGTGGACATCAAAAAAACTAAAAATAGGTTTTTTACAGCTGGGTGATATTTTATGCCCCCTGGTTCCTCCGGGAATTCTTTTGGGCCGCATTGCCAATTTCATCAATGGAGAGTTATGGGGAAAAGTTTCCAATGTTTCCTGGGCGGTTATCTTTCCGCAAAGTGCCCCGATGGGAATGCCCCTCGAATTGATCACCCCCCGACACCCTTCACAACTTTATGCTGCTGCGCTGGAAGGATTGCTGTTGCTTATTTATAGCCAATGGAGATTCTGGCGAACGGGAGTATTAGCTACGCCAGGGAGATTGACTGGAGAGTTTCTAGCCTTTTATGCGGTCGTGCGGATTTTTGGAGAACAGTTTAGAGAACCCGATGCTCCCTTAATTTTTGACCTCAGCCGTGGCAGCTTTTATAGTATCTTCCTTCTGATAGCAGGTGCTTTTCTCATCCTGCGTTCACGAAAAGCGGCTTAAAACCGCGTTTCAATTCCTTCCTTATAAAATCCATTATACGCTCAACACAAGCTAGTTATAAATAGGGTTTTAAATAGTTATAATTATAAATTAGTATAGTTATAATCATTAAAAGTCCATATATTGTATATATTTATGAAAATTTTCCTTTATTGTAACGGTTGAAGGATTTATTATAACTAGTTGTAATAGTTATTAACACTAGTTATAAAATAGGTTTTAAGAACGAAAATGGTAAAAAATCAGGCGGAAGAGATACGGGCTTATCTGTTAGATAAGATCCCGCTGCATCCAAAAAATATTGTCGCGAAAGCATCGAATGCTTTTGCGTGCAGTCGCACAACCGTGCACCGGCATTTGAACCGATTGTTGCGAGATGGAAAGATAATCAAGTCTGGCATCACCCGTCAGGTACAATATTTTTTAAAGTCCGATAAGAATAAAGAGATTCATGTGTCATTGAAAAACCCCGTTGAAGAACATAAAGTCTGGCAGGAAAATTTCCAGAAAGACTTTGAAACCTTACCCAAAAATGTTTTTGATATTTGTGCATATGGTTTTCAGGAAATGCTAAACAACGCGATCGATCATTCGGAAGGTACGGAGGTGGATATAGTCACAGAATGGACGTCTGATACCATTGAAATAGCTATTGCAGATAATGGAATAGGAATTTTTAAAAAGATCAAAAATGCTTTGAATTTGGAAGATGAACGCGAAAGCGCATTGCATCTTTCAAAGGGCAAGTTCACCACTGACATAGAAAACCATACGGGTGAAGGCATATTTTTCACATCTCGTGCTTTTGATGATTTTTTTATTTATTCAAGGGGCATGGTTTATAAAAGGATAAACCGGGACCCTGATTGGTTTTTGGAAAGAGATGAAAACTCGAAGATACTTGGAACAGGTTTGATAATGACAATTAGCCTGATGTCAGAAAGAAAAATCCAGGAAGTTTTTTCAGAATACTCAGAACAAGATTCGGAGGGAATACCAAAGTTTGATAAGACACATATCGTTGTAGAGCTAAGTAAGCTGGGTGATGAACGTTATGTGTCTCGTTCCCAGGCACGGCGAATTGTATTGGGATTGGAAAAATTTAAATATGTGGTTTTGGACTTTGAAAAAATCTCAACGGTAGGTCAAGGATTTGTGGATGAAGTATTTCGTGTATTTCAATCCAAGCAACCAAAAATTAAAATTGACTATATTAACGCCAATGACGATGTGAAGTTTATGATCGAGCGCAGTCTGCCTTCAGAATATTAGCAAACGGTTTTGAATTTTGGCTCCACGCCGAGTGGTGTGAAGTTTATGATTGAGCGTAGATTACCTTCAGAACCTTAGTAAAAAGTTTTGAGTTTTGGCCCCACGCCGAGTGGGTGGTAACATATGAGTAGAGTGATTAAGAATTCTTAGCACTGAAAAACTATGGATATAAAATCTGGCATATTAGCGTTGATGTTTTTTCTTCTGCCGCAAGCAGAATTAAAAACAATAAATGGTGAAGTGATTTCTATTAAAGATGGAGACACCTTCACTATAAAAGATCAGAGGGATAAGCTTTATAAAATTAGGCTTGCTGATATTGATGCGCCGGAAATAGCACAACCATTTGGCAGGCCAGCAAAAAGGTTATTAGAAGATCTGGCTTTGAAAAAAATTGTGCGAGTCAATTACACCCAGGTCGATAAATATGGACGTCTAATAGGTGAAGTCTTTTTACCCGATGGAAAAATGTTAAATGAAGAGGCCATTAAAGCGGGGTTGGCTTGGCATTACAGGGTGAAACACCCGCATAGTACATTTTTAGAGAAAATGGAGTATAAGGCCTGGAAAAAAAAGATGGGATTATGGGTGCAGGAAAAACCCATTCCGCCCTGGGAATTTCGTCGCGAAAGCCGACTTCCCATTCCACCCTCCAATCAGGACAATATGGATTATGATTTATTCCTGACCTATGGAATTATTGGTGATCCCAAAACTAGAATTTATCAATGGCCAAGGTGTAGGAACTACCCAAAAAACCCAAAGAATCACATAGTTTTTGGAAATTTATTGGATGCTGAAACGCTTGGGTACAGGGCAGCGAGGGGATGTGAAAATAATTAGTGCCTCTTTTTATTGTGTGTCCTTTATATAATAAAAAATTGTCGATCCTTTTATTTATCGTGAGTCGCGAAAGTTAAATCTTAAAAATGTCCAAACTTTTATTCGTAGTTGATAATGAGGTTCCCCACCGCGAGATGATGGCCAATTGGTTGGAAGACCAAGGCTATAAAGTAAAAGTCTTTGATAACGGTGACCTCTGCTTAAATAGCTTAGATGAAAACCCAGGTGTCATTTGCTTGGATATAAATATGCCAGGGATGCCTGGATTAGAGATCCTTAAAAGGCTGCGCCTGGCCAATCGAGATATTCCAGTAATGGTTGTTACAAAAAACGATACTTTGGATTCTGCAATAGAGGCTATGAAAATGGGTGCTTTTGATTACATGGTGAAGCCGGTGAATAAGATTCGGCTTAAAACCAATGTGGATAAGGCAATTGAAATGCACACTATGGTTGCAAAGATTCAGCGTTTGCAAGGTGAGTTGAAAAAAACATATTCCTATAAAAATATTGTGGGTCATAGTGAGCCAATGCGGCAAATATTTGGGCAGATTGATGAAGTTTCAGGGATAAATATTAATGTTTTTATTGGCGGAGAAAGTGGCACAGGTAAAGAGTTGGTGGCCAAAGCTATTCATTTTAATAGCGCATATAAAAGTGGAGATTTTGTGGCCATCAATTGTGGCGCTATCCCTGAGGAATTGCAGGAGAATGAATTTTTTGGTCATGAAAAGGGTGCATTTACCGGTGCGGATGATTCCCGACCAGGTAAGCTGGAGGTGGCAAACGAGGGCACGTTATTTTTGGATGAGATTGGGGAGATGTCGCCGAAGATGCAGGTAAAGCTCCTGCGATTTTTGCAGGACAAGAGTTTTGAAAAAGTAGGCGGAACCCAAAAAATTAATGTGGACTTAAGAATAATATCTGCAACCAATCGAAACCTGCAAGATGCAGTCAAGGAGGGAAGGTTCCGGGAAGACCTTTAT
>JAJDAV010000013.1 GCA_029261695.1 Nitrospinaceae bacterium | reverse complement strand
AAACGAAAGAGTTTTTGTGGTGGATCAAGGCAACCACCGAATATTGATCTGGAACAAACTTCCTCGTGAAACAGGCGTAGCTGCAGATGTAGTTATCGGACAGAAGGATTTCTTAAGCCGAGAACCAAACTCTGGAAGGGGAGCCAAACGTGCTTGTCAGGAGGGTTTGTATTTCCCCACTGATGTCGTGTGCGGAGAAATGGGACTATTCGTTTCTGATACAGGAAACAACCGGGTTTTATATTGGAAAGAAGTGCCAACCGAAAACGGTCAACTTCCAGACTTGGTAATAGGGCAAACAAGTTTTAATGATAACAAGGGGAATCGTGGTGTTGAAGGCGAAGCCACAGCGAGCACTCTGGATGACCCATTTGGGTTGCTGTTAATTGAAGAGGAAGAAGAAGAGGAAGGCCTTCGAGAAATTCCAATGCCCGATGATGATGACGATGACGATGAAACTTCTTTAGCAACAACAGAAGAAGGAGAAGAGGAAGAACCTCAGCCTAAATTCAAGCTTTTTATTGCTGACCGGGGAAATTCTCGCGTTGTTATTTGGGATGAATTGCCTTATCCGAAAGAAGAAGAAAAAGACGATGAGGAATTTGAAGAGCTTGTGGTTGAAGATGAAAACATGCTGATCGGTGATGATGATGAGGATGACTTCTTTGACGACGATGAGGATGAAGAAGTCCCACCAGGGGCGCTTCCCTCTGCCTGAAGTAGTTTGTTTTTATTGAAAATTGTTACAAAAATAGTTGTGGCTAATGGCGGCTTGTACAGCAATTGTACAAGCCGTTTTGTTTTTAAGGGGAATTAAACTATGTCAAAAATTCTTATCATTCAAGGCAGTCTCAATCCAAAATCGAAAACAGCGATTGTAGCGAAAGTGGCCGAAAAAATTCTGCAGGGTTTAGATAATATCGACTGTGAAACTCTTGATCTCAGGTCTTTTGATATGCAGTTTTGCGATGGTCGCAAATTGCAGGATTATAACTCTGATATGCAAAAAGCCTTCAAAATGGTAGATGGTGCGGATGGAATGATTATAGGAATGCCAGTGTATTGTTATTCTGTCTCCGGTCCTTTAAAAAACTTTATAGATATCATTGCATCTGCAATGGAAAATAAACCGGCAGGAATTCTTTGTACTGCGGGAAGCTCTATGTCTTACCTGGCTTCATCAGATTTAACAAAAATTCTCGCTTATGAATCTCATGTTTTGTCTGTTCAGCCTGTGGTTTGTTCAAGTTACGAAGATTTTAAAGATGGAAACTTGGAGAGTGAAAAAGTTTCCGAAAAACTTAATGCTATGATTGACGCTCTCCTTGGTTTAGTTAAGGACTAAACGTTAAGTTTATTGACAGTAGGGAGGAATTCCTTCTTCAACCTGCATGCCTGCTTTTCCATTTTTAATGTTTTTATGGTTTTTTCTAATTCCTGAAGCAAGTACCTTCATTGATGTTTCCATCTTCTCCATGATCTCATGTGAGCTGTCTTTTAAAACATTTCCAAATTTAGGTTGGCATTTCAAGTTGCCGACATCACAGCAGGGAGTCATCTCTCCATTTTGTTGAATTGTCATAATGTCGATGGAACCGCGTGCTGCAGGGCAGCCGATCAAATATTTGTCTTGTGGGAAAGGTAACGACGTCATCGCCCGATAACCGTTTTTATCTACATTGAAGGCGGGTAATAAGCTTATCCCGAATATGAATTCTGGTTTGCTGGCGAAGGCCTCGATATCTCCCATATGTGCTGTGTAAATTTTATCATCACAATTGGGATGTTCATTGGTCAGCGCGTCTATTTTTTCGGAATAGGTCTGTAACAATTCGGTAACATGCGCAATGCCTTTTTCCTGGAAAAAATTTTGAAGCAAACCAATTTGGTTTTTTAAGTCTGAGAGGGATTCATACACAACATTCACGATCAACTTGTTTTGAAGTTCCAGCATTTTTCCCAAAAAAAGTTTTTGTGAACTTTCCCATACGGTTGGATAGAGGGTGATGTCGACTCTTGCATTCAATTTCATAATCTCTACCAATCGTGACCAGCGTTTTGATTTTTCCGAAAGTATATCCAGATTGGTATGCAGGCAAACATGTGGGGTTATTGTTTGAAAGGTTTGGCAAATTTCCACAATATCCGGGTTTTGCGATGCTTCTCCTCCTGTCAGGTTTATTTCTTGTTGGGCTAAAGTATGGAGTACTTCTACATTTTTTATTTTTTCGACCATGTTTCTAGCTTGTTCTACGGTAAGGTGCCACTCGGAAACGGGGTGCTCCATTAGTGGTTCGTAAACATGGCAGGAAATGCATTCGTCACGATTGTAGCGATTGCAACTAGTTTCAACAAAAATGCTGAGCACTAAAAAACTCCTAAAGGTTTAAGTTCTTTTCTACCTAGGCTACCAGAATTTACTAGCTATATTAAGGAATCCTTTAATAATTGTCTGTGGCTGCGATTAGAGGCTTGCTTAATCTTTAAATTGAATGTGTATGAAGGAGACCGGTGCCGGAGGTGAATGGAAAGCGGCTTCTATATCTTTTTCTCTGTAACCCAGCTTTCTTAAAGGTTTTAAAGCCGCGAATACTTCTTCTTTAGTTACATAAGCAACAGTATCGGGAACACCACGGGCACTCAGGTTTTGAGCAAGTTGTGAGATCTGTTTCCTCTGCTTTTTCGGGGTTCCTGGCATGGCTGGATAATTAAGTTTCCCAGAATAGGGGCTATGGTAAACGGTGTTTAAAGCCTGCAAGGTGCGAAGCATTAAAATGTCACGATCCCAACCGGGCATGTTAGCAACCTGAGGGTGGTTTTGTACCAGTTCAACCACGCCGGATACTTCTTCCTTCAAACTACTTTTTACAAAATTGTTTTGATATTCTCTAGTTACTTTAGAAAACCCAATCTCCCGTCCAACGTCTTCTAACAAAGGGAAATTCACCATGAAGGTGTATTGTCCGCCATATAAATTGAAATAGGGTCTTCCTACTTGATTTAGATCTTGGAATTCCAGCATCCCATAGTCGAAGCCGGTATACCCCAGACTATTTGAAGTGAGCAGTTCTTTGGCTTTTTCTAATGCAGCGAACGCTCCCGTGTTGATTGGCATTGGAATTTCATCTTTGAAGTTTTGGCTATGTGATTGCAAAACTTTTGCAAAAGGCCAGTCACTGAGTTCCACTCTTTGGAAATCGCGTTCCCAATGAATTGCATCTAGAAAAGAGGGGAGCTTAGCTAGTTCTTCGAGATTTTTTTGTTGAAATTGTTGAATGAAGGTCGGCATATCTCCGTTTAGGAAATCAGGAGATATGTGTGGACAAAGGTACTCTTCGTAAAATTGGTTTTCGTGTTTTAGTAAAACTTTTGTGGCAAGGTCATCCCATATTTCGTTTGAAATTATCTTGGTGACGGACTTCGGGCGAAAACAATCAAGATGCTCTGCATCAATTCTTACAGTCGAAAACCTTCCCTCATGTTGCTGTAAACGAGGGTTCGCTCGGGTTCCCTTTAAAATTTCTTCGGATTCGTCACAAAGAACATAATGGATGAATGGATAGACTTGCTTATTGAAGTCAATTTCTTGCAGTCGAGTAAGAAAGCAACCGGCCAGGTTTCCATTGCCTACGCCCCACTCTTGGATGGTCCAGACTCGTCCTTCGGGTTGTTTCCCGACCGTATGTTTGAAGAAATCTTCTGCCAGCGCATGTGCTAATCGATGGTCGAGGCTGACATAAGTTTGAAAGTGGTTGTGTATCTCGGGTCCCTTGATTCCATAGAAAATGGAATTGACGTGTGTTTGCCATTGGTCTGAAGGCTTGAATTCCCCAAGCGGGATCAGGTCGGGGGAGCGGGTCATGGTTGGGTATCCAGAATTAGTCGCTGCTCTCGCGCAGGGATTCTAATCCAGCAGAATCTTCTCTTAAATCCGCACCGCTTGCCAGCTTGCTGGTCTGTGAAACTCCACCAGGAATATTGGATGGATTATCTCCACCGGGTGCTTGTTGTAGTTCGGGTTCATTGAGGATGGCTTCATATTTGCTGTATGCCTTTTGAGATTCTTCCATTAACCCTACTTCTTTGTAACAGCTGTACAGGGTCAGCCAAGCTCCCGCGTCTTGAGGGTTGAGACTTACTGACACTTTGAACTCTTTGATAGCGGCTTCGATACGCCCCATGTTGGCATAAAGGGTTCCCAGATTGGTGTGGGGCAGAGAGTAGTCGGGTGCCAATTCGCTAGCTGTGTGAAATGCTTTGATGGCATCGTCAACCATGTTTTGTGCAGCATAGCAGCTACCGAGATTACAAAAAGCTTGGGTGTCTTTCTCATCGATTTCCACAACACACAATGCGGCATCAATCGCTTCTTCAAAACGATCGGAATTAAAATAGGCATTCGATAAGGCTGAGCGTAATTCTTTGTTTTCTGGATCGAACATCAATACTTTTTTTAGGGCTATGATTTCCTTGTCGTAGGTCTTGAGCATTCCGTAAGCAGCCGCAAGATTGGCATATGCGGTTGTATCGGTTGGATCAATTTTAATGACTTTTTCAAAAGCATCAGCAGCACTTTCGTACATATCCCGGAGTAAATAAACGCCCCCCAGGTTGAATAGAACTTCTGAATCATTTCGGTCTAACTCATGGGCGCGGTTAAGTTCCAGCAGAGCTTCTTCTTCATGATTAAATAGAACGAAGGCAGTGCCAAGCAGTTTATAAACGCGCGGATTTTTCGGATCTTTATTGCGAATGAGTTTGAGTTGTTTGATGGCTTCTTCGTAATTACAGCCATCTATGAAAAGAGTAGCTAGCTCTAGTTGTAAATCCAGATTGTCGGGGTCGGTTTTCAGCTCTTTTCGCACTTGGCGAGTTTTTTTGCTGATGGCCATTTCTCGTTTGGTTTCTTCGGGATCACGGACACCCAGTTCTTCAAAAATTTCCGGATCAATTTTCATTGTGATCCAGTCTGTTGGCTTACCGGCTTTGGCCATAAAACACGCGCTCCAAATTTATGTAATTCAAATATTTATAAAGAAGAACTTAATTCTAGGTGATTGTCACCCCCCCTGTCAACCACCCGGAGGGAGGCAGCTTGTGGGAGAGCCTTAATCTAAACTAATTCTATGTTTATTGAGATTTCGGGCTCTTAATGATTTCTACCTCGACCATATGACCAATAATCTTATTAACACATTCGTCTACCCCCATTTCATCTGTTTGCAAATGAACCTCGGGAGATAACGGACTTTCATAGGGAGAAGAAATTCCCGTAAAATCTTTTAAATCTCCCGATCGGGCTTTTTTATAAAGGCCTTTGCTATCTCTCGCTTCACAAACCTCAAGGGAACAATCCACAAATACTTCTACAAACCTGTTTTTCTGCATTCCAGCTCGAACTCTATCTCGGCCCTCACGAAATGGCGAAATGAATGCAACAACCGCAAGAAGTCCAGCATCCGCAAATAATTTTGCAACCTCTCCTATCCGGCGGATGTTTTCACCACGGTCTTCCGAAGAAAAACCCAAGTCGGAGTTAAGCCCCTGTCGAACCTGATCTCCATCCAACATGTAAACCAAAAAGCCCAACTCATAAAGTTTTCTCGTTAAACCGGTTCCCAGCGTAGTTTTTCCCGCTCCTGAATAACCGGTCAGCCAAATAATTGCTCCTTTTTGGGCACTCTTCGACTCTCTTTCTCCTTGGGTCACATTTTCACTCTTCACTTTTTCTCCTTAAAACCCCAATCTTATAGTCTCGGCTCTGAGCCTAATAAGTTTCGAAAAATGAAATCCTAACGTAAACTTCTTTGCAAATCCACTGGCAAACATCATAGCATATTGTTATTGATTTCCATTTAAGGCGTGCTTGTTCGAGATGTAGTAAAACTAAAATAAAGATTCTGCGGTATCGCAGGTAAAATATTTTGTCCTTGTCCCGCCTTTGCTGACCGCTTGGGGTAGGGAAGTTTTTGGGAGAGTTGCACCTTTTTCATTTAAGTACTCAATGAAATGAGAACCTATGAATTATGCGGCTTGAATTTTTTGGGAAATTATGCAGAGTTTTATAATGGTCCAATAATTTTCATGGATGTGAAAATTTTCGTTCACGCTCTGCCAACAGTTTATAATGATCTGGCATTATTTATTGAATGGAAAGCTGTTTTGTTGATCTTTCACTTTTACTTTTTTAAGAAGGATGTATTTTTATTCGAAATATGATAATTTCAAGAAGTAACAAGGTTACCAACCTACTTCTAATGAAACCTCAAATCTCACCAAAGCATTGATTGTAATTCAGCGGAAAAAAATATTTTAAACTTATCTGCAAGTTTTTAAGCGAGAGAGGAGTCGGCTAAATTGTTTTTAACGATCTGGACAAATCGTTCTCTTATTCTTGAACTTACCAAACGCGAATTTTCTCAGCGATATCACGGCTCCTACGGGGGGCTGGTGTGGTCTTTTGTGCAGCCACTTTTTCTGCTAGCTGTTTATACTCTTGTTTTTTCTGTAATTCTCAAAACTCGTTGGGGAATTTCTGGTGAAACAAAAGACTTTGCGCTCATATTATTCGCCGGGCTAATTATATTGAACATGTTTTCTGAGTGTTTGAACAAGGCACCGCTCCTTATTACAGCTAATCCTAATTTCGTGAAAAAAGTTGTGTTTCCGCTAGAGATACTCCCTTGGGTCATGGTAATCACAGCTTTATTACATACATTAATAGCCATATCCGTTTGGTTTTTGGGTTATATAATCTTATTTGGTATTCCAAACTCGACGGCTATTTTTTTTCCACTCATTTTATTTAGTTTTTTACCCATTTTGCTTGGAATGGGATGGTTGCTTTCGGCTCTAGGTATAATTGTGCGCGATATTAGCCAATTGACAGCATTGATCTCTCATTCTTTGTTATTTCTGACACCAATTTTTTACAGCATAGAATCGGCACCCCCTTTCCTGCAAGGCCTTCTTGTGTTGAATCCTCTAACATTTGTAGTTGAACAATTTCGTTCGGTGCTGTTTTTTGGGAAAATGCCCGGCTTGGCTGGGCTTGCAGTTTATTTTTCTCTTTCGTTACTTTTTGCATGGGTTTCGTTAAAAGTGTTTCGAAGATTGCAACCTAGCTTTGCTGATTTGGTGTAGCCCATGAACGATATTGTTATCTCTGTTAAAAATGTCAATAAGCGATACCAGGTTTTTAAAAATCCAAAGGCACAACTTATGCGTGCAATTTGGCCGGGGAAGCAAGGTGATTCCGAAGAGGTTTGGGCACTAAAAGATATAAATTTTGAAATCAAGCGGGGTGAGGCGGTAGCTATTATTGGGAGAAATGGGGGTGGCAAAAGTACATTATTAGAAATAATTACAGGAACTTTGACACCCACCTCGGGCGAAGTTGAAGTTAATGGCCGGGTTTCTGCTTTGTTGGAATTGGGCAGTGGTTTTAATCCTGAGTACACGGGCAGGGATAACGTAATTCTCAATGGTCTTCTGCTTGGCTTGTCTCGAAAAGAAATATTAAGACGTTTTGATGAAATTATAGAATTCTCTGAAATTGGTGATGCGTTAGACCGGACGGTTAAAACTTACTCAAGCGGTATGATGATGCGCTTGGCGTTTGCTGTGCAGGTTCTTTGTGAACCAGAAATTCTAATCATTGATGAAGCACTTAGCGTGGGGGATTTTTTCTTTCAGCAAAAATGCCTGAGCCACATTAGAAAATTATGTGAAAAAGGAATGACCTTGTTATTTGTCTCGCATGACATGGGAACAGTTAGAGATATCTGTAGCCGTGCAATTTACCTTAAAGCAGGGGGATTGGAATTCGCAGGGGATGCGATTACCTCCATACGCCATTATATGGCAGAAAAAAATCAGGGTGCCGATACGACTATATCTAATGTTGCTTATGAAGAGCCAAATGTAGATGTCATTGAGAAATCAGTAAAAACCCAGGAGTTAGAGACTGTTTTAAAAGATAGTATTTGGACTGTATCACCGAATGTTTCTAAAAAAGAAAAGGGGTGCCTCATCGCGGTGGTTTTTTATGATGAAAACAATCAGGCCACCACATCTTTTCGGATGGGAAGTGCTCTGCGAATTCAAATAGCTTATTATCCGTCTATTAAAATTCAATCGCATATAGCTGTCATCATTCAAAACAAGTATGGACAAGTTGTAACATCATTAAGCTCATTGGGACTAAAGCTGGCGCCACCAAAATGCCGATCAGGACAAGTAGTAATTTTTGAAATGACAATAAATCTTTCTCTAGAAGCAGGGAATTATACGATTATGGTTTCTCTGGGCAATCCGATAAAGAATAATCAGGGTGAAAATCTGGACTCATCGCCTTTACTTGGTCCTATTTCAATTCAATGGAATTATGAACAAGATGGCGCCCCGTTTCTAGGGATGGTTGGTCTGCCTGCTACCGGGAAGTTCATAATTGGAGCAACATGATGAAGAAACAAAATGATCCTAATAAATCAGATCTAATCAATTGGGTGGAAGACCCTGAAAGTGTTACTCCAAATAATATCGATAGTTGGCATATTGGAAGGAAGTTTAGCCGTCTTCCGTCAAAAGGTGATTTGAAAACCCAGGGATTTCTTCCAATTGCAAAGGGTTGGTTGCCTAAAAAGCCAATAATCAGAACTGATACACGAGTCTTAGGGTTGGGGAGTTGTTTCGCTAGTAACTTTATTTTGTGGCTGGCTGATAATGGATTTAATCGCTTATATCCAGAGTCCCCATATAATGCTTTATTAAAGTTTGGCTCGGGCTTCGAAAATGCTGCTGTGATAGCGCAGCAATTTCGCTGGGCATTTGGAGAGCTAGCCCCCGATACGGTACTTTGGATTGACAAAAATAAACAGGTATTTGAGGCAACGGAAGAAAGACGCGTTCTTGTTCGAGAGACCTTAGAGAAAACAGACGTTGTTATATTAACCCTCGGCGTATCTGAAATATGGTACGACTCAAAAACGGACGAACCCTTGTGGAGGGCATTAACTAAATCAACATTTGACCCAGATCGACACGTTTTTCGTGTGGAGTCGGTTGAGAAAACAGTTTTTTGGTTAGAAACAATCGAGAAAATAAGGAAACAGTATCTCCCCAATCTAAAAGTCATATATACAGTTTCCCCCGTTAAATTGAAAAACACGTTTCGTTCTATTTCCGCTATCAGCGCAAACTCTGTTTCAAAGGCAATTCTTCGGTCGGCACTTGATGAGTTTATTAGAGGTCACGATGAACTCCTTAACCACGAGTTGTTTTATTTTCCAAGTTATGAAATCGTTTATGATTTTTTCAGGGATCCTTTTGAAGAGGACAATCGGCACATTTGCTCCTACGTTCCCGAACAAATTATAAGGTTTTTCGCTGAATATTATTGTGAACAAGTTGTTCCCAATAGTAACGAAGAATCCAATGATGCTGAGGTGTATACTAATGAACTTTTTTCGAGAATCTCAGGACTTGAGCAAGAAGTTAAGAATTTACATAAAGTGGCGGGGGAACGTCTTGCTGTTATTGAAGAACTCGATAAAGCTGCTAAGGAGAGACTGGTACTGGTCAATCGGTTAAGTGAAGAAATTAAAAAAATAAGAGACAATAAATGATCAAATGTGTTGTTCGAATCAACCTAATATCATCGCATTGATATGATCGAAATCCCTGTCATCTATTCGTTCGCCCGGTCGGGAGGCACTTTGGTCAACCAACTGCTGGGAGTTCATCCAGATTGTCTGGTGCTTTCTGAAATAAATCCTGCCGCTAGTTATAAACCTATTTTTGAACAAGCAGTGGAATGGCTTGGCTTGCTCGAAGAAAAAGAAGTAGATGGTTTCTCATTCCTTCCCTATCATGAAAAGATAAAATTCCTTTATGATCGGGCGATGGTGCAGAAAAAAAATCTAGTTGTTCGAGATTGGGTAACTGTCAATTTTTTACATGGAAGTGCAGGAAAAGACATCATGCCAAGCGGGCACCTTGAACAAGACTTGTATCTTAAGCGCGCTGGCTTCCAATCCGTTCCGCTAGTTATCACACGTAAAGGAGAAGCTGTTTTCAAATCTATCAAGAGCAACTTCATAGAATTGGCAGAATTGGAAATGATAGACTTCGCGAAATCGTATTTGGCGTATGCACGAGCCGTATCAACCTTCCCCATAATCCATCTGGAGGATTTGCGTTCTCAGCCAGACACGGTGTTAATTAAAATACTGAATCGATTTAATCTGCGTTCTGATGTTATCGACTCCTTAATACAAAGTTTTTTCACCTTTAAGAATTGCACCGGAAATGTCAGCTTGAAGGGAGATAACAATTCTGCTTCTGCGCAAAAAATTCTTCCACCCGACCTTGCTTCTGCATCTTTACCTACGCATCCGGCTTTGATTGAAGCGAATGGAATACTTGGCTATGAATGATCAAAATAATGCTTTCTTAGATATTCTAGATGTGCGTGATGCCTCTATTGTTAATTTGCAAAAATCCTTGGCTACATTGGAAGACGAGTTAAGAAGAAAAGAAGTTGAGCTTCTAAAAATGACTCGGGAAGCTGAAGAAAAAGATGCCTCGATTGAAGAAAAAGAAGCCTCCATTGAAGAGAAAGAAGATGCGCTTCTAAAAATGACTCGGGAAGCTGAAGAAAAAGAAGCCGCCCTGCAAAAACAAAGGATCATAATTGAGAAATATGCGTCCAGGCATCGAAGATGGAGGTATATAATTGTTCCGACAGAAAGGCTGGTTAAAGCATTAAATTTTCCTTTTGTTAAGGTGCGAGCCGTTTTTGCTCCTCGGATAGGTAAGTTGGATCAATATGTTCCCAAAGATTTAAGCTTTCCTGATCACTATTACCAGCTCATTTGTATTGACCCTGCCCCTAAAATTTCCATTGTCACTCCCTCATTCAAGCAAGCAGACTTCATCGAACGCACTCTTAATAGCGTGTTCGACCAGAAATACCCAAATCTGGAATATTACGTGCAAGACGGTGGGTCTGAAGATGGAACCAAGGAAATTCTTGAAAAATATTCAGATCGATTAACGGGATGGGAGTCAACACCCGATAAGGGACAAACGAATGCAATTAATCTGGGTTTTGCAAAAACCACTGGGGAAATTATGGCTTGGCTCAATTCTGACGATATCATTCTTCCTGGCACTTTGGCGTATGTCGCAGATTACTTCAACCGCCATCCTGAAGTCGATGTTGTTTATGGCAACCGTTTACAAATCGATATTAATGACCAACACATCGGTCGATGGATTATGCCTGAACATGAAGATGAGGTTCTTTCATGGGCAGATTTCATTCCTCAAGAGACTTTATACTGGCGACGCAGCATTTGGGAAAAGGCGGGTGGGGAGGTAGATGAGTCCTTCCGATTTGCAATGGATTGGGATTTTCTGGTTCGCCTTCGAGATTCAGGTGCACGTTTTGCAAGACTTCCTCGTTTCATGGGGGGCTTCCGCATTCACCCCGATCAAAAAACATCTGCCCAAATGTCCGATATTGGTGCGAAAGAAATGAATCGCATCCGAGAGCGTCTTTTAGGCCGGACTCCCTCAGAGAAAGAAATTTTTAAGGCTGTTAAGCCTTATTTGCTAAGACATATCGTCACTGATCTTGCATGGCGCATTAGAAAATTATTTGGATATTCAAAATTTTAATTTGGCTTTTTTATGAAAAATAAACTTTTAGATAAAATTAATTCAAAAGAAGCGGTGATTGGTATTGTTGGCTTGGGGTATGTCGGGCTACCTTTGATGCTTCGTTTCTGTGAAAGTGGATATAAAGTTCTTGGTTTCGATATCGACGAAAACAAAGTTGAGCAATTAAATGCTGGCCGCAGTTATATAGAACACATCTCCTCAAGTGATATTGCTTCTGCCAGAAAAACACTCTTTGAAGCAACAACAGATTTTAGTCGCGGAGGGGAAGCTGATGCGCTTATTCTTTGTGTGCCCACACCCTTGAACAAATACAGGGAACCGGACATTTCTTTCATCACTAAGACGGTTGAGTCTTTGAAACCTTATTTCCGAGGTGGACAAGTTGTTTCGCTGGAGTCCACCACCTATCCGGGAACCACTGATGAGGAGTTAATGCCTCGAATGGAATGTGGAGGTTTAAAGGTCGGTAAAGATTTATTTCTTTTGTATTCGCCAGAGCGCGAAGACCCGGGAAACCCTGATTTTACGACCCAAACCATACCCAAGGTTTATGGTGGGGTAACCGAAAACTGTTTGGAAATAGGTGCTGCTCTTTATGGTGCAGTCATCGACGAGGTAGTTCCTGTAAGTTCTACGCGTGCTGCTGAGTTGACAAAATTGCTGGAGAATATTTATCGCGCGGTTAATATAGGTTTGGTAAATGAAATGAAAATCATTGCCGATAAAATGGGAATTGATATTCATGAAGTGATTCGAGCTGCGGCGACAAAACCCTTTGGTTTTGTGCCCTATTATCCTGGTCCTGGTCTGGGCGGCCACTGTATTCCCATTGACCCTTTTTATCTCACTTGGAAAGCGCGAGAATTTGGTTTGCATACCCGGTTTATAGAGCTCGCTGGTGAAATAAATACTTCCGTTTCAAACTTCGTTGTCACCAAAACCACACAAGCACTCAATGCAAATAAAAAATCGGTCAATGGTAGCCGTATTTTGGTATTGGGGATTTCTTACAAAAAAAATGTCGATGATATGCGCGAATCCCCTTCTGTACTATTGATGGAAAAGTTGCGTGAGTTGGGTGCTGAGATCTCATACAGTGATCCACATATTGCAGTTTTCCCAAAAATGCGTGAACATCAATTTGATTTATCCAGTGTTTCGCTCAACCCAAAATCGATAGCGGAATACGACTGTGTGTTGCTGGCCACAGATCACGACAAATTTGATTACGACATGATCAAGGATAATGCCCAGATCGTCATTGATTCGCGCGGCAAATATCTTGAGTCGGCAAAGAATATCATTAAGGCTTGATTTTGGGGCGACCCGTGAAAATATTTAACTATAAATATTTATGAAAATTGTAACGGTTGTTGGAGCCAGACCTCAATTTATTAAAGCTGCGAC
>JAJDAV010000012.1 GCA_029261695.1 Nitrospinaceae bacterium | reverse complement strand
TTTAGGATTGGTAAGATCATCTGGGTCGACTTCGATAGTGGGTTGAGCACCATTTTCCAATTGATGAATTCGCTGGGTAACGAGAATGCATAAGAGATATCGGCTTTTTACGACATCTTGCGCTTCTTTAACCAGTTCCATCCTGTCTTGCATTTCCAATTCAATCATGATTTTCCTGTTCAGTTAAATGTTCTTTCCATTATAGAGCAATCTTCAAAACTGTCAAACAACATTAAGGCTTATTGTTCAGTCAAAATGGATTTAAATTCCTTGATGACCGTTTCAACCTGTTCTTTTGAAATTTCGCGGTGCAGGACGGCACGAAAAATGGCTTCCTCCTTATCGGTCATTAGAATTTTGATTTCCTTTTTTTCCAACTGACTAATGAAAGACTCCCCATCCATTCCCGTGAGTTTAAAAAAAACAATATTGGTTCTTACCTTGGTTTCGTCTAATTCAACCCCTTCAATTTTAGATATTTGGCTGGCGAGAGTTTTTGCATTTTCGTGGTCATTTTGCAGCCGGCTTACCAGATCGTTGAGAGCGATCAGTCCGGCAGCCGCCAGATGACCGGCTTGTCTCATTCCTCCCCCGACCATTTTTCTCATCTTCCTTGTTTTTTCTATGAACTCGGTTGATCCGCAAACCAATGATCCCACTGGAGCCGAAAGGCCTTTTGAAAGACAAAACATAACCGAATCTACCTTTTCTGTCAGCTTAGCTACGGGAATTTTAAGGGCGACAGCAGCATTAAAGATTCTGGCTCCATCAAGATGCAGTTTTAATCCGTATTTTTTTGCCAGATCGTGAACCTCCGTCATGTAATCGGGAGTAAGCGGAGTGCCTTGACAAAAATTATGTGTATTTTCCAGGCAGATCAAGCGGGTAGGGGGGGAGTGTATGTCTGTATGCCTAATCCCTTTTTCTAATAGATCGATGGGAATTGTCCCATCACTGTTATTTGGGAGGGGACGTGGATGAACGCCACCCAAGGCTGCAACCCCACCCACTTCATAAAGAGAAATGTGGCTTCGATCGCCAAGTAAAATTTCATCGCCTCTTCCACAATGGCTGAGTACGCTGATCAAGTTTCCCATCGTGCCGCTGGGAACTAACAAGGCAGCTTCTTTTCCAGTTTTTTCTGCTGCCAGGTTTTCAAGTTTCTTTACGGTGGGGTCTTCTTGAAACACATCGTCACCGACTTCAGCCGTTGCCATTGCATCTCGCATAGCCTGAGTCGGGTGAGTGAGGGTGTCGCTTCTAAGGTCAATCATGAGTTTCCTTATGGAGTGAATTTGACTCCTGGTTCTTTTCTATTCGATTGCGCTTGATTCGATAATAAAACAGGGACAGAAAAAATATAGGTACTACAAAGCCACTTAATATTAATCCGTTCAGTTTGTCTGGGGGATAATCAAGAGCGGCCATTCCCTGATAGATTTGCTGCACTAAAAAGGCGAGCATTCCGCAGGTGATAAACATATAGCCCACCCGCTTGGAACCTTTACCACCAGGAAATATTATTGAATAAGCAATAAAGTTGAGGCCCATAAAAAGCAGACCATTCAAAAACATGAGATAGATAATCTGATTCTGTGCTTGTGTGAGCAAAGTAATTCCAGTTAAGTTAAGGTGATAAGTTTATATTTTATCGGTTATGCGACGGGATATAAACTGAAATTTAGGGTAAGGTTTTTCGCATAAAAAAAGCCCGGCCGGGGAGGTAAGTCCACAGCCGGGCGATGAAGCTTTTATTTAGAAACTTTTGGTGATTCCAAATACGGCAGTACCTTCACAGCCATCGGCACATTCCGTGCTGTTCAAATCGGTGTCTACATATTGCAGGCTAAGGTCAAACCCATTGGTAGAATAGGCTAGTCCTATGCTCCAATCGAGTGTGTCTGGTCTTCCTGCAGCAGTCTCGTCTGTGAGCCATTGATAGCCAACATGCCCGGTCATGGCAACTCCATGAAGCAGAGGAACTTCTGCATCGTAAACCAAGTAGGTCGCATTTCCAGAACCCGCTGTGTTTTGTGGAGTATAAAAACCTGTAAGCCCCATTGAAATCAAAGAAAATTCTTTGGATATGCCGAGTTTGTATTCGAAGTAGTCATAGACCAGGTTATCATTGGCACCTGGATAGGTATAATAAACTCCACCCATATCCCAAGTGACTCCCAGCATTTCTCTTGCATAACCGAAGTACCAGTCGAATTCTGAATTGGCTTGATCGGCATCTCCAAAATCTACGTTTGATCCCCAAACACCAAGGTAAACTCCTGAGTTATGTGACCAGTCGAAATTACCTTGGATTGCAGGATGTTCGTCAGTTTGAGTGATTCCTCTAAAAACGTATTCAGAGAAGAAACCAAAGGAACCCGAGAAGCTGCCTGGCAATTTAAAGGGATCTTCGTCTGCCTTAGCCAAGTTTACGTTGCCAGGAACAAATGATAAGGTGGCAATTACCATTAAGCTAAAAACAATTTTTAATAAATATGGGTGCAATCTCCTCATAGCGGTCCCTTTCAAGAAACGATCTGAAAGCCTTTTGTTTCAAACGGCTTAGTTTATAAATATTGGATTTGACACATTTTACTTAAATGTAAATAGAACGCAATAGCTTATTTTTTAATCAGATAATATATCCGCGTTCACCATGATGTGAAAGATCCAGCCCTTCACTTTCGTCATCATCTGTGACTCGCAGACCCATAATTCCATCCAAGACTTTAAGGATTACGAAACTGACTATTCCTGTATAGATCATGGTTGCTCCTACACCCAGAATTTGAACAGTCACTTGGCCTCCGATGCTGGTAATGTCACCGCCAAATCCTGCACCTCCGAGAGTTTCTGCACAAAATACTCCTGTCAATATAGCGCCAACAATACCGCCTACGGCATGAATTCCAAAAACGTCGAGAGAATCATCATAGCCCATAGCGCGTTTGAGCGTGGTGGAGGCCACGAAACAAACAGCCCCAGATATAAACCCAATGGCCATAGCGCCCATCGGACCAACTGCACCGGCAGCAGGGGTAATGGCAACCAGACCGGCTACCGCTCCTGAAGCAATGCCCAACACGCTTGGTTTGCCATGTTTTACCCATTCTATGAACATCCAGCTTAAAGCTGCTGCTGCGGTGGCAACTTGCGTAACAGCCATAGCCATTCCGGCGACTCCATCAGCTGCCAGTTCACTGCCGGCATTGAATCCAAACCAACCCACCCAGAGCATGGATGCACCCATCAATGTGTATCCGAGATTATGAGGTGGCATTGGGGTAGTGGGATATCCCTTTCTTTGACCGAGAACGATTGCAGCTACCAGACCGGCAACCCCAGCATTTATGTGCACAACGGTTCCTCCGGCAAAGTCAAGAATACCTTTATTTCCGAGCCATCCTCCGCCGCCCCAGACCCAGTGGCAAACGGGAGCATAGACAATGGTCATCCAGATAGTCATGAAGATCAGCATGGCTGAGAATTTCATGCGTTCGGCGAACGCACCCACCATCAAGGCCGGGGTGATAATGGCAAATGTCATTTGGAATGTCATGAACACAGTCTCTGGAATGGTGCCACTCAGAGTGTCGACACCAACACCTGCGAGGAACATCTTACTTAAGCCACCCCAGAATGGACCATCCCCTCCAAATGCGATACTGTAAGCATATAAAACCCACAATATGGTCATTAGCGAGGTGATGGCAAAACATTGCATTAGCACAGAAAGAATGTTCTTGCTTCGCACCATGCCACCATAAAATAATGACAAACCCGGTATCGTCATAAATAATACCAGTGCGGTGGCTGTTAGCATCCAAGCGGTATCTCCAGAGCTTAAAACGGGCGCTTCTTCTGCTATTGCCAAAGAGGGAAGCAATAAAACCAAGGCTAATAAGAAGGCCATCATTACCCAGGACTTTTTAGATAGTGCCAAACGGCCCAAGATCTTGTTTTTCATAAAACCCATGCTCCCAATAAAATAAAGTGGGGTGAATAAAATAATAAAAAGTTTAACCAGGCCAATTTCAGTGGCCTTTAGATAAGGGTAGATTTCAATTCCTGTACCAAGTTAATGAATTGCTAAAAAAAGCCGTTAAATATAGTTTAATTGCATTAAAAACAATAAGTTATGTGTAAATATTTTGTGGATGAGGTAAAATAAGTGGTTGAAAATGAATGGAAGGTTGCTTTGTTTAAAAGCAATTCCCCTCAATTTTTGCAACAAAATGCATCAAAAACTTTTGGAAATAGGATTTTTATTTCGACGGAGGGGAGGTGGCATGGAGCCATTTTTTCGTCAAAATTATGACCAAAAGGGAGAAACTTGCCTTTAATTATAGAATTGAAGTGGCAGAGCCATATATATCAAAGGGTTTAAATACAAAGAGTTGCCCTATTTCTATTTGAATAGTGTTGATTTGGCATATAAATTGCTCAAAGATAAGAAAAAAGATAAATTAAGTCCCTGATTTTTAAAGTATAATTTAACTTTTCATTGATAAAAGCAGGGCGGGAGAAAGATTTATGGCTGAAGAAGAGGATATATTAGAAGAACTGGAAGCTGCGGAAGCGTCTGGCGGTAAAAAGTCGATGGGAATGATCATTGGCATTATTGTAGGTCTTCTGGCACTTGGCGGGGGAGGTTATTATGCCTATATTAACTTTTTCCAGGAAAAACCAGTTGAAGAAGTACCTGCGGAAGGTGAAGAAGGCGCAGCAGAAGAAATTGAAGAAGATGCAAGTCTGGGAGTCATGTTTCCCCTGGATCCTTTCATCGTAAACCTGGCGGGGAGTGAAGGAAAAAGGTTCCTGAAGGTAACAATTTCATTAGAGCTGAGCACCCCAGAAGTTCATGCGGAATTGAAAGAGAATATTCAAAAAGTTACTGACTCCATCTTGGTATTATTGAGCAGTAAATCCTTTGAGGATGTTTATTCTGTACAAGGTAAGTTCAAACTCAAAGATGAAGTCACTACACGCGTGAACCGGTTTTTAGTAGTAGGTCATGTGAAAGATGCATATTTTACTGAGTTTATAATCCAGTAAAAATAAAATTTATTAATTTAAGGCAAGAAAAATGAGTGAGGTTTTATCACAGGGAGAAGTCGACGCGTTATTAAGAGGTGTCGGCGATGGTGAGGTAGAGACCGAAACCGATGAAGCTCCAGAAGATGAATCGGGAGTCGTACCTTATGACCTGACCAGTCAAGAAAAGATCATCCGTGGGCGCCTGCCAACTCTGGATATCATTAACCAGATGTTTTCCAGGTTATTCCGGAACACCTTTTCCACATTGATGCGTAAATCAGTCGACGTCAGCACTGTTTCAACTGATACCATTAAGTTTGGTGATTTTCTGCGATCATTGCCTGTTCCCTCCAGTTTGCATATTTTCCGCATGGAACCGTTGCGTGGGCATGGTCTTATGGTTGTGGAAAGTAAACTTGTTTTTGCCGTAGTCGATACATTTTTTGGAGGCTCTGGTACAAAAGAGGCCAAGATAACAGGCCGAGACTTTAGCTCCATCGAAATTAGAATGACCAAAAGCGTAGTTTTGAGCGCGTTGGAAGATTTGGAAAAAGCCTGGCGTCCGGTACATGCAGTGACAACAAACTTTGTTCGATCTGAGGTCAACCCGCAGTTCGCGGCTATCGTCCCTCCAACTGATATTGTTTTGGTTATACTTTTTGAAATTGAAATGGAAAGTATATCGGGAACATTAACTATTTGTCTCCCTTACGCAGCAATTGAACCGGTTATTCCCAAGCTAAAAGCTCAGTTCCAGTCTGAAGAGATGGAAGTGGATCAGGTTTGGGTTCGACGCTTGCGCACAGAACTACTGACTACACAAATAGAACTGGTAACAGAACTTGGAACCACTACTGTTACCCCACAAGATTTAATGAAATATAAAGTAGGCGACACCATCATGTTGGGAAATGATGTAACCGATCCATTATTATTAAAAGTTGAACAGATTCCCAAATTCAAGGGATTCCCAGGTGTATCCCGCGGAAATAAAGCAGTCCAGTTAACAGAAACAATAGAAAGGGAAGGATAAGATTATGGAAGATGAAGCCGCAAAAGAAGATTTTGAAGCTTTAGATGACCTTGGTGATATCGATGGGGCCGATGGCGTTGATGACGATTTAGATGATGATGAGACAGTTTCGGCAGCGGGTGGTGAAACCAAAAGCCTTGACCTCATTCTGGATATTCCCCTCACGGTGGCCGTTGAACTGGGTCGTAGTAAAATGCTTATTAATGACCTGCTCCAATTAGGACAAGGTTCTGTAATTGAATTAACAAAACTAGTAGGTGAACCCCTGGAAGTTTTGGTTAATCAGAAACTGGTTGCCCGTGGCGAAGTTGTGGTTGTAAACGAAAAATTTGGTGTAAGACTCACAGATATTGTTTCGCCTATGGAACGCGTTCAATCCCTCGCATAAACCTATCTGGTTTATGCGAGAGGAAGAGTGGTATTAAAGGGACTCCTGCCTTTCCTGGGTCTCTGTTTTTGCTGCCGTCCAGTTAAATCCCCCCTCTTAAAAAAATACTGAAAAAAAATTTAGTTTTTTGTATTTAGGTATGGCCTTTGCAATCTTACTTAATTAAACCAAAAGTGTTGGTTTTTTTGACGTAATTAAAATGAGCAAAGGTGAACCCAATGAAACGATTTTTAAAAGCCTTAACATTCATCCCAATATTTTTACTCCTTACCAGCTATGGAGTTGGTGCAAGCATTTTATCCAAACAAAATGAAAAATGGGGTTCCTTAAACGGTTTGAAGAAGGTTCATTCTCATTTGATGAGCAATGGTCATATTGTTCGCCTCGAATTCAATAAGCCTGTTTCTGATTGGGCGGAGCCGGTGTTCTATGAAAAATCTGTGCAAATAGATTTTCCAGGAGCATTTATAGACCCATCCAAAAAAAGTTTTCCAGCTGAGAGTTCTACTATTTCGAATGTCTTTGCAAGTCAATTCGATGGTGAAACTCTAAGAGTACGTTTTCAAACCAAACCCGGCGCTACGGGAATTGAAAAAAGGTTCAAACTAGTATCGCAGGGTAGATTTATAGTTGTTCGATTCGATGCGACATCTGCGGAGTCTTCCTCAGTAGCTTCTTCAATTGAGCCTTCAAAAGAGAAGCGAAATGCGGATGTCATGGATGATGATGCGTTATCCCAATTTCTTTCCAGAGCCTCTATGAAGATAAAGGAAAAGGAAGAAAGCCTCTCATCTAAATCTGAAGCTAATTCCTTCTCGTCTACAGTAAAAGAAAAAGAATCTGAAATTAAAGTCAAGAGAGCAGGAATGGGGATGGCACCTCTCGTTGATCAAATAAAAAAAGTCGCGTTATCTGACTCTGGAACCGAAAAAAACAGCGCACCCAAAAATGACTCTAAAGGAAAAATTACCACTAAAGATAATTCAGGTTTCTCATTGAAAGACTCACGGCCTACAGGAAAACCAATGGAAATTGTTCCATCTGGATTGAAAATGATTTCAATGTTCGCTGTAGTGCTTGGGCTAATGTTTCTCATATTCTTTGGATTTAAAAAATATGTGCTTAAAAACACAGCCTTTGGAGGTGGAAATAAACTGGTAAATGTCCTGGGGACTTGGTTTCTGGGGCCGAAAAAAAATATTGCGCTGGTGGAAGTGGCAGGTGAGATTCTGGTTCTAGGAATCTCTAATGAAAATATAACTCTTCTCAGTAGCATTACAAGTGAAGAAAAAATTGAAGAAATTAAGAATGCAGGCGGTAAAAGCAATAGCGGACTTAATTTGAATTCTGAACGTGCTGTTGATGGCAAGAATAGGAGTCGCTCTGTGACAGCTCAGGCAGCGGGACAGTTTTCTAACTATCTGAGTAAGTTTTCAAAACCTCAGGGGGCAAAAGAGCAAGTGGTTGCCGATGCCAAAGAACAAATTCTTCAGAAAATTGGAAAGTTGAAAACGGCAAGAGCATGAAAATAAAAATATTTGTTTTATTCCTGATCTTAACGACGACATTTGCCTGGGGGGGGATGGTTCCCTTTGCAGAAGCTCTTTCCCTTCCTTCAATTCAGTTGGGAGTAGATGATGTAGAAGATCCCGAAAAAGTCTCCAGCGCTTTGCAGATACTTTTTCTTTTGACAATTCTTACTCTGGCGCCATCAATACTGATTTTGACCACTTCGTTTGCGCGAATCATCATTGTACTTTCATTTCTCCGTCAGGCAATGGGCACGCAACAAACCCCACCGACACAAATATTGATTGGTTTGGGTTTGTTCTTAACGCTTTTTGTTATGGGGCCTACCTGGACAGAAATCAACGATAAAGCTTTACAGCCTTTCTTAAACGAGGAAATTTCTCAGACCGATGCGCTTAAAAAAGCAGAGATTCCTCTTAAGACTTTTATGCTGCGACAAACCAGAGAAAAAGATTTGTCTTTATTCGTGGAGATTTCAGGGGACCAACCGGCTACCAATGAAGATGTGGATATCCGCTCTCTTATTCCGGCTTTTATTATTAGTGAATTAAAAACAGCGTTTCAAATCGGGTTTCTAATTTATATTCCGTTTTTGATTCTGGATATGGTTGTTGCGAGTATTTTACTTTCAATGGGTATGATGATGTTGCCCCCTGTATTAGTTTCACTTCCCTTTAAGCTGATGCTATTTGTCATGGTGGATGGATGGTATTTGACAGTGGGCTCACTCATGAGAAGTTTTGGAGGTTAAATAGACTATGACCCAAACATTTATTATCGATTTCGCAATGGAGAGCATTAAGACAACCTTGCTTTTGTCTGCTCCCATGCTGGGTTTTGGGTTGGTTACTGGCCTTGCTGTTTCTATCTTTCAGGCGGTGACATCAATTCAGGAAATTACTCTAACTTTTATCCCAAAAATTCTGGCAGTTTTTCTTTCCATCCTGCTTTTTTTTCCGTGGTTGATGCAGTTGATGCTCACCTTCACCTCAAATATATTCACTAATTTTCCTGAGTATATCCAGTAATGGATTTATTTAATCTTAATTACGCGGAGTTCGAACGGTTTCTTTTTGTGTTGTTTCGCGTTGGAGCGATGATCATTTTTGTTCCTATCTTGGGTAGTAGGCAAATTCCTGGTGTAATGAAAATCGGGTTGATGCTTTTTATTTCAATAGCAATTTTCCCTTTGGTTCACGACCGCCCTATGCCAGAACCGAAAGGTCTATTTGAGTTGGCCAAATTTCTTATGGCTGATGTCACTATTGGATTAGGAATTGCATATATCGCGCGGCTTATTTTTACGGCGGTACAAGTTGCTGGAACGGTAGTGGATTTTCAAATGGGGTTCGGCGTGGTAAACGTTATCGATCCTCAAACAGACACTCAGGTTTCAGTTACGGCGCAGTTTCATAATATTCTCGCTGTCCTAATTTTTTTGGCACTTGATGCACATCACTTCATTATTCAAGCGATCGTTGACAGCTTTTTTGTGATCAATCCCTTTGAAATAAATTTTGCCAGTATTACCCCAGAATATGTTCTGCACCTTTTTTCTGAGACTTTTATAATTGCGATGAAAATTGCGGCACCCATTATGGCAATTCTTTTCTTTTTAAGTGTGGGTATGGGGTTGGTAGCACGAACTGTTCCACAGATGAACGTATTCATTGTGGGTTTCCCATTGCAGATCGGCGTCGGGTTAATGATGGTAGGTTTGTCGTTATCCTTTTTTAGTATTTTGGTCCAGAACGAAATGAATGCTATGCCTATTAAGTTCATGGGATTCATGCGTGGCCTTTAATATGAGAGGACGCGATGGCGGAAGACAATAAAGACCAAAAAACTGAAGAACCCTCCTCCAAACGAATCACAGATACTGAGGAAAAGGGTAACTTTGCCCACAGTCGGGAAATCAACTCCGCATTTATTCTTTTAGCTGCTATGTCAGGTTTCATGATGACAGGTGAGCAAAGCACCAAGAATGTGTTGGAATCCTGGCATGTAATGATTTCTGATGCGAACGCTCTTCAACTTTCCACTGAAGAACTATATAAAGTAACGGTTAATACAATGGAGTCCTTCCTGAAGATCGTCGGACCATTTCTCGCGTTGATTATGTTTGCAGGTGTCGCATCTAATGTAGTGCAAATTGGAGGAATCCGGTTTTCCAGCCATCCTTTGATTCCCAAATTTAGCAAGCTGAATCCGTTAAAAGGGTTTGGACGAATTTTCTCAAAAAATTCTTTAATGGAGTTGTTTAAATCTCTGTTTAAAGTTTCAGTCATTTCGGTCGCTTCCTATTTTACGATTAAGTCGCATTGGCATGAAATTCCGCCGTTGATGGGGCTGGGGGTAGGGGGGATATTGTCTTTCATGGGCCAAGTTGCCCTTGAGATTATTTTCCAGGTTCTGGTGATAATGATTTTTCTATCGCTTCTTGATTTTTCATTTCAAAAGTTTACTTACAAAGAAAACTTGCGCATGACCAAGCAGGAAGTAAAAGAGGAAAGGAAGGAAACTGACGGTAATCCACAGATCAAACAACGCATACGCACCGCACAAATGGAAATGTCTAGAAAAAGAATGATGTCAGCAGTGCCTGAAGCTGATGTAATTGTTACCAACCCCACTCATATTTCTGTAGCAATCAAATACGATGTGATGAATTTTGCTGCACCAGTTGTTGTAGCGAAAGGTGCTGGGGATGTTGCTATGAAAATTCGGGAAATTGCTAAAGAACACGGTATCCCGATTGTCGAAGATAAACCGTTGGCTAGAGTTTTGAATAAAACCGTTGAGATAGGCCAAATGATTCCCGATAACCTATTTAAAGCCGTCGCAGAAATTCTGGCTTACGTCTACCGCCTGAAATCGGGTCAGCCGGGCTAACCGGCGAGCCTCCAACTCACTCATAACTGAATCCTGAACCTGGTATTAATAACGGGGGCGGGTCAGATGGATTTATTTGTTTTCTGAACTCAATCGTCGTCCTCAAAAATTTCTTTCAACTTTTCCTTGCAACGGGGTTCTTTGGTTAGATGGCGCATGGTTTGTTCATTGACGCTCAAGTTTGCGATGTTATTTTTTTTGAAATAATAAGTAAAGGACGCCCAAAGGCTGGCAAGGTCATGAAACTCGTTATAGGTAGATAAAATATTTGTCATATTGGTGATGCTTTTCGCATCCAACCCCTCAAATAAGATAAACAACTGCATCGAAAGGTCATAGAGCACCTGCGACATTCCCTCGATACCCGTTTTTAAAAAGGAGAATTTATTTACGTTTTTCCTCAAAGCCGCGTTATCTGAAGTGAGCACCGCGATATTTTTTCCGGCCACTTCCAAATCATCCTGGATTTCTTTCCAAATATTTTTATTACCCAATTTCTTCTCAAGCTTCTCCTTCTGGGCCTTAGTCGAAAATAATTCTTTGAAAGAGGAGTATATGCCGGCTAACTCCTTCACTTTATCGGGATACATCTTCCGTACATTCGATTCCATTGCCTGATCAAAGTTCTGCATCATTTTCTTAAATTCATTTTTATTCAAAGGCTCATCAGCCTGAATTTTCTCCGTGGACTTGGATATATTTTGAAACAATAATTGTTTTTCATCTGGTGGATACCAGAAGTCAACCTCATGAATGATGAGGTTGATTCGAACGAGGATGTCACTTCCATATTTCTTTTCGTGATGGGGAGTTATAGTAATAGTAATGTCGTCGGCATCTTTTTCTTGGACAACAATATTAAAATCTTTTATTAATAGCTTGTTAAAGATCATATCTAACCGGGCGAAAGGCAACCTCCCTTCCTTGATGCACCTATCCACTTCACCCAAGATTACATTCAAACGTTTTTTATCGTTAGATTTTGCAAGTTTGGTTCCCAACGCTTTTCTAGTGCGCTTAATCTCCGCTTCGTTGTAGAAGATAAGATCTTTGCGCAATTTATTGAACTGCTCAAGCAGGATGTTGGCTTTTCTTACTTCTTCACAGTATGAATATTTTTTTTTGGATTTTTGAGTCAAAATCGTTAGGAATGAACCTGTGTCGAATATTTCGCTCATTTTGGAAATCAATTGGCCCCTTTCCTTCACCTGGGAATAAAAATTCCTAAGTTCAGGCTCCGACCTTTTGTCCTTTAAAAAGCCTTCCATGGTTTTGCAAATCTCATAGTAAATGTTGTTGAGTTCCTTATAAGATTCTGGAGAGTTCTCATAAAATTGGTATCTGGAAAACACCTTGTTTTTCGCTCGCAACTCCTTATATCCTGAAACTCTGTCATCACCCGAGCCATTGCCTTCAAAAAATTCTTTCAAACCAATCTCATGGTCTTCCAACTTTCCCACTAATTCGTGGACCTCGGGAAGGATGGTGCTAGCCATGTTATTGGGCTTGCGGTAATGCTTTTCCATATAGTTCAATTCAAACCGAATGTTGGGGATGATAAAATCGATCGGATCGAGAACCAGGTCAACAGACTTAAATATCTCCTGCTTGTAGGCTTCTAGCTTACATTCATATTGATCTTCGACGATTGTCTCAATGTCCTTCTTTAATTTCTTGAAATATTCATCGAGTATTTTGAGACTCTCAAGGGCAATAGAAAGATCAATTTTTTTATTTTTGCAAAGCGTTGTTTCTACTTTATTTTGAATTTCAGAGAGCTTCTTCTTTTGATTGCTAATGATTGTTAAAATTCGAGCCCTCTCTTCTTCGGGACCTTTTTCTCCCGGTTCAATTTCGGGGGCATTCTTGACCTTGGTCTCAAACATTGCCAGCTGGTTTTCCAAAAACCCAACTTCCTTTTTAAAAACTGGTAATTGTTTTACGTCAATCATTTCACTTCCCGATTATTCATAGGAAAAAAATTAAAAATCGAAGGCCTGTAATAATTTTACTTCGATTTAGTAAATAGCGGATCATTTAAGTTTTTTCTAGAGCGGAGATCCAGTAAGAAGGGCACCGGCTCCACCTGACAAGTTTACCTTTTATTGACCTGAAAAATCTATTGCCTAAATAACCCTCTCAGTTGGGTGCGGCATGACGCTTGCAGTATTAGTAATATCAAAGGGTTATGGAGCATTTTTCACCCTGATATTTAACTTGAAAATGGTAAAAGTCGTTATGTTTAAAGGGATTTTTAAAGTTGTCCGGCGGATTTCAAACTGTCAATATTTTGTTGAATTGAAGGCATAGGCTATGGCGCAATCTGACGTTTTTAAAACTATTAAGGATCGACCTCAGGAATTATTGGTCGCAGCGGGAATTATTGTGATTCTCGGTGTAATGGTTATGCCTATTCCAACCTTCATTTTGGATATTCTAATTTCTTTCAGCATTACTTTTGCTTTGATCATATTAATGGTGGCGGTTTTTATGTTGTCGCCTTTGGAGTTTTCTGTTTTTCCTTCACTTTTGCTGGTTTTTACCCTTCTACGGCTTTCACTTAATATCGCTTCAACCCGAATCATTCTTTTAAATGGAGATCAGGGTTCAAGTGCTGCAGGTGAGGTCATTGAGTCTTTTGGTAATTTTGTGGTCGGCGGCAACTTTGTTGTCGGTACGGTTATTTTCATTATCCTGGTAATGATCAATTTTATTGTTATCACCAAGGGTTCGGTAAGAACTTCGGAAGTAGCGGCTCGATTTACTTTGGACGCTATCCCAGGAAAGCAAATGAGTATCGATGCAGATCTTAATGCGGGTCTCATCACTGAGAAAGATGCACGTGATAGAAGAAGAAACCTTGAACGCGAAGCAGATTTCTATGGTTCCATGGACGGTTCCATACGTTTTGTTCGTGGTGATGCTATCGCCGGTATCCTTATTACTCTAGTTAATATTTTAGGTGGTTTCGCTATTGGTGTTTTTCAGCAGGGCATGGAAGCTTCTGAGGCTGCTCAGATCTATACCTTGTTGACGATTGGTGATGGCTTGGTTTCTCAACTTCCTGCATTGGTGGTTTCCACCGCGGCAGGTTTGGTAGTTACTCGAGCACAGTCTGATAAAAACCTGCCTGGCGAATTGATGAGCCAGCTTCTCAATCAACCTTATGCATTTATCATTGCTTCTGCGATTCTTTTCTTTTTCGGTATGATTCCGGGACTGCCTCATTTCCCTTTCTTTTTAATGTCGGCGATAGCAGGTTACATTGCGTATAAAAAATTGCAGACTGACCAAAAGGTTGAACAACAGGCACTCAGAAAGAAAGATGATGAAGCCAAAGCACCGCTACCAGAAAAAGTTGAATCCATTCTTCCACTGGATGTCATGGAGTTGGAAGTGGGATATGAATTGATCCCGCTGGTGGATGCGGATCGTAACGGTGAACTTCTGGAAAGAATTAAATCTATTCGCCGACAATTTGCTTTGGAGATGGGTTTCATTGTCCCTCCTTTGCATATTCGAGATAACTTGCAGCTCAAGTCCAATGAATATTCCGTGGTTATCAAAGGAGTGGATGTTGCTAAAGATTCTATAATGATGGGACGGATACTTGCTATGAACCCTGGAACGACTGAAAGAGAATTAGATGGAATTAAAACTACTGAGCCGACGTTCGGTCTGCCCGCAGTTTGGATTCCCAGCAATAAAAAGCAGGAAGCACAAATGGCAGGATTTACTGTGGTAGACCCTGCAACGGTTATCACAACACATATTAAAGAAACCATCAAGCGTCATGCCCATGAATTGCTGGGCCGACAGGAAACTCAGTCGTTGTTGGATAAGTTTAAAGAGACGAATCCGAAAGTGGTTGAAGAGTTGATTCCGAATTTGTTGCCGCTTGGAAAAGTTCAAAAAGTTCTGCAAAACTTGCTCAAAGAACAGATTTCTATTAGAGACCTAAGGACGATTCTTGAACAGCTCTCAGATTATGCTTCGCTGACTCAGGATGCGGATGTGCTGACTGAATATGTACGCCAAAGTCTGGCTCGTCCAATTACCAAACAATACCAATCCACAGATGGAACGCTCTCTGTTTTGACTTTAGATCGTGGGATTGAAGACATTATTGAAGGCTCGATTCAAAAATCTGAAACCAGTGCTTACTTGGCATTGGAGCCCAATGTCGCAGAAAAATTCCTCACTAAGTTAAGGGATATGATTGAAAAAATCACTCCGACTATTGAAACTTCTCCGGTATTGCTGGCTTCGCCCGGATTGAGAATGCACATTCGAAAATTTACGGAACGATTTTTACCGGATCTTGCAATCATTTCGCACAGTGAAGTATCTCCATCTGTGCAGATAAAAACTATAGGTGTGGTGGACTTGAATGCGAATTAAAAAATTTACAGCAAATAATTATGCGGATGCTCTTGCCCAGGTGAAACGAGAACTGGGTGATGAAGCACTCATTATGAGTACTCGCTCTATTAAACCCAATTCTCCTTTGTCTAGTCGCAATGTTGCAAGCAAGGTAGAGATAACTGCCGCGGTGGAATTTAAGGAACCAGAACCTCTGGAAAATGAATTGGATCTGGATGAAGCGAATGGCTTGGATATCAAATCTCTAATCTTCAACCTTTTAAGTGAAAGCGGTCAAGCTCAGACTTTGGGATTGAAACCCAGTCAGTTTGAAACCTATTCCCATTTGGTGGAAAACGGATTGGATGAAAAGTTGGCTTCCAAAATATTAAAGAAAAGCATTAATGGAAATGATGATAAACCTGCCAAAGAGAAATCACGAGTTATGAATCTGATGAAAAAGGTTATTCCTTTTGAAGGTGAGATAAATCTCGAATCAGAGGGCCCCAAATTAGTTGCGTTCGTCGGGCCGACAGGGGTTGGTAAGACCACGACACTTGCCAAAGTTGCAGCAGACTATGCGTTTCGTAAAAATAAAAAGGTGGCTCTGGTTTCTCTGGATACTTATAGATTAGGCGCTGTTGACCAGCTACAAATTTATGGAGATATCATGCGGTTGCCTGTCGAAGTTGCAGGAGGAAAAGCCGACCTGTGTGAAATCGTAAAGAAGCATTCTGATAAAGACCTCATCTTAATTGACACCACAGGTCGATCGCATCGGGATAAGGAATATTGCCTCCAGCTAAAGGAGTTATTTGCTGCAGTTGGTGAGGTAGAAACCCATTTGGTTCTAAGTGTTACCGCTCAAGAAAAACTATTTTCGACGACTTATCAACAGTTTTCCCCTCTTGGGGTGGACCGTGTGCTTTTTACCAAATTGGACGAAGGATTGAGTTTTGGTCCTTTATTCAATTTTTCAGTCCGAAACCGGATACCTCTTTCGTATTTCACTGTGGGCCAGAATGTGCCCGAGGACTTGGAAGTTGCGGGACCAGATAAGGTAATAAGTTTGATTTTTAACTGATTTCAAGATAAATTAAGGGATTAGAATATGATATTAGGTGGGCAAGCAAGTACTTTAAAAAGAATGACATACGGTGACATGAGCGAATCAGGTTTGAGGGTTCTGGCAGTCAGTAGCGGAAAAGGCGGTGTTGGTAAAACAAACATCGTGGCTAACCTTGCCTACGCCTTGTCTAAACGAGGTAAAAAAGTATTGGTGGTCGATGCAGATCTCGGCTTGAACAATATCGACATCCTTTTAGGCTTGGCTTCAAAAAAGCATATTGGGCATGTTTTATCTGGAGAATCGAATGTAGAAGATATTATTCTGCACGGTCCAGAAGGCATTCATGTGTTACCTGCAGGTGATGGTCTTCAAGAATTAACGCAACTAGAAACGGAAAAGAAAATGGTGCTCATGGATGAGTTAGACCGAGTTAGCCGTAATTACGATTTTCTGATTTTTGATACAGGCGCAGGAATCTCTGCTAATGTAACTTTCTTTTGCAGTGCTGCTCATGAGACTTTTCTTGTCGCTACTACAGAACCAACCTCATTAACCGATGTTTATGCGTTAATGAAAATCTTGCATAACAACCATTCACAAAAACATTTCAGGCTGATTGTTAATTCGGTCACATCCGAAAGAGAAGCGCAAGGGGTTTACCGCAATTTAACGGCGGTTACCGACCGTTTTTTGAAAGGTGTGTCTGTAGAATATCTGGGATACATATTGCATGACCCGAATGTTCCCAAGGCGATTCGCCAACAAAAAGCCTTTCTCGAACTTTATCCTTTTTCCAAGTTCAGTGGATGTATTAATGAACTCGCCGAAAAAGTGTCGAAAGAGAAACCGAAGTCGCTAACGGGTGAAGGAAACCAACCCTACTTTTGGAGGAGTGCTTTTCAAGCCCAATGAATCCTGTAAATATACAAAAAATGGCCGTTTCATTTGGGCTTCTGTCTTTTGGGATTTTGTGCATAGGCAGTGTTTTAATGGGGGCGACAGTGCTTACGGGCGTTATGCGTGGGATAGGTGGCGCCATTCTTTTTGGGCTGTTGGCTTGGGGAAGTGGTTCCATGTTGTTGCAAGAAGATGAAGAAGAGATGGAAGTGGATCAGGAAGAAGATGCAGATAAAGGCACTCAATTAGACCAAACGGCTTAACGAGAGAAAGAAAAGATGGCTACTACTAAAGGACATGCAATAAATCAAGTTGAGATTTCGGTAGAGAATCGGGAAGAGGTAATTAAGGAGTATGCCCCGATGATCAAGTATGTAGCCAATAGAATAGCAATGCGCCTGCCACCCCATATTGAAGTCGACGATTTAATCAGTGTCGGCGTGTTGGGCTTGATTGATGCGATAGATAAGTATGATGCTTCGCGTGGAGCTAAGTTCAAGACTTATGCTGAGTTTCGAGTACGTGGAGCTATTCTTGATGAGCTTAGATCTATGGATTGGGTTCCAAGGTCAGTTCGTCAAAAAGCCTCTGCCCTGGATGGGGTAGTTCAGAAATTGCAGAACCAGTTGGGTCGTCCCCCAGAGGATGATGAGGTCGCTGGTGAAATGGGCGTCAGTATGGATGAGCTTTTCAATACCATGAATGAAACGAAAAGCATGCCCATTCTTAGCTTGGAAGATTTGGGGATCGCGAAGGAGTCCGGCGAACAGCAAAGCCTATTGGACTGCCTTGCGGGCAAGGGTGATACAGACCCACAAACGTCTTTGCGATTGAACGAACTGAAAGAGCTGATTGCCAAGGCGATTGACACGCTTCCTGAAAAAGAGCGACTGATGATATCTCTGTATTATTATGAAGAACTGACAATGAAAGAAATCGGGGAAGTTCTCGGAATTACAGAATCCCGGGTTTCTCAAATTCACTCCAAAGCTGTTTTCAGACTTCGCTCTAAACTTAAAGCGGTAATCGCTGAAGAAATGTAATTCCCCTCCCTTTCTACCATTTTCAAATTCTAGTAAGTTTTATCAAGTGTTGCTACATTTATGTAGGGTCCCCATTTTGACAAATGGACATTCTGCAGAAATAAACGTATTATTTTGGCTGGATTGTGGCAGGTTCTGTGGTCAATATTTTCGGAGAATAAAAAGAATATGGATAGAAGTAAAAAAATAAGCAGGTCTATGGGCCTTTCTCAAGATGGTATTTTTCGAAAGTTATTTCGAATCGTAACTTTTGGTTTAGAACTTATTTTTGTTAGATCATACAATTATTTTTCTCGGAATTCTGGCGATATCCCAGCTCAGTTCCATTCGCTCTATTATAGTTCTCCTGAAAGAACCTGGAAAAATACTCGGTGGATGGGGTGTCGAACTATGAAGTGCCCTTTGGATCTATGGATATATCAAGAGATAATTCATGAGTTAAAACCCGATATCGTGATCGAAACAGGAGTCAATGAAGGGGGTGGGGCGGCTTTTCTTGCCTCGATATTGGATTCTATTGGAAAAGGAAAGCTGATTACAGTTGATATAGAATTATTAGAAGGTCGTCCGATCCACGATAGAATCACCTATATAAAGGGTTCGTCTACTGAAGAAAAAGTGGTTCAACAAATTTCCGAAATGATAAAGGGTAGTCAGGTTGTTTTGGTCATTCTTGATTCAGATCATAATAAGCCGCATGTGCTAAAAGAAATGGAAATTTACAATGAGTTTGTGACAAAGGGAAGCTACATGATTGTGGAAGACTCAAATGTCAATGGTCACCCAATTTTGCCAAACTGGGGCGAGGGGCCTTTTGAGGCGATCCAGGAGTTTTTAAGTCAAAATGATTCTTTTGAAATTGAAAAAGATCGTGAAAAATTCTATATGACCTTTAATCCAAATGGGTACTTGAAAAAAATTAATTGATTAAAGGGCGTATGCATTGGAGGCCATTGTTGTGATTGCTTTCACACATTTTTAAATAAAATAATACAGTCTTTTATTGTTGAGGGTTCCAGGCAGCGGGAGGTGTTTGCTTGTTAAACAATTTTGCGATTCCTGAATGGTAAAAGAGCCAGCCAACTCTTCCTGGGAAAACCGAAAAATCCAAAAACTTTACATGGTAATAGGCTCTTTTAAGCATCCAAAGGGCACGAGAAAAAAAGAAAAGCACCGGGAAAAGAGTTTGCTCTTCGGTAAATGGTTTTGCATATTTTAATAGGCGATTAAATATTCTTTTTGGAGGCCTGAAAACGGTTAGTAAATAAACCAGACAATTAGCCAAGGTAGGTGCGGCAATTAGGTAGCTTGTTTTTATGTCTTTAATATCAATGCCCCGGCTCATGAGGTCATTCGCTAATTCTGTATTTGGAATTGCCCTGAGTGCGAAAACATTTAAGTTGAAAGGTCGTTTCATATTGTAAATCAAATTAAGTGTATCAACGACATCCTGGCGGGTTTCCACTGGGTTATCTATGATTAGGTCATAGTCTGGGGGGATCATGTACTCTTTATATTCTGCCAAAACAGATGTGGCATGTGGAATGAGTCCGGGTTTGTTGGGTCTATCGTAAAACTCAAGGACTTGATCACTTCCGCTTTGTATACCCATTCGTACGCGTTTCATTCCACCCCATACAAGTATCTCTATTTTCTCTTTTTTAACAAAACTTGGGATGACTCCTACAACGAAAAATGGGATGTCAATTTCTGCTTTCCATTTTTCAGCAAACTCTTTTAGGGTAACCTTTGGAATTGCCATGAAACTATCATCTTGGAAAGAAACGGAAGAAAAATGCGGGTGCTTTTTTAAAACTTCCTTAACTTCTGCAATTATGTAATCAACAGAGGGGTGTCGCAGTTTGCGATAGTTTTTATCATTTTCGATGAATTTTGTGTTTGCGCAAAAGCTGCACTTATATGGGCAACCAATGGACCAAATGGTCATATAAGTATTGCCAAGCCCATAGGAGGATAAATAGTCATTAGTATTTTGAGGAATAAACCCTTTGCCATGTTTGAAAATTAGTTCATTGTCGGCATACAATAAAAAAGGAAACTGGTCCATTTCTTCTGAAGTATGAAGCGGTAAAAAATCATTTCGTATGATCTTTCCGTTTTGATTAAACCAAAAATTTTTAGTTGAGGTGTAATCGCCTCCTTCTTTAAAAGAGGTTAGAAATAATTTAAAGGCGGTTTCTCCCTCCCCAACACAGATTGCATCGGGATATTCAATAGCATCTTCAGGGTGAACGATAGGGTGGATGCCACCCCAAATTATATACGTATTCGGGTTAATTTTTTTTACAAGTTGAATAATCTCTTTAGTGAGGTCTGAATAGGCTGTCATTGAGGAAAAGCATACTAAATCTGATTTTGCAAAGTGAGATGCTATGCTATCCAAGTCGGCGTCTGAGTATATTCGATCATGTTCTCCAGGCTTGAATAAAAACCTCAATGGATTATATGCATTCGTCAATGGTAAATAGCAAACCTCGGTAGATGGATGGATGGACCTTGCAAATGATGCCATCTTCCTGAACCCCAAAGCCGTGATTCCATCTTCAATGGATACAAAACTAATTTTCATTTTTTGTCAGTTCCCGGTTTATTTTTAGTCATCATCCAAAAGTTTGAGGATACTAAAACTATTTGGTCAAATATAATTTTGTTGATTAACTGGATCGGAAGGGTATCAAAGTTAACTAATTTTAGTTCAAAGATTTACTAGTAAAGGATACCCAATGAAAAATCTATATTTTGATAATTGCCCCATTTTTACAATGCTTAAGGGTAAATTATTATATGGCAACGTCATTATTAATTCCATTTTGTTTTGATAAATTTGAAATTTTAAGACCTTAAGCAAAAATTAAGACCCTTTTTCTATCTATTAATCTACCTTTCTGCTTCTTTGGATTTTTATGCAAATCATCAAGTTTTGCATTGGGTGCGAGGCGGTAAATTATGGCGATTGGATGGGGACGCATTTTTGATTGCAACGCAGTCTCGAAACTGAACTAGTTTTTAGCAGTAGAGTATTTTTCCCTCATAAAAACATCATATAGACGTTGTTCAAGGACATTACTGGGAATGAAACGCTTTTTTGTAAGACTGAATAAGACACGAAATATGCGTTTTGGATGAGTAAGGTAGGCAAAAGAATAAAAAATAGCGTGCATTACTACAACGAAGAATGACAAGGTTCTGCCCCCAACATTTTTACAATAAGATTCTGTCCTTGTAAAATCCATGAAACCCGCCAGGGAATAAATATAGTTGTCATCGGGGGGAGGAATTTTATTCTCATCTCTTAGCCTACGATATAACTCTGAGCCGGGGTAGGGAGAGAATTTTGTGATAACACAATCTTCTGAACCATAGAAAGCCATTTTGAAGACAAACCATGCAGATTTTAAAATGCCGCCCAGCGTATCGTCGGGGAAACCTATTACAATATTAAATTTGGTAGTATGGCCAATCTTATTGGCTGTGCGGATGCTTTCCACCAGGCGATCAATTTTTATTTTCTTTTTAATCTGCTTTAAAGTTTCTTCAGATGCGCTTTCAGGAGCATAAGTAATCAGCCGGCACCCTGTATCATAAAGCGCTTGAAGAACTTCCTCGTCAAGTGCTTCAGATCGAGTTCCAGATGGCAGTTGCCAGGGAGTATTTAGCTTCCTTCTTTTTAACTCTTCACAAAACGCCAGTGTCCAGTCTTTACGAATAATAGCTGTCAAGTCCACAAAATCTATATTATTGGCACCATAAACTTTTACCAAATTTTCAAACTCGTCTGCAACTTCAACAGGGTCGCGCATTATATACCGTGTCGTCCACATGGTGGGATTTGAGCAGAACGTGCACTGGTAAGGGCACCCCCTAGTGGCGTTTATGGGCATATTGCGGCCAAAACTTATTCCCATAGACCAATTGGGTTGAAAATAGTTTTCAACGTTACACAAATCCCAAGCAGGTCTGGGGATGTCATCAATGTGCATTATGCGGTTGCTTAAGCCATTTGAAATGAAGTTTTCCTGGTCGTCAAGATAGGCTATTCCAGAAGTAGATAAAAATTCCTTTGAATAAAAAAGCCCAGATACCAGTTGTAGTAAAGTAAATTCACCTTCTCCTAATACAACAAAGTCAATTTCAGGGCAGTCACGAAGCACATATTCTGGCAACGCTGTGGGATGTTCGCCACCGACAATAATTTTTATGTCTGGATACCGAGATCTAATGGCTTTGATTAATTCTCTTTGAATTAACCATTCGTAAGAAAACAAAAGAGAAATCCCAATAATTTGAGTTTCGGGTTCAATCTGGTCAAGAATTTCCTCCGTAGTAAGTCCCTGGAGGTTGTAACGGCCGCATTCTGACTGTCGAATGTTTAAAACTCCATCCCCTTGCCCTTCAATGATACTTACCGGGTAGCCTGCTTCTCGGAGCGTGGCGCTAAGATATGCTAGAGACAAAGGGGGAAGGATTGCACCACTATGCGAAGCTCTGGACGTAACTGAGCAGGGGTGAATCAGTTGGATTTTACGATTTTCATTTTTTTGAGCGGAACATTCTTTATACACTTCCGTCAGATGACGCGTTTCCTTTTCCGAAGTCCAACTTATAGTCTCTTTTGTCTGCGTTGGTTCGGCTAATGAAATTGAATTCAATATTTAAAAATCCTCGAGAAATGGCAAATAATCAGGCCAGATAAACTAAGTTTCGAAATGCGGGAATGGCTTTTCTTTTTTTCTAATCCCAATATTTAGAACATTTAATTTTGTACTATACTATTGAAGATTATATCATTTTTTAATTTTTGTAGCTATTTTCTAAGCACACCAAGAATATCATACTCATCTATCGATCTGGAAATTGCTGTCGCTTAAATAATTCAAGGGAACTTTGAAATAAAATCAGGTCTAATCTTGTGGATTTTTAATAAAATGTGAAAAATAGCATGGTATTCTCATTACCTCTTAAGGGTCGCCCGGCTCTTCAACAGTCCTTCTTTTTTATAGCTACTGGGTGGTTTGGATGTGTTTTGGGGGGATCTTTATGAAAGACTTACACAAAAATTAGGATTTAAATGCGAAATACTGATTCAAACATCTTACGCAGATTTGCGTTCCATTTTTTTGCAGTTTCTTCTTTGTATATTGCTTTAGCTCTAGTCCGTTACCCCTATTATTTAAATATCGACAATTATTTTTCCAGCGATATAGGCATGTTGGCAAGTACGATTTATGAACTTGTAAACGGAGGGCCTATTGTTTTTTATTTTGACTTTGGGCGAACATTCGGGCTTACATTCGCACTTTTCTCGGCTCCATTGATGTGGCTTATGGGGCCAACAGCACTGGCTTTCCATCTTCCTGGAGCACTTTATTATGCGCTATATATTTGGACGACTTTTCTGATTGCCAGATTAGTTATTCCTCGTACCGCCTACCTTGTTTTAGTACTGATGTTTTTTAGTCCTTTTTTCATCACCAGGATGACCATGCACAACTGGCCTCACACTCTAGTGGCTTTTATGGGGAACCTGATTTTTATTCTTTTCATAAAATTGAAACTCTATGAAGGGAAAAATACCCGAACTATTTTCTTTTTGTTTTTCACCATGGGATTAGCAATTTATACGTACACATACTCGCTGATCTTCATATTAGTTATTGCTGTCCTTTCTCTTTTGACCCATCCTCGCTGGGACGAGATGCGTGGGAAAATATCGTTTGCAACTTTATCAAAAATTTTTAATAAGAATCAAACTGCTAAAGAACGTGTTTGTAGAGTTTTTGATATTCTTATTGTCCTGTTTTTATTTTTTGTTTCATTTGCTTATGTATTTGGTGGGTTTGGTTTGGATATTGGGGGTGTATCCATTTTGCAAATCAACAAGTTTCACGGAGCCGCAATTCAGTTGGCAGTACTTATTTCTTTGAGAATAATGATTGCCCCGAAAAGCTCAATGGCTTTTTTTAAAAATGTTCAGTCCTATTTTAGCGGGAAGGCCCATGCCGACAATAAACGAATGATTGTTGCGGGTGGGATGGGTTTTATTATTGGTCTGTCGCCACGTATTGCCAGTATTGTAATTGGAGAAACATCGCGAGGAGGGCAAGGGCATGACACAGACTTTTTGCCAACCAAGCTTTTGGAACATTTGTACAGTATATTTTTCCGAAAAGGCCCTCAGCTTTTCGATTTTGATAAATCGTATCAAAATTTGGTTTCAAATCCGATTAATGCTAATCAAATCATTTTTGGACTTTTACTTGTCACTCTTATTGTTATTTTACTAGCTTCCATTATTTCATTTGTCTCAGAAAACAAAAATTCCTTAAAAAGCATTTTGACCTTTAAAGGTATGAAATTTGAGACGATGCACATTATTCTTTTGGCTCCCATCATGATTTGTATGGCTAACACCATTGTGCAAAACGGTCCTGAGCCGCGCTACCTGTTTCCTTTATTTGGGATACTTGTTCTTTGGGTTGGAATATATGTTGATAAGCTTAAGGATAAGTTTAAATCAATTCCAATAATCGTTTTAGCAATATGGGTTAGTTTTTATTCAATTTCAAATTACCGGGGGTTGGAGAATGAGGGGCTAATTAATGATTTTAAGCTGGTTAAGTTAGAAAAGATTTTTATTTATGATTTGATGGAGTTTTTGGAAAAGGAAAATATATCAGTGGCATATTCTGGTTATGGTTTGTCGGGGATTACCACTTATTTGAGCGGGGGAAAATTGATTGTAAGTGAATATTCTAGTAATCCAGTAGCAAAGACTCGAAAGAAAAGATCATTGAAATATTCTGATTTCGGAATCATAGCTGGAAGCCATGTATTGGATACCTACACCAAATTTTTCAGGCAGCATAATATTAAATTCAAATCCGGTGAAGTTGGAGAGTATAAAGTTTTTTGGGAATTTTCCGGAGATCCAGTTCAAATAAATAAACTTAGATGGTTAATCCACGATAATTGATGTTGTTGTAAATTGCGTTGCAGCAAGTTGGGAGGAATACGGTTTTTACCTAATGAAGTATGTGGTTTCTTTAATCAGTCTCGCGTGGGTTGAGAAAGGTGTTATCCCAGTCGATAATAAAATTAGGTCGCTGAATACCATTCTTATAGACCCGAGCCATATAGGTCGATATAAAAGTTACCGCCGTTATTAAAAACATAGTGTTTAGAATATAAATTAAATGAAGCGAAACATTTTCTGGCATGACAAAATAAACTATAACTGCAGCAAAATTAGCAAATAGTAGAGGAATCGCCAGATAGAAGATTAGGCGCAGAGGGAAAGTTGAGGCGGTGAGAATCCCGGCAACTGCAAATTTAATCATACGAAACATCCCCGCATAACCCATATAGTTACTTTTTCCGCCGATTCGCGGTTCTCGATCGTAATCAATTCCAATTTTTCTGAATCCAACGTAGGCCAATTCATTTCGGATAAAGGGGAATGATGTTTTTGTTTGTAATACTTCATCACGAACGCGTTTAGTGAAAAGGGAGAATTCAGCCATGTCTAAAATGAAATCGTTGTCGGCGATAGCTCGTGTCAGGCGGTAAAATAACCTTCTGCATAAAGTTAGCCCTAGATATTCATGCCTTTTCCCTCTTCGTCCATATATGATGTCATACCCCTTTTCCCATTGTTCTACAAATTTTGGAATGAGTTCGGGCGGATCTTCACAGTCTACATCGTTGACCACGATGGCGTGTCCGTTTGCATAAGTCAGACCGCATAAAACCGAAGACTGATAACCAAAATTTCGTGTTAAAGAAATATACTGAACCGAGGAGTCCTTGGCCTGGACTGATTTTATGGCCGCCAAGGTGTTATCTGTAGAACAATTATTAATAAAGGTGAGTTCAATCAAATAGCGATCTCGTAAGCAAGCTACTGCCTTTTGGAAGCGCTCATAATATAAAGGGATTGTTTCTTCCTCATTATATACGGGGCAGACAATTGAAATTTTCTGTTTTTCGGTGCTAGCTTTATTCATTAGTTCGAAACTTAGGGGGATTTTTTTTACAGATCTTTAAAAAACCGGAAAAAAATACCTGAATTGTTTAAGCTTGAATAATTTTTCTTTGAAATTTAAAAAATTATACCATTTAATTTGAATTGCATGTATGACTTTGTTTTTGAGGGAACTCTTTATTTGAATGAGTTAATAGCCAGAGTCAATTTGGAAATTTATCTTGATAGTTGAGCTAGGCTATAAAAATTTAAAAAAATCCAGTTTGGTGTTTTTATAATTCTGGTTTTAAAAACTTAAAAATCTGGGTTATCATTTTTGCGGATTCCGCTAAATCTGGACTTGCCAGATTCATTCCTGAAATCTTTTCATCCATTATTACGGTGAAATATTCTTCAAGTCGCATTTTTTTTTCTTTGTTTTTTAATTGTACGATCTTGGCAAGCCCCCCAGCATCAATCCAAAAACCGCTGCATTTGGCGCATTGATTTACTTCTGTATCGTATTTTCGGCTAAAAAAATGCCGATATAATAGGGTTGTTTTGCATTGAGGGCAGGGGTGCACCGAGTCGCGATAAGTTTTTACCCCATCTGCAATTTCCACAGTAAGGAGGTCATATCCAGCCCCTGGCTTGACATGCTCCAGTTTTCTTATTTGAGATATATGAAACCAAAATCCTCCACATGAATTTTGGCATATATTGGCTTGAATTCCTGAAGCTTTACGTTGGGTTAGCTCATTTTCGCAGGAAGGACATTTCATAGATCAATAAATTCGTGTGTCTTTTTCTTCTGGAGGGCGAGTTTTCCAGCGTCGATGGCCACACATCCAAGGTGTTGGGTTTTTCCGAATGACAGACTCGATAAAGGCTTCCATCTCTTGAGTCCAATCCAGAATGTCTTGATCCTTGTTTCCCGATTTTTCCAAGATCAATTCCGGGCCATATTCAATTTTATAGGTTCCCTTATCAGTGGGATAGGAAAACAGAGGAAGGATTGGGGTTCCCATCCGATAACTGAGTTGTGCAACCGCTCGGGGAGTAGCAGCTTTCCGGCCAAAAAAATCTACGAAAATCCCACCTCTTGCCGTATTTTGATCCATCATGACTGCCACGCTATTATTATTTTTTAATTCGCGGACTATTTTTATAAGAGAGTCGTCACGATAAAAAACTTTGTTACCTGTTGAAGTTCTTAAATTTGCTACAAAGGTATCCAGATAGGGATTGTCAAGTTTGCGGACAATGGAAGATAAGGGGCAGATCCCTAAAAGACCGTGGTGCAGTCCCATGATCTCCCAGTTTCCGTAATGTGCGGTTAAAAAGAAAATCCCCTTATTTTTATCAAGGCATTGTTTAAGTATATCCAGTCCTTTTGGTTTTTCTTCTATCAAAAACTGGACTCTTTCCTTAGTGCGGGTGGTGACCCAAATTGTTTGAAGAGCTGAAACCGCAAGGGTTTTAAAAGAATTTTTTATAATTTGTTTTTTTTGTTCTTTAGATTGGCTCTGGGAAAGGATTATGTCCAGATTTATGAAAGCCGCCTTCTTTCTTTTTCCAGAAAAACGAAATACCAGCGCCCCAAGATTTCTCCCAAGAGAAACCACTTGCTTATGTGAAAGAGGTTTCACAAGTAGTATAAGAAATCGAACCAAAATGTATTCTAGAAAATGCCGGATGAGTTTCAAGGGTATTCGCTTTGCTTATTGTTCGGCAATTGCATGGGCGATTGCGTGGGTGCGATCGTGAGAAATTGAAATGTGAATTGTTTTGAGTTCTAATTTTTTGAACAGTTCTTTACCTTTACCCGTCATTATTAATACCGGCTTGCCTGTATCTTCATTGACTACTTCCATATCCTTAAAACCCAAAGCTCCGGTAATCCCTGTGCCCAGGCATTTAGAGACAGCCTCTTTAACTGCAAACCGTGCAGCGAAATGCTTTGCGGGATCTCCTTTTGATTGGCAATAACTTATCTCTCCGGGAGTGAATACTCTTTGCTCGAATCTAGGAGAATATCTCTTGATAGATTGTTTAATTCGCTCTACTTCAATGATGTCCAGTCCAGTTCCGAATATCATAAGGACTCCTGAGTTTGTAACATCCCATCTAATGACTCCTTGATTTCCTTAAAGCTTATCGCTCCCTCTCGGACTAACTGGATGGGGACCTTCGTCGCATCAATAAGAGTCGAAGGTTTTCCTCCTGGTAATGTTCCTGCGTCAAGAATAAGGTCTACTTGGTTACCAAGTTTTTCTTTGACTTGTTGCGCAGTGGTCGCAGGGGAGGTGCCGCTTAAATTTGCGCTCGGTGCTGTTAAGGGATGATCCAGTGTTGCTAATAACATTCGAGTTATTGAGTTTCCCGGTTGTCTTATTGCTATTAAATCTGAGGTGATGTTTTTGTTGATTGCAGACTTGGGTTTGAATAGAAGTGTCAAAGGGCCTGGCCAAAAGGAATTTATTAACTTGGCGCAAGCCGCTGATGGTTTTTCAGCTAAGCTTTCTAGTTTTGCGATTGAGTCGATAAGGAGGAGTAGTGGTTTTTCTTGTTCGCGATTCTTAATTTTATAAATTTTATCAACTGCATCTTTATTGTAAGGGTCGACGCCCAAGCCATAAAAAGTATCTGTGGGAAAGGCTATAACACCCCCACCTTTCAAGATGCTTTGGGTCTTGGTAATAGTTCTTTCCCATGAATCTGTATTTGAGTGATCAACCTTTAAAATTTGCGGCATGAGGTGTTTTTAGTTTTTGGCTTTTTTGTTCCACAGCCTTAGCCTGTTGTTTTCTAAATTTGACAAGTTGGCTTGCAAGCTTGTCATCCGCAATTGCCAGAATTTGTACAGCTAGAATACCTGCATTTTTTGCACCCCATTTTCCAATACTTACTGTCGCAACAGGAATTCCACCAGGCATTTGTGCTGTGGATAAAAGGGAGTCCAATCCATTTAAAGGAGTCGAATTGATAGGCACACCAATAACCGGCAATGTGGTTTCGGCGGCAATCACTCCAGCAAGATGAGCTGCACCACCCGCTCCGGCAATAAAAACACGTAGGCCTCTCCGCTTTGCACCCGTCACATATTTCCGGGTTCTTTCAGGGGTCCGGTGTGCAGAGGTTACCAAAACTTCATGTGCAACGTTGAATTGCTCCAGAATTTTACTGGCTTCTTCCATTATGGAAAAATCAGAATCACTTCCCATAACTATACCAACCAATGGCTTGCTCAAAACTTCAACCTCCTTCAAAAATTTACTGGAATAATAGAGGAACTTTTATATCAATTTTTACGAATTGGATCAAGGCGAAGGATATTTCTATTCCTCGCAAACGGTCCTGAAACCAAGAAATGAGGTGCAATAGCTTTGAATGAATGAAATTCGGCGCCAGGGTGCAATATGCTTAAAGTGGGTAATGAAGCTTCCTCCCCGGGCAATTTTATAAGTCAGTCCATTGGAGGAACGGTTTTTTCCGTTAGTGGGCTGGTTTTTTTCGTGATCATTTTCTACCCACTCAAAAACATTTCCAAACAAACCTGTGACTCCAGCGGAATATTCATTTTCAGGGAAATGGTCTACCGGCAAGGTGTCGCATATACCTGTTTCTTCAATATTGCAAAACTCCACAATCCGATCTTCATCCCAGAAAAACTGGTCGGGGGTTAATTTCCCAAAGTTACTGGCAACATATTCCCATTCTTCTTCAAGGGGAAGGCGAATAGTCTGACCGGTTGTTTCGCTTTTCCATCTGCAAAATGCTTTGGCATCGTTCCATGTGACTTGAGTAACTGGATGGCCATGTTTACCATAAAGAGAATCGGGTTGACCGTTGGGGCATAACCAAAAAGCATTTTTATCTGGAGTGAGACTGGGGTTTGAAAATGAAGAGCTAGGCTCGCTATTGCCATGCAGAGCCAGGCTGCCATTATGGTATACGATCGCATCGACAAGAGACTCAGCTTCAGTTTTGTACTGAGTTTCGTTAACGAATTTGAAAAACTCTACATTTGTTACAGGGTATTTTCTTATTAAAAAGGGTTTTTCAATTTTTATTTCCTGGTGTGGTGCCGAATCTTTTTGTCTGGGATGGCCCATAATAAATTTTCCCGCGGGGATATTTATCCACTCATCCCATTTTTCGCTGAATTTGTATAAATATTCAGTGATGTGGGCATTCTGTTCGCTTGCCTTAGCTGATCCCAACCGTTGGCGGATAGCCAGAGGCCATTCTGCTTTTGCCAGGGCATCATCATACTCCAGAGGTTTTTTCTCATCCTCTTCAGGAACTATTTCAATTTGGCCTTTCGATTTCTCTACCTGGAAAGCTTCAGAAAGTTCTTCGAAGGCTTTGCCAAGGTGGGTAAGTTTATCTTCATATTGAGTTAAGCTATCCATTAACTCTGCTTTACGAGATTCATCTTCGTCATTCATTGATTTTTTTACTTCTGCCAGTTCCTGGACAAAGGTCTGATATTCTTCAACACGTCCGCGTAAATCTTTTTCCATAACATCCACCATGGATTCTCGATGCTTCAATCTTTCTTGAAGAACTTTTTCTGCGGCCACTGTTTCTTCGGTTATTAGCTTTTCTTTGTCTTTCAGGCTGGATGTGAGGCGGGTAGCTTCCTCCTCCATGCTGGCAATTCGTTTTTTGAATTCTTCGTACTCCGTGCCCTGCGATTGCAAGATTTGATTGTAGGTTGTCTTAAAATCATCCAGAAAGTTTTTTACTCCAACTTGATGTTGCAGTACATCAGATTTTACCAGTTGTATTTCTTGTAACTCTGCCATGATTTCGGCTTCAATCTCTTCATTTTTTTCTTTGGTTGCCTTTTCTTCAGCCATTTGTGCCTGCTGAAGTTCGAGAAGCTTTTGTTCTTCGGCTTCCAGTTTTTCTTCTTTTTTGTCCAGAGCCATTTCCTTTTCGATTTGTTCAACTTCCAAGGAGTTCTTGAATTCTTCGAACTCCTGATTTATCGTCCGGAGTTCATTGGTTTCTCTTTCCAAAAGGATTTTCTCTTTTTCTCGAAGGCGTTTTTGTTCTTCAAGGAAGGTTTCATTTTTTTCGGCAATCTTTTTTTGTTCTTCTGCAAATTCGGATTCGAGTTCTTGAAGTTTTTCTTTGATCTCTTCCTCAACCTTAGGGCGATCTTCTTCCATCGCTTTTAATAATTTGCGTTTTCTTTTTAAAAGGTCTTCTTGTGTTTTAGCAGCGGTTTTGATTTGGTCGACTGCAAATTTTCCGCCTTCAATCCCGCTCATTTCCTTTATAAGTAAGACTTTTTCCAGACCATTTTCTTTTTCCTGTTTGTTAAGGATTTTTTGTTGCTTGGAAATTTCTTTTTCCCACTTTTCTAAATCAGCAAGCCTCTTTTTAGTTTGTTCATCGGCTTTCTTTTGAGCTTCCAGAGCAAGTCCCTGCTCGCGAATTCTTAGTTTTTCATTTTCTCGGCCCAGGCGTTCTTCATCAGCTTCGAATTCTTCGAGCCGGCGAATATGATACTCAGAGCGCCGTTGATATTCAGTTTCCAACTCTTCTTTCTTTCGGTCGAAATCTTCTTTGAGTCGTCCTTTAAATAATTTTTTTTCGTTTTCTAAAGATTTAGATAGTTTTAATAATTGTTGGTTTTTCTTGATTTGTTGATTGGATATCTTTTTTATTTGAACTTGTTTCTCTTTTGCAGATTTGTAGGCCTTTTCCTTGTATTCTTGGACTTGTTTTTCATCAGCAGCTAATTTTTCCATTAGCTCCGTCAGTTCATCAAATTTTGCCCGGAAAATTTGGTCCCGCCTGGTAAAGTCAGTATCTAATCGCGAGCGATTGGATTCATGATCTGTGAGAAATTGAGTTCTTTCTTCCCTCAATTTATTTAATTCTTTCTGAGTCTCTTCTAATTCTGCGCGAATGCGGGATGTTTCCTTTTCCGACTGATCTTTTGCCTGGTCAGTGTGTTTCTGCTCTTCGTCTCGTAGCTTCTGAATTTGTAGTCGGAATTCTGATGTTTCCTTTTCCATTTGCACCTTGGCTTCTTCAAGGTGTTTTTCTTTTTCAATAATATCCCTCATTTGTTGGCTTGCGAGTTCTTCTCTTTCCTTAAGTCTTTGCAGCTGGTTTTCAAACTCTGCCTTTAATTCATCGGG
>JAJDAV010000011.1 GCA_029261695.1 Nitrospinaceae bacterium | reverse complement strand
TGATTTGATTCGGACAACAATGTTTCGAGTATCGCTTTCTGGACATGCAATCTGTTCTCTGCCTGATCAAAAACAATTGATTTTTCACCATCCAGAACCTCAGAAGTAATTTCCATTTCTCGATGAGCAGGAAGGCAATGCATGACTAAAGAATTTTTGCCTGTAGCTTCTAATAATTTTTGATTGATTTGATAAGGGGTTAGAGTTTCTTCTTTTTTCTTCAAGTCACCGGTGTCTCCCATGCTTATCCAAACATCGGTGTAAATGATATCTGCACCTTTTACAGCTTTAAAAGGATCTTCAACGATTTCAACTTTCCCGGTCCCGTTAAGTGGGGGGAGTTGGTTGGGTTTGAATTCAGGTGGGCAGGCGATAACCAGTTCCATGCCCATCAAGGATGCACCGGTCATCCATGAATAGGCTACATTGTTGGCGTCTCCAACATAGGCAATTTTGACACCCTCAATTTTCCCAAGTTTTTCTTTTATCGTAAAAATGTCTGCAAGAATTTGGACCGGATGATTCAAGTCAGTGAGCCCGTTGATGACAGGAATAGTTGCATGCTCAGCCATGTCGACGACTTCCTGATGATCATGAGTGCGAATCAGAATTCCATTCAGATACCGAGAGAGAACCTGTGCAGAGTCTTTAAGGGTTTCTCCGCGATTTAGTTGTAATTGATCTCCGGTTAGAAACAGAGCATGTCCACCAAGTTCGAACATCCCAACTTCAAAGGAGATCCGGGTGCGTGTGGAGTTTTTGTTGAAAATCATGCCGAGCGATTTTCCTTTCAAGGGGAAATATTCCTCGCCATTTAATCGTTTCTGCTTAAGTTCCGTGGACTTGTCAAACAGTGTGAGAATGTCTTCTTCACTAAGGTCATTGATTGTTAATAGATCTTTTTTCATAAAAGTATTTTGAGCTAAGATTTCTTTTTTGATAACTGTAAAAGGCTATTAGATAAAACTGGCATTAGACTATTAATATCTTTTTTGGAGATATTCAGAGGCGGTAGAAAACGTAAGATATTTTGTTGGATGCAATTGATAAGAAATCCGTTCTCCATGCAATCCAAAACTACGTCACCTCCAGGTTTTTTCAGCTCAAGGGCTAATATCATGCCTTTTCCTCGAACCTCTTTAATGATGGGGTGCTGTTTTGCCAGTTTTTGAAGACATTTCTGGAAGAAAACCCCTGTTTCAGAAGCCTTTTTTAAAAAATCTTTTCCAGTTATGACTTTTAAAGTTGCCAAGGCCGCTGCGCAAGCCAGAGGATTTCCTCCAAAGGTAGCTGCATGGGTTCCAGGCACGAATGACTTCATAACCCGGTTGGTGGCCGCAAGTGCGCCTATTGCAACACCGCCTCCTAGCGCTTTTGCGAGAGTCATGATATCGGGTTTGGTTTTAAATATCTCATGGGCAAATAATTTTCCGGTTCGACCAAACCCTGTTTGCACCTCGTCAAAAATTAGTAAAAGGTCATTTTTTTTGCAAAGTGATTTTAAATTTTTAAAATACGAAGGATCGGGTACGTTTACACCCCCTTCACCTTGGATAGGTTCGACCAATACCGCGCAGGTTTTTTTATTGATTGCTTTTTTGACTGCTTGGATATTGTTGAATGGTACATATTTAAATCCCGGTAATAGGGGTTGGAATCCATGATGGAATTTTTTCTGGGCTGTTGCAGATAAAGCTCCCAAAGTTCGTCCATGAAAAGAATTGTGCATAGTGATAATTTCATTTCGTTCAGGGTGACCCTGATCGAACGAAAACTTTCTCGCCAACTTTATTGCAGATTCAATGGCTTCCGTGCCACTGTTGCAAAAGAAAATTTTATCAGCAAAGCAAAGGGAGGTAAGTCTCTCCGCCAATTGCGATTGTGGTTCAATATGGTATAAATTGGAAACGTGTAGGAGGTTTTCTGCCTGATTTTGGATTGCAGAAACAACGGCGGGATGGCAATGTCCCAAGTTATCTACCGCAAGACCGCTTACAAAATCCAAATATTGTTTGCCCGCTTTATCCCAAACTTTTGTTCCTTTTCCACGCACCAGCGCAATGGGGTACCGACCGTAGGTTTGGGCGACATGTTTTTTTGTCAGTAAGGCAATTTTTTCGTTCTTGTTCATTTGCTTTTAAGAGGGATTATTAAACCGAAAACTTTATCATAAAAGCTTAACGAAAAATATAAAAACCTTTGATACTGTTGAATTTATGAGGAAAAGCCGAAAATTAACACCCGTTGTGGAATTCTACTTTATTTGGGTAGGCTTGTGAAATCTTCTCAATTTGGATTCAAATGGATTTTGCCTGTATTGAACCTTTTTTTTCCTCAGAACTGTATATTTTGTAATGGAGAAAGAAAGGGAGGGGGGGAGTATCTTTGTGGTAATTGTTTCAAAGATATTGGTTTTATACAAACCCCGATTTGCTCTACATGTGGAGTACCTGCAGACATTTCTTATGAATATCCACATGAAGGTTTTTCTTGTGGTGTCTGTAGGCAAAGCCCCTATCAGTTTGATCAGGCACG
>JAJDAV010000010.1 GCA_029261695.1 Nitrospinaceae bacterium | reverse complement strand
GTCCACCTGGATTTGCGCCAGCGCCTCGGGACTCAGGTCGTCGAAAACGCACCCGTCCAGGGCGTCGCCGGGTTCGCCCGACTCAGTGAAAAACATTGCCTCGACGTAGCCCTGCGGGAACACCGACAGGTCGCGGAACCTCTAGATGGTGATGGCCATTTTTTCTCTCCTCTAACCAGTCAGGAATCCCGGCGCCGCATCGCCGGGCAACCAAAGTGGTTCCAAGGTGTCTCTCACGGTGGGGGAACTGGTCAGCCCTCCCGGTGGATAGCAAACGGCGGCACTGTGTCCTCCCATTCGGCACGGGCTGGCATGAGAACGCCAAACCAGTTGCTGACCCCGATTGTGACAAGCGCCGGACCCCCGGGGGATCCCTGCCGGGTTTTTACATGCACACGCTGCTTGCCCAGGGCTTTGCCACACCTTTCAAACGCGGCCAGATACCCGGCGTTAAAGGCGTCAACAGGCGGGTTGTATGTCTCGGTCGGAACTAAACGCCCCCAGTCCGGGTAGATGCCGTCAATGAAACCTGGCAGGAATGCAGAGCATGGCTCCATGAACCCGTCATCGCTGATGCTACCAAAGTCCGCCCGCGTTTTTGTAATCACTGCTGCCTGCGTGGTCTTGGCAGTGAACATTTTCAGCTCCGCGGGCGTGGGCGTGCCGACGATGACACACTCATCGTCGCCTTCCATTGTGGCGTGCTCATCATACCCAACCGCCATGCGATGCCCATCTGTTGCCACCAGATAGAGGCCACCCGCCGCCGCGCGGCAAATGTGAACCCCACAAAGGTAGTAGTGGGCTTTTTCTTTACTCGCGCATGGCGCGACCGCGGCAAACAGCTCAGGCTGTGTGAGCGTAATTTTCAGGTCGTCAAACATTGGAGTCCTCCACATAGTATTTTTTCCACACCGCCCCGAGACTGTCAAACAGCACGATCTTGCGGTGGTCGCCAGGCTGCATCCTGCGGGGCTGGCCTGCGAGGGTGATGTACTTCATCTCTGACCGATCCTCGGCAGTACCGACTGTCGGTGCCGCCGGGCGGGAATGCTCCCGGGTACGGCACTCGACGCAGTACAGCGACCGCCCGCGCTCGGCTTGGCCCCAACCCGACAGGGCCTTGTCAGTCATGTTGACAAAGATCACTGTGACACCTCCTGCGCTGCGTCGGACCAGTGCTGATCCGTGACTTCCGCCCAGGTTTGCACGATGGCTTCACGCCGTGCCACCATCACGCGGTTTATGTTGGCATCATAGGCGCGGGCCGGGTCGTTTGCTGCATAGTTGCTCCGCACGCGGGCCAGCGCGCGGGCGCGGTCAATAAAAGGATTCATTTTGATTCCTCCAGGTCCGCGCAAACACACGCCTGCACCCTCTCGGGCAGGTCCGTCCATTTGCAATAACGGTGCTTGTTCTGGTAGCGATACGCTGCGACCTCATGCGGCTTCATCTCGAACGCCTGGCCTATGCCGCGCGGATCCTCGCTCATCCCGCGCCCCCACAGAAAGCCATGACGCCCCGGGCCCCCATAGATCTCGGAATATATCACCGTGTACCGATCCGCAAATTGCGGATTGTCCATGATGCACAGCACGCCCGAGGGGCAATCGCCATCAAGCCAGCGCGCGGAGCACCGGCGGGGTTTGTAAGTCCGGCTCATATCAGCCCCTCCGCGTCCAGCACATCCCACGCGGCGTCAAGAGTGACGCCGGTTGCCTCCTCGATCACCTGCCAGCGGCGGTACTGCGCCCGCAGGGGCCCCCAGGTATCCATCGCATCCCGCACAGAGAAGCCCGGCGCGGTGGGGTCTAGCAACCCGTCAGAGATCAGCCCGTCGACGGGGGACTCGCTGTCCCGATGGTCAAGGTAGATGCGGGCGTCGCTGATAATGCAGCCCAGCACGGTGCCGACCGTCGGCACCGCCGGGCGGGAATACTCAAAGTCATAGACGGTGTAGCCACCGTGGGCCGTGGGTGTGAGGCGCCGAACCGGGTAGACGAGGTGCTGGAACTCGCTGATGGCGTAGCGGTGCCCGACCCCCTGCCAATGATCCAGCGCCGGGGCGGTGCTGCCCTCTGCGGTCAGCAGGATAGAGAACTGATCAGCACCGACCTGCCATGGGTCGGCCTTGAACTCGGCACCCCTGACCCATGTTGCAGAGCCGGAGACCGTGGGAGTGGATGACCCAATGGGGCTGAGACTGAACGCGGGCATGGAGTAGGATTTGCCTGGGTAGGTGGCAACTGTCACGCGGGGTTGACGGGGCATAGGGGACTCCTTGGTTGTTAAGTGGGCTTATAGTATACGTGGGGTGGGCGGGTGTCAAGCGGGGGTATGCTAAATTCCATGGGTTCCGCACGGGTTTTTCGGCGTTGGAAGTGAGAAAGTCAATTAGATCAAAGACTTAGGTGTCCAATTCCGCTAATTCCCCAATTCCGCAGATTTGGAGACAAACGTATATATAGATAAAGGCATATTAGGGGACTTATATATTTTTACCCCCTTAAGGGTAGCATGTAAAAATGCACGGAATTATGGAAGTGGGGAATATAAAGGTTTATATATATATATATTAAGTTATTGATATTATTATTATATTAAGCAAAACCTGTGCAGGTTTCCCCTGCGTAAATCTTATTCCGCGGGTTGCGGAATTGGTGCGGAACCGAGGAATTGAGCGCGGGGGCTTGCGCGGCCTGCGCAGTCCAGACTAGAATCATCGCATGGCAAATATGGTGCAAACCCCAGCAGGGCATGAGCCCTCAGCGGCAGAAGTCGCGGAGTCCCTCGGCCTCAGCTCGCTGGAGCAGGAAATCGCGGACACATACCTGGCTGGCGGGCAGTCAATGCGCGCGGCTTTCGCGGCGGTTGTCGGGGAGGATCAGGTCGACACTATGACCGAGGGCCAGATCCGCCGCGCGCTTCGGAACGTGGAGAAGCGGACGCGGCCCTATCGCCTTGCCATCCGGTCAGAGGCTGCGGACCGGGCCGGCGTGACCCTGGAGGGGCTGATTGAACAGGCCCACGCAGATCGAGAGTTTGCCCAGCGGGAAGGCAACGCAGCGGCGGCCATCGCAGCGACGAAGTTGATAGCGCAGCTGTCCGGGCATGTCGCAAAGAATGGATCGCATGGTGTCCAGGCCGTCGCCCTGGGCGCGGTTGCATTGCTAGAGGCTGTTGAAGAAAAAGCCCGCCGTGACGCTGCACAGCGGGCCCTGGTTGATGTTACGCCGAGACGGCGGGGTTAGGCGGTTGTGCCCTCCGACGCCTGCAACAAGGCCTCAATGTCGTCAGCGTTGAGGCGCGCCCACGAGTCAACAGCCGTTGCCAGATATATCGAGGCCATCTGTGCCCACGACGCATCATTGGGTGGCGCAGGCAGGTCGTCGCTCACCTGCCGGATGAAGTCCAGCACCTCGTCACCGTGGCGGCTCATTGTGTCGCGCGCGTCGTCGTACCAGCACGCGGGCATATATGCACCCGACGCACATCCTCCCTGCACGATGGCGGCAATTTGCTGTGGGCTTATTGACAGGTCAATCCAGGCAGGCACGTCGAACGGCGGGAAGCCTCGCGGGTCAGTCATATCTGCGACAGGTGTCTCGCAGTTCCACATCAGGTCAGACATCATATTTCCTTTCGAGTCGAAACCATTAGGTTCCTAACGGTTTGTGGTTTTACCAGGTTTGACGCTCGGAATTGTCCTTTGTTTCCAGTGCCTTATCGCAGAGCGACGCAAGTTCATTCCTCGGAATGGACTCTCTGGTGTACACTTGTAAACCAGACTCCATCAGGTCCAAGTAGGATTCGCTACTGGCCAGTAGCTTTTCCATACTTGCGGGTATTGCGCGCCCTGGGTAGGTTCCGAAAGTCATTCGATTACCTCCCCAGTGTGGTCGCAAATCAGCGAGTCAGGGTCGTAGTTGTCCGCGTGGTCGCACGCGACGACTCGCCATCCCGTTGACGCATCGTTGAGCCAATCCCAGGCCACCTGACCAAACTCGGATTTAACGGCGTCGAAGCTCAGCGTTTCGCCATCACTGGTCATAAAGAAAATCGTGTAACCGCCGGGCCAAACGAAAGGACCAGCGCGCAAGGTGGCCTTGACGTCTGCAAGGCTCTGGATTTGTGCGTGGTGGCGCGCACAGTTCGGGCGCAACGGCGGCTTGCCACCCCAACCAACGACGCGCGTGTCGTACAACGCGCCACCATCGCCCGTGAATAGATGTGTCATCGTCTCTCTCCTCTTGCTGCCAGCCGTGATTGACTGGGAATCGGGACCGCCAGGCGATCCGTCATCCGAGGCAATCAGCCAGTGTAGGTCTCGATTAAAAACTCAGCGGCTTCGCGCGGTGATTTGAACGGGCCGTGTAGGTCGGTCTGATCCATAAACCCATCAGCACTGAGTTTTGCGTAGTACCCTGCGTGGTCCACGTCTAACCCTGCCTCAAGCGCTTCTAATTCTACGCTGTCTCCTTTATAGCATCTGGGTTGCATGAAAGAATCCGCGAAGGCTTCTGCCAAGTCAGTTTGCCATTGTTCCATCGTCTCTCTCCTCGGGTTAAGTACAACGCAACTAAACCACAGAACCGCATCGGGCAGGCATACTAAAACCACATGGTAGCTATGCACCAGGCGCATACCTATACTTACACGCACAGGCTGCGCCACTCTGGCATTACTTGGACGCGTGGCAGCTATGCTCTAGGCGTATAGGTAGGGGGGGTAGAATGATAATGAGACTTATTTGCGACGAGGCGGGGGGTCCCCCAATCGGGGGTGGGGGGCTAAGTGATCCTCCCCCCACTCTGAGTCCCGCAGCATTTTCGCCCCAGCCCCGTCAACCCGGCGATACCTACCCCCAAAATTTTTTGTTCCGGTTGGCTCGGTCGGTCTCGTAGCATCCAACCCGACATTTACGCACCCGTGGGGCACAGCCGATCCTGTGTGCCCCACCCCGAATTTTTTTCTGGACAATTTTTCCCCGGGTGCCATCATTCTCTGGCTCTCCTCCCCGGCGCTGCGCCGCCTCAGAGCAGAGGCCTGTGCGGATCTCCCCTGCCA
>JAJDAV010000009.1 GCA_029261695.1 Nitrospinaceae bacterium | reverse complement strand
TCCGCAAGCATCTTCACCAGCAAAGGAAAGGCATCGGGGCCACCCATCATCCCAACACCACGTACAGCTGCTGTACGCACACGTGAATGCGAATCACGCAAAGCCGCCGTCAATATCTTTACCCTTTGAGGGATGGGAGTCTCACCCAGCACCCTCGCCATGGAACTCCGCACCTCAAAATTCTCATGACTCAATAGTTCTTCAAAAACCACCTGGCAGGAATCTGAGCCAATACGATTCAACGCCACTGCAGCTGCCAGCTTAGTCAACCCTTCTTCATCGGCACATAGAGAAATCAAGTCTGCTTCCGCTTCAGGGAGGTTGCTCATCGCCATAGCCGCAGCTTGACGGATATCTGCGTGGGTATGCTTTGCAAGCTCTTTCAATCTAGGCAGCATTTCCAACGTCGCCTTCCCTTCAAGGGCCTTAAGGCTATAAAAAACCATCTCTGGCTCCGTATGCTCGAATAATTTAACGAGATGAGGCAGCACCTCTTTGGTCCCAATCTTACCAAGATGCCCAATGGCTTGATAGCGACGATCAGGGATAGGATGTGTAAGCGGTTCCAACACCTCCGTTAAATAATCCTTTTCACCCAGCTTGACCAACCCAGCCGAAGCCGCAAGCTTTATCGGCACATCATAAGATTTTAAATAGCCACGAATCTCTTCAACGGCTCCAGCCCCGCCTTCATCTCCCAGCAGTTCCACGGCTGCGCTTCGGACCCAAATATCCTGATCATCCGTCATTTTACGCGCAGCGATAAGAGCCGCTTTGGGTGACACATTTTTTAACCCTTGTAACGCAAACAACCGGGCTGTCGGATAATAATCACTTGTCCCCTTATTCAAGAGCGGAATTAGCTCAAGGTCACCTGACTCCCCTGCTGCACGCAATACGGCGGCGCGGACAAAAGAATTTTCATTCTGATAGGTTTCTAACAGCAACAATTGACAGTCATCGCGAAGCTTTTGCAAAACCTCTTTAGTATCCGAAGCGGCAAAAGATGACACGGCTACTGCCAAACTCAATAAAATAAACCAGCACAACTTTTCTAATATTATTTTCAATTCACTAACTCGTCATTCCGAGGATAAGTAGCCAAAAGGTTCCTGTAATCTTCAGCTTCCTTGATTTTACCTCGTTTTTCAAAACCCTGAATAAGGATCTGACTTTTTTCAATCAACATATCAACCACCCAATCTCGCTGTTCAAGGTTTAAATCGTTACCCTGCAAAAGCTTTTCCAGCGAATATACCCGCCATCGATCCATGCCCCAATATTTACGCGACAACTGATCTTCATGCCCCCCTTTTTTGATGATCAACTTGTCCTCCAAAAATTTGAAAGGATAGCGAACCGAAATTCGCAACCAAAGATCATAATCTTCACAAACAGGCATAGACTCATCAAATAATCCCACTTCATCAAATAACGATTTACGTAACATAACCGAAGAGGGGCTGACAATACACAAAGACAAACACTGCCTGAAAATATCACCAGAATATTTTTGGTGCTTGTTCATAGGGTTAACACGCACCCCATTACGAATCCATTTTTCATCTGTATAGATGACTTGGCACTCAGGGTGAGAACGCATCCATTGCACCTGTGCCTCCAGTTTACCGTCCTCCCATAAATCATCCGAGTCGAGAAAACAAATCAGTGCCCCCTTTGCCTTTTCAATCCCCCTATTCCTGGCATATGAGACCCCCCGGTTTTCGGGTAAATGAATCACAAGAATATCAGGAAACTTTTCAAGAACCTGTTTTGTGTCATCGGTGGAACCATCATTGACAACAATCAGCTCAAAGTTCTTCTGCAACAAAACTGAACGGATAGATTCCTCCAGGCAATACCCTCTATTAAAAGTCGGAATGATTACCGAAACCAGTGGTGGATTCATACTCAAGAAAATTGCATATCCAAAGGTTTAAAAATAGTTATTTTTAGGCCCAAAACACGAAAACGCCCTAAGTTCAACAACGTACACAAACCCAATCATATCGTAAACCTCGTTAAATTTATCGATAAAACATCAGTAGCCCACTCCTTAAATTAGAGCGCCGCATTTCAAAGTTATACCTAGCAGCCTCACACACCTTTGGGGCCACAAATGCCTTGACAAACCCCTTAATTTCTCATAAAACTAGGGGCTTTCCAATGAGTAACGGATTTAAAAACAGCCCACTAGCTATTAGAAAAGGCTGCATGCTGTACAGAGTTCAAAATTAAGCTGGCATATGACGCTTTAGGGTCACATATTATGTATTTTGATGATAGCTCCACCCTCAAAGATGGCGCATTCATCTTGTATTCATTCAACTAGAGTCAGATATGGATTTCAGAGACGTTACACAAGATTTAAAAAGCGACATGGCAAAGGTCGAAAAAGCCATCAACGAGAACTACAAATCTGATGTCCCTCTGATCCCAGGGATCAGTTCCTATTTAATGAGCTGTGGTGGCAAGCGCATTCGCCCTATGCTAACACTTCTAGCCGCCAAACTCTGTGGACGCGATACAGACGAAATCGTTGTTAAACATGGCTGTGTTGTTGAGTATATCCATGCGGCAACCCTTTTACATGATGACGTTGTAGATGAAACCACGGTAAGACGTGGCAAAGAAACCGTCAACGCAAAATGGGGTTCTGATGCCAGTATTCTGGTCGGCGATTTCCTCATCTCTCGCGCCATTCTAATTCTCGCAGAAGACTGCGAAAGAAAAATCATACAAGCTATCACCGAAGCCACAAAAATTCTTGTCGAAGGTGGCATTCTTGAATATGCCGAAGCACGCAAAATCAAAGTAAACGAAAAACATATTCTTGATGTTATCTACCGTAAAACAGCATCCATCCTATCCGTAAGTGCAAGGCTGGGCGGGTTGCTTGCCAATGCTACAGAACAGCAAGAAACCGCTATCATATCCTTCGGTGACGATTTCGGAATGGCATTTCAGTTGATGGACGATGCCCTCGATTACGATGCCGATGAAAAAGTTTTGGGCAAACCGACAGGAACCGATTTCAAGGAAGGGCATGTCACCCTTCCCCTTCACCACCTGTATCACAATGCAGATCGAGGACTTAAAAAAGAAATCGAAGGCTTTATCAAAAACGAAAACATCGGGACCAAAGAAGTGCAATACATCGTTGGACATATGCACAAACATAAGTCCATAGACTACACACTGAATCTTGCACGCTACTATATCGACCGGGCAAAATCGCATCTACGTAAAGCCGATTTCCCAGAACCAAAATACATCGAATATTTCGATGCCGTGGCCGACTACATCCATAGCCGACACACCTCTCCCAGCTCCCCCGCTGTAGTAAAGTAACAGGCGGGTCTGTCCACTTAAGCAATCAGAGCTCAAACAAGCTATACTGCCCCCTTCAATAAGGAGGTTGACGTGCATCCTCACGTAAAGTTGGCTATTCAATCGGTGAAACATTATATCGAAACCGGGAAATCTCTTCCCTGCCCAAATCCCCTCCCCAACGACTTGAATCAAAATTCAGGAACTTTTGTTTCAATAAAAAAACAAGGAGCA
>JAJDAV010000008.1 GCA_029261695.1 Nitrospinaceae bacterium | reverse complement strand
GCATCATTGCAATGAGGCACATGGCAGAGCCCACTGGACTGGTGTTAAAAATAACACCCAGAGCCAAGGCAACGCAGAGGCCTGCAATAGGATAAAAAATTAATAATTCCATTTGGCGTACATATTTCGGGTGAACTCAATTCGTTTTTGTAATTCAGCCACCGGAGTTAAAAGCTGCTCTTTTGTGTAGAGCATTTGTTTACGATCTAACATTGAAATTTCGCAATCGTCACTCATGAAAATTGCTTCCTCTGGGCAAGCTTCTTCACAGTTACCGCAAAAAATACAGATTGCGTAGTCGATATTGAAAACATCAGGCCAACGCTCATACTGATTCTGCTTTCCACTATTTTCACCAGGTTCAATATGGATGCAATAAGCTGGGCAAGCAATTTCACATAAGCCACAGGCGACACAAGCTGGCTGGCCATCTTCGTTTTGAGCAAGAACGGGTCTGCCACGATATGCGATAGGATATTGTACTTGCTCCTCAGGATAATAGACCGTCATGATGGGTCTTTCCTTTTTGGTTCCCAATAAAAAAGGAATGAAACCAAAAAGGTTCAAAAAGAAATGCCGAGAAGTTATTCCCATTCCTTTTATAATCTCGGGAAGATAAAGTCTCTCCCACCAAGTCATCTTGAGATTTCTATTTACATAATAGGCCATTGCCAGGCCTCCTTTAATTAAGTGCCAGGATAATAATCCCGGTCACTAAAATGTTTGCCAGTGAAAGAGGGAGAAGAATTTTCCAACCCAATTTCATGATTTGGTCATAACGAAATCGTGGCAGCGTCCATCGAATCGTCATCTGTAACCAGATGAAGAAAATAATTTTCGTGAAGAACACGCCGACTTGAATTAGCATAACAACCAGGTTTGATCCAGTCGTTCCGAGGAAATCAAACCAGCCCAGCAGTGTGGCCGTGGTTAAAAATGGAATATGCCACGCACCAAAAAACAAAATGGTCATGATCGCGCCAATGGTGACCATTTCTATAAACTCTGCCATGAAAAACATGCCAAACTTAAGACCACTATATTCGGTAAAGTAGCCGGCAACAATTTCAGACTCTGCTTCCGGATTATCGAATGGAATTCGTTTGTTCTCCGCAATGGATGCCGCAAGGAACATGAAGAATCCTAAAGGCTGAAGGAACAATCCCCACTTGAAAAAATCTTCCTGTATGGCTCCGATCGTTGTTAGCTTCATGGAACCATAAACCATGAGAACACCAATGATAGTGAGACCCATCGTGACTTCATATGAAATCATTTGCGATGCGGTTCGCATTGAACCTAATAATGACCAGTTGTTGTTTGAACTCCAACCCGCAATAACATATCCATAAGTTGCGAGAGATGCGATGGCGAATACGAAAAGAAGTCCCACATCCAGATCAGAAATAACGAGATTAACTTCCTTGTCAAACAGGGTGTACTGTCCACCAAAAGGAACAACCGCAAAAGTAAGGATGGCCGGAACTACAGCAATGATTGGGCTGATAGTGTGCAAGATTTTATTTGCGCCGTCAGGTATGAAATCTTCTTTAGTGAACATCTTCAAAGCATCGGCGATACAGTGAAATAATCCGAAAGCTGTGAAGCCCAGAATATCTGCACGGTTTGCACCAATTCGATCTTGCATGATCGCGCTCTGCTTTCTTTCCACCCATGTCAATATAGGAGCAAAAAAACCAACGGTGACACCGATGATGAAAAGTATTTTTACTAAAGTGATTGCTAAATCAACCCACATATATTTGTAACCCTAGTTCAGTGGCCCTATCAGAGGCTGTCTTTTGTTGACCGGATAATCCTTACGCAATGGATGACCCTTGAACTCCTCATAAAGTAATATCCGTTTCAAGTCAGGATGATTACGAAACTTAATCCCATACATATCCCAGATTTCTCTTTCATACCAGTTCGCTGTTTTCCATAAAGGAGTGACCGTATCAGCAATGCAGTCCTTCATTGAAACTGGTATCTTAACTCTTAGTCTGTCGTTGTGTTTCTGGGAGTAAAAATGATAGACCACCTCAAAGCGCTCGGACTTTTTCGACATATAGTCAACAGCTGTGATGTCCATGAGGAAATTAAAAGAAAGTTCGGGTTCGTCTCTTAAGAATTTAAAAAACTCATTACCACAGTCTTTCTTAACCGTGACCGTCTGGTCACCGCGAAAGTTGTGACTGTCGAGAACCAAGTCCCCATGTTTACTTTTAATCAAGTCTATAAATTTTGTGTCTGACATATTATTTTTTAATTTGTTTGGCCTTAAAAGCCTTTAACAAGTTTTTACTAATTTAAAAACACCATTCTGTTTGAAAGCTACTCCCAGTCGAGGCCGCCGCGTTTCCAAACGTATAGCAAGCCGACCCCAAGAATCAGGATAAATAAAAGCATTTCTATGAAGCCGAATACCCCGAGTCGTGTGAACAATATGGCCCAGGGAAAAAAGAAAATGGCTTCGATATCAAACAGGACAAATAAAACCGCCACCAGGTAAAACTTGACGGAGAATCTTTGATGAGGGGATACCAACTGGCTTTCGCCACATTCGAAGGGTTCCATTTTATCAGCGAATTCTCTTTTGGGACCCAGTAGAGATGTCATTGCAACCATTCCACAGGCAATGCCCATAGAGAAGAGAAACATGATTGCGGCACCCGTATATTGTTCCAGCATATGTTTTTCTAAAGGCAGGTTCGCTTAAAAAGAAATAATGAGGAATAGCATGGCTGTTAATTTTTTAACGGCTGTGCGTTCCATCTGGGCAAGCTGCCTTAAACCCCCATAAATAAACAGTTAAATGTGTTGTGGTGCAGGGTGCTAACTACTGATAAATAGAAGGGCGAATATAGCTAAGCCGGTAGTTTTTGTCAATCAAAAAGCGTTGAAATTCTTAGAAATTTCTAGGTTTATAGGGGTTTAAATTTACGGGGGAATTTGAAGGACATTTAAGAATAAAAGTGAGGTGAAAAGCAAGGGCCAAACAAATCATTTTAATGAAGGGCAGGGGAAGGCAAAAAAAAACGCCGTTAGCAAATGCTAACGGCGTTTTAAATAAAAACCCGGCCTCGTCCTACTCTCCCACACAGCTGCCCGTGCAGTACCATCGGCGCTGAAAGGCTTAACTTCCGTGTTCGGAATGGGAACGGGTGTGGCCCTTTCGCTATCAAGACCGGAAATACTTAAGTCTCAAATAAATTTAACAATTGAATTAGTTCGAAGTAGTGAAGAAAAAATAAGATCAAGCCTCGCGACTTATTAGTACCAGTTAGCTGAACACATTACTGTGCTTACACATCTGGCCTATCAACCTTGTAATCTTCAAGGAGTCTACCGTCTTCCCGAAAGAAGAAGAGATATCTTGTTTTAGGGTTGGCTTCCCGCTTAGATGCTTTCAGCGGTTATCCTTTCCAAACATAGCTACCTGGCAATGCAATTGGCATCACAACCAGAACACTAGAGGTTTGTCCACTCCGGTCCTCTCGTACTAGGAGCAGCTCCCTTCAAATATCTAACACCCACGACGGATAGGGACCGAACTGTCTCACGACGTTCTAAACCCAGCTCGCGTACCGCTTTAATGGGCGAACAGACCAACCCTTGGGACCTGCTTCAGCCCCAGGATGCGGTGAGC
>JAJDAV010000007.1 GCA_029261695.1 Nitrospinaceae bacterium | reverse complement strand
TTGGTAGCGGGGGCCAGATTTGAACTGACGACCTTTGGGTTATGAGCCCAACGAGCTACCAGGCTGCTCCACCCCGCATCGATATTGGTCTGATTGTTGTAAGAGTAATACTTGTAAAAGGTTACTTTGTCAAGTGGGGCAAGATTTCGAAACTAAAATGTTCGAAGAATTGGTAATCCGCTTATGGCTTTGATTGATATAACTGCGTGGAAGTTTATCAAAAAAAACAGGCTCTGTCTCGAAAAATTCGAAGACAGAGCCTGACAATATGGGTACTAGAGATTCGCGTTTTTGCGATCCGGGTTACGGAAAAGAGAAGTCTCGTTGCTCAATTCATCCACAGCCGGAAATGTTTCATCTGGATGGATCTTCTTGGCTTTTTCGAGTAGATCTTCTTCACTCTCTTTGTGTTCTTCATTTGGAATACAACAGTCTACCGGACAAACTTCCTGACAGGCTTCTTCGCCATGAAACCCGACACATTCTGTGCAAAGGTCTGCTTCAATTTCGTAAAAATCTTCACCTTCGCTGATTGCCGTGTTAGGACATTCCGGCTCACATACTCCACAGTTAATACATTCGTCAGTGATTATTGTAGACATCTCGTTTTCCTTCTAATTAGTTAATGAACAGAAAATTTACTATATAAAATTAAAGCTTTAGTGTTCTCAATTTATTGGAAAGCTCATAAAACCTTTAAGCCCTCACAAGGTTCTCCAAATTATAGTCAAATACAGACCAAGTCAAGAAATTTTTTGATATCAGCCCCAAATTGAATTTCCCCCTCTTTTTCAACTGAAAACCCATTAAATATGAGTATCTTGGAGTACATCCCGTTTTTCAAGAAAATGTATATTTAAAAATGATTTTTAACCCTCTTTGGTTCCTCTATTTGATATGATTTAATCATGCTTGTCAAAAAGGTTCTAATATATATACCTCTTATACTTTCTCTTTTTCTCCTCCAATCCTTTTTTTGGGTTCCTACCTACGAAAAACAGGCTACAGGAAACCCCACAAGGCTGGTTAAGTATGTTCAAGGCTCTGGAGGCGATGCTCAAATACTGAACCCGATACTCAGCGCAGACACTTCAAGTGGCACCATCAACGACCTTGTTTTTGATGGTCTCATCGGTCTTGATAAGGATCTTAAATATCGGCCTCGTCTTGCAAAATCATGGACACAATATGAAGAAGCCTATTTGGCAATCAATCCATCTTGGTTTTTGCCAGGAGGAGAGCTGGAAAAAACTGCGAAAGATTGGCCTGAAGTATTGATCAAAGCATTATCTGAAAATATAAGTTGGGATGAAAACCTACGAAGCATAGAAGTGATTGAAGGAAAAACTTTCGAAAGTAAAGTCGGAGAAACTGGCTTTATTCTAAAGCAACCTACCAGACTTAAGTTCACACTCAAAAACATCAACCAAGATTTTTTTACTCCCATAAAAGAGTTTCTTGGCGAAGGTTATTTTACAAAGTTTCCTTATAGTGATTTTATTAAAGTAACAAACCCTGAGCAAGAAAAGGACCTGGAAAAACAATATAAAAATATCCTGCAAGTAACCGAACACAACCCGGTTATCGTTTTCGATCTTAGAAAAGATGTTGTCTTTCACGATGGCCATCCCTTCGATTCTGGCGATGTATTGTTTACTTATAATTCCATAATTAACCCGAAGGGAACATCCCCGAGAAAATCTGATTACGAACCCGTGAAGGCTGCGACGGTGCTCGGACCTTATAGAATAAAGTTCACCTACAAGCGGCTGTTCTCACCGGCATTCGGTTCCTGGTCGATGGGCATATTGCCCGAACACCTTCTGAACGAAGAAAAATTGCAAGAAGAAGCAAAGGAGAGGGAACGCGATCCTGAAAAGTTCATCATGAGAGATAGTAATTTTGGACGCAGTCCGGTAGGGACAGGTCCATTCAAATTTGAAGAATGGAATTCAGACGAGGCTATACATCTTAAGCGAAACGAAAACTACTGGGATGGAGTCCCAGAATATGAAGAATATATAATGCGCATTATTCCTGATCCGCTGACTCAGGAAATGGAGTTTTATGCCGGAGCGGTAGATAACTATTCTGTGCAACCGCATCAAGTGGCAAGATTTTCAAAAGAAGAAAAATTTCAGAGCTTTTCCAGTATCGGCTATTTCTACTCCTATATTGGCTACAATATTCGTAATCCATTATTTGCAGATGCCGATGTGCGTACTGCCCTGGGAATGGCCATCGACATTGATCCTATTATTAAATATGTTTTATACGGTGAAGGGGAAAGGGTAACAGGACCTTATCCAAAAATCACCGAATGGTACGACCCAAACGTAAAGCCTCTGCCTTACGATCCTGAATCTGCGCTAAAAATATTAAATGAAAAGGGATGGAAGAAAAATTCCGATGGTTGGTTGGAAAAAGATGGCAAGTTGTTCGAGTTCAATCTCATTACCAATAGTGGCAATCCCATCCGCAAAAATATTCTTACCATTGTGCAGGAAAACTGGCGAAAAATAGGGGTTAAGTGCAATACACAATTGTTCGAGTGGGCTGTGTTTCTGAAAGATTTTGTCAATACATTAAAGTACGATGCGCTGGTGCTGGGGTGGAGTATGGGCATCGATCCCGATCTTTATCAAATATGGCATTCTAGTCAGGCGAGCCCCAAGCAATTGAACTTTGTCGGCTATAAAAACCCTGAAGCCGACAAACTCATCACCCGTATTCGTAAAGAGTACGATCGCCCCAAACAAGTGGCAATGGCGAGAGAACTGCATCGCATGATCGCACGCGACCAACCCTATACCTTTTTGTATGTTGCCAAATCCACACAAGTGCTCGACAAGAAAATTGTGATTGTCGATAAAGATAAGGGTGGAAAAGAAACCCATTCAAAAATCTATCCCACTAAGGATGGACGTATCCAATACTATTTTAATAAATGGAAAAAGTTGCCCACCATTCCGTCGTTTTCTAATTAGCGACGCTGTTTTTATTTCTTAGGATAATCTCTGTAATATTCCAGTAAATCTTGGGCTCGTTTCATTACAATGTGATTGCTTGATTGGTGTCGATATTCCCTCAGTCGTGAAATGACTTTATGAGGGCTAGAAATCTCCATTAGAGCGAGCATAGAAAATACGTCATTCTTCTTGGTTGTGCTGGCAAATTGGTCCAGCAATCCCGGATAGATGATATCCTGAGCTTCCTCCATTCGGCTGGTCGCTAAAGCCAATTCTAATAAATTACGCATTCCTATTTGTTTGGTTTTCGCCTGATCCAAGGAGGGTGGAGTTTTAAGTATAGATCGATACTTCTCAAGAAGTAGATACTCTAGAGATAGATTGTGTCCGACTAGATACTGAAGCAGCTGTAGTGATATACGCTCATGCCACAAATTAGATTGGGAGGCAAGAGCCTTAAGAATCGGTTCAGATTCCGTATCGATGGATGAAAGCTCAGGTGAGCTGGCAGAAATGATCGGCTGTTGATGCGTAAGCGAGTCTCTCATGCGTCTCAATGTTTCAAGGGTGGTACTTTTGCTTTCTATGGCATCTAAAAAGGCCAGTTCAATATCTTTGCTAGCAGCTTCATGAGTTCCGCTGCACATTCCAGTAGACCAACCCATTTTGGATTGACGTAAGTAAATTAGATAGTGCTTTTCCACCTGAAACCCCATGCCGCAAAGATCTTCAGGGATAATGACCACTTCTATAGTTTTTAAATTTCCCAGCTTCCAGGATTGTTCAACCTCAACGGTATAGTAATCGCCTTTCCACCAAGCGGGGGAGTGACATGAGTGATTGGGGCTCTCTAATCGATAATATTTATCTGTTCTGGCTTGTTTGCAAATGGGCAACTCCTCATGCGTGACCCGTTTCTCTACATTAATTATTTTTCCAAAGACGATGACATCCGTCATATTGTAATTGTCAGTGAAAGGAAATTTGCCGCAAGAACATGCATGTGCATTAATTTTAAACGCACTTAAAATCAATAAACATAAAACTAAAATTAAGATTTTATTTTTCATAGAAGTATTATAATCCTATTAAATTCGGACTTCCAATGTCTTAAAGCCAGTGAAGGGGAGGGACGGTGGGGGATGTTCTAATAATAATTGGATTAACAAGGCGTTTAGACCAAATTGACTTTTTTGCTGTCGCTGTGTAACTTTGTTGGAAATGATCGAACCGGAGCACGTAATGACTGAACAAAAAAGCGAAGGAAAAGAAAACGTAGATATCGAAAATATTCAGAAGCGTGCCAAAGAAGGCGATGTCGAATCTCAATTTTGGCTTGCCGTTAGTTATCATATGGGAAAAGGCATTGCTAAAGATGGTGAGCAGGCTGTCATCTGGTATCGAAAGGCGGCAGAACAAAATCACACACCCGCGCAATTCAATCTTGCAATGTTGTACTACCTGGGCAATGGCGTAACGAAAGATTTTAAAGAAACCGCAAAATGGCTGACCCGGGCCGCAGAACAAGGCGAGGCGGCATCGCAAAACACTCTGGCCGTGCTGTACTTTAATGGCGAAGGTGTAGAAAAAAATATGGATGAAGCCATCAAGTGGTGGCAGCGCTCAGCCGAAAACGGGAATTCAAAAGCGCAAGTCAGCCTCGGTGCGATGTATTACGACGGTAAAGGCGTCGAGAAAGATATGGTTCAAGCCCTGATGTGGCACAACCTTTCAATAATCAATGGCAGTGAAGACGGTGAGCACAACAGAAAAACATTGGAAAAAGAAGCCACCCCCGAACAGCTTGACGAAGCAAAAAAACTAACCGATGAATGGGTGAAAAATCATTCGTGATGCAGCCATTAGCAGGGCGGGCTATATAAACCTCCCGCTTGATAAAGGAGCGAGGTTGCAAATAAGACCCTCTCGTAATATTCTTTCCTAATCTCCTCTTTATCACTGGTGTCCCAAAGTTAAGGAAGTGACTTGTGACTCGATTGGCCCTACTTATATTTTTCCTGTTATTTTCTTCTGCTTATGCTCAGGAGGGTGAAGAAGCGACAAAAGCTTCTCAGGAAAAAACAGACGAGGCTCACGATAACTTTTTCACCATCGTTTTTGAAAATGATTCCATCGGTAGCGGGACAGATCAGAACTACACCAATGGCACCCGGTTTACCTATTTTGATGTCAATGCAACTTTTCCAGACATCGCCTACACGCTGGCTGATTATGTACCCACCTTTGAAATAAATAAGTCATCGAGCGTCTACTATTCTTTTGGGCAGAACCTCTATACGCCAGATGATATTGGCAGTCCCGTGCAAGATCCGAACGACAGACCGTGGGCGGCATTCCTGTATGGTTCGATTGGTATGGCCACGCAAACCGATAACCACATAGACGAACTGGAAGCGACTATTGGCATTGTCGGGCCGTTGGCATTGGGGGAACAAGTGCAAACCGAGGTGCACAGACATATAACGAACAGTCCGCTACCGAATGGTTGGGACAATCAACTAGAAAACGAACCCGGACTGATCCTGTCTTGGCAACGGCGTTGGCTTGTCGCGCCATTGATTAGAATCAAAAAATTGACACTGACCCTTTCCCCATATTTTGGTATCAGCCTGGGTAACGTTTATACCTATGGGAGTACAGGGTTCACCTTTCGACTGAGTTCACAAAGATCTGGGTTGAGCGATACACCCCTGAGAGTGCGACCGGCTTTACCCGGTTCGGGATACTTTGAAGAGTCGCCAGACGGTTGGGGGTGGTCCGTGTTTGGGGGCATAGAAGGTCGCGCCGTAGCGCGCAATATTTTTCTGGATGGCAGTACTTTTGTAGAAAGCCATAACGTCACCAAACTTCCGATAGTGGGTGACGCTAATATAGGGGTGGCCCTCAAAGTGAAACGCATTCGTCTCAGCTATACCCTTGTGCTCCGATCAAAAGAATTTAAAACCCAAGCCCGCTCCGACCTGTTCGGAGCAGTAACACTTGCTTATAGGTTTTAATCCACCCGCGCACGACCGGTGGAAATAGTTGTAACTATGGGGTTCAGTGGGTTTAACTTTGGCCTCCGCCGAGGAGTTAATTCTTTACATACACTCTTGGAATAGGTACTATCCGCATAGATTTTTGCAGCTTCTTGCCTTTATAAATATTGATCCTTAATTTCCCTCGGGGACCTCATGAAACGTTTTGCCTTTCTCTTCTTATTCTGTTTTTCTTTTCTTGCTTTAACCCATTCTAATTTTATCGATACTGCTTTTGCTGATGACAAAAAGGTCGTCAAGAAAAAGGTCCGTAAAAATACGACTATCGAAAAGACCGATGGCAAAATCACCATCAAGAAACAAGTCGATATAAAGAAAACGATTAAAAAAAGAAAACA
>JAJDAV010000006.1 GCA_029261695.1 Nitrospinaceae bacterium | reverse complement strand
AGTTCCACCACATCGGCAATATTAGTTCGAAGTGTTATCAGTTGTAATGGGGACCTCCTGCTTTTGAGCAGGTTCTTCCACTTCCTGAATTAAAGAACTAGATTTTTTTTTAGTCGAGAAGACGGCAAGCGTTAAGGATGTCACCATAAACAATATTGCGATTCCGGTGGTTAACTTAGTAAGAAAATTACCAGCACCACTGCTGCCAAACATGGTTTGACTGCTTCCAGCACCCAACCCAGACCCCATAGCTGCCCCTTTTCCTGCCTGCAAAAGTACAGTGAGGATTAAAGATAATGCCGCAACAACATGTATTACATTAATTATAGTATCCATAATTTTTCAAAAATCTTCCTTCTATTAAATCAAAATGTTACAAATATAATCAAAATTAGGAAAAGGGGCCCAGAACCTATTTATTATCAGCCGACCTGATGATATCACAAAATGAATTAATCTTCAGGCTTGCCCCACCAACAAGAGCCCCGTTGATTTCCGGGTCCCGCAATAACTCTTTACAATTGTCAGGTGTGACGCTACCACCGTATAAGATAGATAAAGAGCCATTTTTATTTCCTGAGTTTTTTTCCGCTACAATTTTACGAATTAAACAATGTACTTCATTTGCCTGATCGACAGTGGCATTTTCCCCGGTTCCTATAGCCCAAATCGGCTCGTAAGCAATAACAATTTTTTCTAAATCCTGATTTTCAACGCCAACTAACGCTTTTCTGACCTGCTGCTCTATCACTTCAAAGGTTTTGCCGGCGGTTCTCTGTTCGGCTGTTTCACCCACACAAATAATTGCTGTTATATTATTTTGGATTGCGCATAGTGCCTTTTTATTTACCAGTTCATCTGTTTCGCCAAACAACTGTCTTCTCTCAGAATGCCCCACAATGACATACTCGCATCCAGTCTCTTTTATCATTCCCGCGGATACTTCCCCGGTGTATGCTCCTTTTTCCTGACAGAAAAAATTTTGACTGGCCAAACCAACCCCTGATCCAGCTAGTACTTGCCCTACCCCCTGAAGCAAAGTAAAAGAGGGAGCCAAAACAACTTTTGCATAACTATTTTTATTGGCAAATTCTCGAATTTTACAAGCGAGTTCTGTGGCCTCTTTAGCCGACAGATTCATTTTCCAGTTCCCCACAATAAGAGGCAATTTCATATTTTGATAGACGCTCTTTTGATTTGAGATTTCAGAAAATAATGATTTAAAATAATTATTTTAAATACTGCTTATTTCGCCAAGTATTTTATTTGTTAACAATAAATTTCAGCAAGTCTTTAACTCTATTGGAATAGCCCCATTCATTGTCGTACCAAGCTAAAACTTTCACCATATTGCCTTGCATAACTTTTGTAGAAAGACCATCGACAATGGACGAGAATGGGTCGCCATTATAATCAATAGATACCAGTGGTTTCCCCTCCACTCTAAGAATATTTTTTAATCCAGCCTTGGATGCCGCTTCAAAAACATCGTTGACTTCTTTTGCCGAAGCGGATTTCTCAACCTCTACCACTAGATCGATTAAGGAAACATTTGGAGTGGGAACTCGAATCGCCATTCCATCCAACTTGCCTTCGATTTCAGGAAGTACCAGAGACACTGCTTTAGCAGCCCCTGTCGTAGTTGGAATCATAGACACATTGGCAGCACGGGCTCTGCGAAGATCTGAATGTGGCAAATCCAATATTCTTTGGTCATTTGTGTAGGAGTGAATGGTAGTCATCAAACCTTTTTTAATAACAAAATTATCGTGTAAGACTTTAGCTACGGGTGCCAGGCAATTGGTTGTGCAAGAGGCGTTAGAAACAATGTCATGCTCTGCTGGAAGATAAGAATCTTGATTTACCCCCAGAACAATGGTCACATCAGGATTCTTTGCGGGCGCAGAAATTATTACCTTTTTCGCACCCCCGTCCAGATGTTGCTTTGCGGCTTCTCTATTTGTAAAAAATCCCGTGGATTCAATAACTATATCTACCCCCAAACTTTTCCAGGGGAGCTTAGCGGGATCTCTTTCGGAGAGAACTTTAATGACCTTGCCATCGATCGAAATTGAATCAGAATCTGAAGTCACCTCTTGAGGGAGAACCCCTTGCACAGAATCATATTTAAACAAATGTGCCAAAGTTGCAGGATCTGTTAAATCATTGATAGCAGCAATTTCAATGTCCCTGCATTCAGGATCGTTCAATATATTCTTAAGAACCGCTCTTCCTATACGACCAAAACCGTTTATACCAACCTTCTTAGACATAATTTATCAACTCTTTCACAACAAAATTTTTAATTAAACAGGCGGGTGTACCAAAAGGAAAATCAAAGCCTTCAGACCTAATCAGGAGTTAGGAAACAAACAGGGGTTTCAACTACCTAAAGATTATGGGGAGTATGCAAAAATTATAATTTCAAGTCAATACAAACCTTAATTGGCAACCCTTTACAACTTAGTTATCTTTATAGGGGCTTTACCGCGGAATGAAGGAATAGTTTCCCTTAACCAACTGAACTACTCTGGAACGGGAGCTGGATTTCTTCCGGGAAGAGATCTGGACTCTGCCGCCGTGAGATAGGTAAATAAGATATGGTCCATCTCATCACTAATTTCAAGGCTACGTTCTACTTTTCCAACTAGCTCTTTAAATTCTTTAATTAACAAGCCCTCTTCTTTTACAGATGACTCTAATTCTGACTCAATCCGTTTTACTTCATCTAAAAACCTTTTCCCCTCTTCTTCTAATAAGCGGATTCTCTTTTGAGCTTCATCTTTTTTGACAAGAATTTCACCTCGCGCATGTGTTAACTCTGACCTGAGTTTCTCAATAGAAAATAATTCATTATCCAAACGCTTAAAACTTTTGTCCAGATTATCTAAATAATTTCTCCGTCGTCGGATTAGAAGTTCGCGTGCCCCTTCTGGGTCGTCGCTATTGGCCTCAGGATTGGATTCTGCGGGAATATTTTCCAAAGAACTTCCATTCAACAACTCTTCGTATTTTGCTTTGATGGAACTCTCTTCCGTATACAAATTTCCTAAATTACTGGAAATTTTATCTATGTTTTGATCATAGATATCAATGTTACGCAAAAGAGTCTCAAGATTGTCTACGTTGTCATTAACTTGAGAACCAATGGAGCTTAGTTTCTCTTCTAAAGAGTTCCGAAATTTTTCTTTATAATCGAGAACTTTATTAAACGTTTCCACCACTCGCGAATACTCGCGTGCATTAGAAGTTCCTCGTTCTCGAATCGACAAATTTTCCTTATCGATTTCAGAATAGTTAACAGACTCTTCCATTATCCGACCATTTCAAAATTAAAAAAAACAAGCAAACAAATTATACATCAAATTTTAACCCAAATTAATCAAAAAAACACTCAAAACTTACATATTTTCAATGGGTTATATTTTTTCGGAGAAAATGTATTCTAAGTACTTGCTGATTTAATAATTTGCATCATCATCTTTACGGCTTTTTCAATGCCAACATAAACCGATTGAGCCACTAAAAAATGGCCGATATTGAGTTCCTCTATTTCCGGAATTGAGGCGATAGCCTGAACATTGTCATAGTTTAATCCATGACCGGCAAAAACACGCATTTCTAATTTTGTGGCATGTAGTGCGGCCTCCCTAATTCGCAATAGCTCTTCTTCTAGTTCTTTCGGATCCGTTAATTCCGAATATCGGCCTGTATTAATTTCAATACTGTCAGCCTTGGCTTGCTTTGAAGCATCAATTTGAGAAATATCTGGATCTACAAATAAGCTGAACAGTATATTTTTTTCTTTGATTGATTTTTGAATTTCCAAGAGTTCTGGAATTTGCGAACAAACATCAAGCCCACCTTCCGTTGTAATTTCCTGCCTTTTTTCGGGTACGAGAGAAACCTGATAAGGTTTTAGCTCTAGTGCAAGATCAACCATTTCTTTTATGGCCGCCATTTCAAGGTTTAATTTAGTATTTATGTTTTGCGAAATAAGACGCACGTCATCATCTTGAATATGTCTGCGATCTTCTCTCAAATGAACCGTTATGCCATCTATCCCTACCTTTTCGGCCAATAATGCAGCCTTTAAGGGGTCTGGCTCCAATATTTTTCGAGCCTCTCGAATAGTGGCTACATGATCGACATTTACAAATAAACGGGTCACGCACTTTCTCCTTTTATTATTGCTTCAGCAACCTTTACAGCCTTACGAGTTGCCTTAACATCGTGAGTCCTAATAATTGATGCCCCCTTAGAAACACCCAGTACAGATGCAGCAAGAGAACCCTCGAGCCTTTCCTCCTCTGGCACGTCTAAAATTTTTCCGATAAAAGACTTTCTGGACAAGCCTAATAAAACAGGTTTTTCCAAGGATGCAAATTTCTCAAGATTTTGCAAAATTTCCAGATTATGCTTTTGGGTTTTACCGAAGCCAATACCCGGATCAATAACAATCTGCTCTGGATTAATCCCAGCCTCTTTACAAATCTTTATACTAGTGCCCAAGAATTCTTTTACTTCATCAACAACATTTTTATAAGTGGGGTCAATTTGCATAGCCTCGGGGTTTCCTTGCATATGCATCACAACAACACCTGCCCCAAATTCAGATATAACTTCAGCCGTTTCTGAATATTGTTGTAGCCCTGTAATGTCGTTAATTATTTTAGCACCGGCCTGTAAAACCTCTTTGACCACAATTGGTTTATAAGTATCTACAGATATTGGAACCTTAATTCTTTTCACTAGCAAAGAAACAACTGGTATTAGCTTGGCGAGTTCTTCCTCGACCTCTATCGGTTTAGAACCCGGACGCGAACTTTCAGCACCTATGTCGAGGAAATCGGCTCCCTCGTCGATCATTTTCTCAGCCAGGACAACGGCATCTTCTGTTGAATAGCAACGACTATCTTTATAAAAAGAATCTGAAGATAAATTTATTATCCCCATAAGTCGGGTTTTATTGTTATTTTCTGAAAAAGAAAACCGTTGCATAAAGTGGGATTCAAAAACTCAGGGAACTAAATCAGGTTTGATTTCTTATTGAAACAAAAAACTCCACTTACCCTACAACGGATAAGTGGAGTTTGGGTTCTACAAATTCTTCTAACTAACAGATCAGGCTGGAGTAGGATCTGGCATTCCCCCGCCTAAAAGTCCTTCATCTGCATCGGGCTTTGATTTCTTTTGTTCAGCAGGGGCTTGATCTTTTATTTTTTGAGATATACCAGAGTCCTCATCATTGGAAATACCTTTTCCATCGAGGATATCTTTAATATCTTGTGCATTTAGGGTCTCATGCTCAAGAAGTGCCTGAGCCATTTCCTCTAATTTATCCAGATGAGATGTAAGCAGTTCTGTTGCCTTGTCGTAACCACCCATCACTAAAGTCTTTACTTCTTGATCAATCAGCTTGGCCGTTTGATCACTGAAGTTCTTTTGGCTCGAAAAATCTTTTCCTAGAAAAACCTGTTCTTCTTTAGTTCCGTAAGTCAGAGGACCCATCTTTTCACTCATCCCCCACTCACAAACCATCTTGCGAGCCATTTCAGTAGCCCGTTCGATATCATTTCCTGCACCCGTGGTCATTTCTCCCAGGCAAATTTCTTCTGCACAACGACCGCCCATCAAAATTGCCAAACTGTTTATGAGATAGTTTCGCTGGTAAGTGTGCTGTTCATCCATCGGGAGTTGCATGGTGACACCCAATGCTCTTCCACGGGGAATAATAGTTACTTTATGAATTGGATCTGTCCCCGGTAGTAAAACTGCAACCAGAGCGTGTCCTGCTTCATGATAGGCGGTGGTTTTTTTCTCTTTTTCAGAAATAACCATGCTGCGTCTTTCAACACCCATCATTACTTTGTCTTTTGCCTCTTCAAAATCAACCATAGCAACGGCTTTTTTATCATCCCGGGCTGCAAGTAAAGCTGCCTCATTAACAAGGTTCGCTAAATCTGCCCCGGTAAAACCTGGGGTACCTCTTGCTATAATTTTCAAATCAACTGCATCTGTTAACGGCACGGTAGAAGTGTGGACTTTTAAAATACCCTCACGACCCTTAACATCGGGGCGCCCAACTGTCACCTGACGATCAAATCGACCCGGCCTTAAGAGTGCGGGGTCCAAAACATCGGGGCGGTTGGTTGCGGCAATTAGAATAACGCCTTCATTATTTTCAAAGCCATCCATTTCCACTAGAAGCTGATTCAGGGTTTGCTCTCTCTCGTCATGACCTCCCCCTAAACCTGCGCCACGATGTCTTCCAACGGCATCGATTTCGTCAATGAAGATGATACATGGACTGTTTTTCTTTCCTTGTTCAAAAAGGTCTCTAACGCGTGACGCTCCTACCCCTACGAACATTTCAACAAAATCTGACCCACTGATACTAAAGAATGGGACGTTCGCTTCGCCAGAAATAGCTCTGGCAAGCAGGGTTTTTCCGGTTCCCGGAGGGCCCACTAACAATACGCCTTTAGGAATTTTCCCCCCTAATTTACTAAATTTTTGGGGCTCCTTTAAGAACTCAATAATTTCGTGTAGTTCCTCTTTGGCTTCATCTACCCCTGCAACATCTTTAAAAGTTGTTTTATTTTTGGTGTCATTGAGCAAACGAGCCTTGCTTTTACCAAAGGACATGGCTTTTCCGCCGCCTGCCTGCATCTGCCGCATAAAGAAAATCCAAATTCCCAATAACAACAACATGGGGAACCAGGAAATCAAAATACTCATGTACCAACTCGTCTGCTCAGGTGCCACAACTACAATACGAACATTTTTTTGCCGTAGAGATTTAATTAGATCGGGATCTTTGGGTGGAGCCGTTGTTTGAAACGCCTTACCATCAACATATTTTCCACTAATACTATCGCCACTGATAACAACTTCAGTAACCTGCCCCTGCTCAACCTGATCCATAAAATCACTAAAAACAACATCAGATTGCTGAGTGAGAGGTTGATTGAACATATTAAATAAGGCAATGAGAACAATGCCTATAACCAGCCAAAGCGCCAGATTCTTATAAAATTGATTCAAAACATTCTCCTTAAAACACTGAAAAATCGTACTTGCATAGTAACTATCCTACCACAACTACAGCTTTTAACTTCAATAATTAATGGCCTTGTTTCCTTGTAGAAAAAGCACCCTTTTTGTCTTATCGGTTACTCTATAGATATGAGAAATTCTCTCCCCATAGACCCAGATAATATCGCCTTGATCATTTGTCAATATGGGGATGCGGTGCCTCATATGTCTGGGTACCTTTCGATCAATAAAAAACGATTTCAATTTTTTACTACCAGACATCCCCAAGGGGCAAAATCGATCACCTGGCTGAAAAAACCTGGCATTAATGGAAATACCGGTTTTATCCAGATCCAGGAATGCTTGCAAATGCTGGTTTATTGAAGAAAACCCCTGTTTTTCATCTAAAATTTGAGTTTGAACCTGAATTTGCCCTTCAGGAATTTCAGTGGTTCCAGGGATGAGAATTGCAGTCAAATCTGTTTCAAATTTCTTAGAATTTTCTGCCGATTTCTCATTATTAATTTTAAATTCCACAGAACTATAAGTACAAGAAACTTCAACATTCCTGGGAACATTTAAAACTTTGCCTGCTTTGGGAAAATCAAAAAGATTAAGAATTTGTTGAACGTGTAAAGCCGTGATCCCCTGTGTTCCCCCTGTGATTCTATGAAAAGTCTCACGCACTAATCTTTTCTTTAATGCTAAAGGGTGAATTTGGAAATCATTAATACTCCAAGATATATCCTTCTCACCTTGATTTTGAAAATTTTGATTAAAAATATCCAAGGTCATTTGAGACAACAAAAAGTCATCTTCCTCTGCTATAAGCGACATTCCCTTCAAACTTTTCTTAATTCCTGGGTTGAAGCTTTCTAAATGGGGAATCAGCTCATGACGAATTCTATTACGCAGATATTTATTTTCATAATTTGACGAATCATTTCGATAGGCAATTTTTTTCTCTTCGAGATAATCTTCAATTTCTTTCCTATAAATTTGCAATAAAGGACGAATAATATTGTCTCGCACTTGAGGAATTCCTGCCAACCCTTTCAGGCCAGAACCCCTCACAATATTAATCAAAATAGTTTCAACCTGATCATCCGCAGTGTGCCCTAATGCAATTCTATTACCCTCAACCGCAGCCAAGGTTTCATTGAAAAACTTATATCGGATAATTCTAGCTGCATCCTGAAAAGATGTTTTTAATTTAACTTTTTCCTTCTGAACATCAATTTCTTTAAGAAAAAAAGGTAGCCCCAATTTATCTGCCACGTCTTTAACGAAGCAAGCATCATCAAATGCATCTTTGCCTCGTGCCATGTGGTTTATATGCGCTACCACCAACTGGTAATTTTGAGGATGGGAAAGTTCATGGAGAACTTGAAGAAGAGCAATAGAATCGGCACCACCAGAAACACCTACAACAACTTTATCTCCGGGACGAATCAAACCATTTATACTTTTTTCTAATTTTTTAAGAAAAATATCCATACCACTGTTAAAAACAAATATCAGAGCTTGGGAGTAGAATGTATGTGAGGTAAATAGAAAAGGATGCTAATACTTTATAAATCGTCCAACAGCTTGCGTTTTCTTTTTAGATATTCTTTTTCTGATATTTTACCTTGGGAACGAAGTTCTTTAATTTCTTTAAGCTTGCGTTCCATACTTTGAAGAGAAGAGTTGTTCGGATTTCTGCCTTTTGATTTCTCAACAGATTTATACATCTCCTCCCATTTATCCTCCATTTGCCTTTTCTTTACGCTATCCTGTGCCCCGCTATTTCTTTCTTTTTGAGACGAGGCATGGGATTCCCCAGTACCTTCTTCTCTATTTTTTTTAGAGTTAAATACTTTCGAACTTCTGTTTTCCCTTGGGTCTTCGAATAAGGAAATCTCTATATAAGCTGACTCCTTTAACTCTTTCATCCAGTCCTCATAAACAGATTTCTGTTTCTTACCCGCTAAAATATTCTGTATTCTAGCCTTAGCCTCTTTCAAAGGAAGTGTCCTACCAGGCTGCACTTCATCAACTTTTATAAGGTGATAACCATATGCAGTTTCTACAATATCGCTAATTTCGCCCTCTTTCAGTTGATAAACTGCCTCTTCGAATTCTGGAACCATTTTACCTTTTTCAACAATACCTACATCCCCACCTGAGCTAGCAGAGATATCTTCTGAATATTTTTTTGCTGCTTCAGAAAAGTCCAGCCCCCCTTTAATTTCATTTAGAATTTCTACAACTCTTGAATACTTTTCTTTTTTCTGACTGGGGAGTGAATCTTTTTCTGAAAGTATGAGAATGTGCCTTACGCGAGCTTTTCCAGGCTCCCAAAAGTCTTTTTGATTTTTGTGATAATATCTTGTGATTTTCTTATCACTCACGCTAACACGACTGCCCAACTCAAACCGAGTTACTTTAGACACAAGAATTTGGTCACGAATATGATCCTTATAAGATTCAATAGACTTGCCTTCAGACTCTAGCATGGCAAGCAATTGCCCTTCCTTTAAACCATTATTCAATTCGATATTTTTCAAAGCGGCATCTACAGCAGCATCATCTACCTCCAGCCCCATCTTTTTTCCTTCTTGAAGCTGAAGCTTTTCTCCTACAATCATATCCAAAGCCTCTTTTAGAATTTCTTTTTCATTGAGACTTTGCAAATCATTTTTATATTTCTGTTTTAAAACAAATACTCTCTCTTCAACAGAGCTCAAAGTAATAATTTCATTATTCACTTTAGCAACAACCCGATCGAACACCTTACCCCAAGCTAAATGAGGCAGAAAAAAAGCCCCGCTAAGAATAATTGCTAAAACGAACTGCCTAATTGATTTTTTCGAGAGAATCATATTCAATTTCTATTTTGGAATTTTTTTTGAGCTTTAGAAACCAATCTTGAAACGCTTTATCCTGTATGTCCTGAAGAAGAATTTTTTCAACCCTACCGATGGATTCTTCAAAACTCATTTTTCTTTCTTCAATCTTATCCACTACTTTCAATAAATGGAATCCGTATGGCGTTTTAATGATGTTACTGACTTTATTTTTTTTTAATTTAAAAACGTTATCAAATTCCTCTGGCATCTGCCCTGCTTCAAAATACCCCAAGTCACCCCCTTGAGCCCCTTCCGGACCTAAGGAAAATTCTTTGGCAAGGTCTGAAAAATTCTTTTGCTTATTCTGAAGTTCTTTTTGTATTTCCCTGATTTCATCTTCGGACTCGACCATAATATGAAGAGCTTTAACTTGTTCTTTTTTGTGGAATTTATGATCGTTTTCATTGAAATAGCGGCGCAATTCATCTTCACCTACTGATACTTTACTATTGACCTGTAGTTGAATCAATTTATTTGTCAACAGCTTATTCCTTATAGATTCCTCCCAATCATCCATCGTAAGACCTTCTAGTTTCAAAGCATTTTCAAATGACCCCTCGAGATACCCCTCTCTCGATTCCTTAAGGGCTACATCTAATTCAGCTTGCTCGATGGAAATGTTATTATTTTTTATCTCCTGGGAAAGCAACGTATTCTTTATCACTTCGTCTAGAACTCTGTTCTTAATCCAAATCAACTCTTCCAATTTTAAGTTTTGAGTATTTTGAACCCTAAAAATTTTCGTCTGCCCCATCAACACTTTTTTAAATTGCTCCGAAGTAATATTCTCACCATTAACTCTCAATATAACTTCATCATTCTTTAAAGTATTTGTGGATGAATTATCATTGAAGCATGAAGCCAAACCTGCAAGCACCAGCACAATTAACAACAAGGCAAAATATTTTTTCATGACGAAACAGTTTTCATATTTAATGATTGTGAAAGTTTTTGAAGATAAGCTGAAACCACTTTTAAATCTGCCCGCCAGCCTTTCCTATCCAATCGAATTCCGATCTGAAACTCAGAAAGCATCCTCAACCTTTCATCTAGAATACCCGTAAGATTTTCGGGGCTTACCGGAGTGGAAGGAAGTAATGTTAGGAAAACGTCATTATTTTTCATTTTGACATTACTGATATGCAACAACTGACATAAGACTCGAATTTCCAGCAATAGCAATAGTTTGTCAACAGGTTCAGGGTGTGGACCAAACCGATCCGTCATCTCTCCAGACAACTCCATACACTCATTTCTATCTCCGGCTAATTGTATTCGGCGATAAAAATCCAACCTCTGGTTAAGATCAGGAACATATTCATTAGGAATAAACCCTTTAATCATAAGATCTATTTCTGTTTCAATTCTGGGCTCAGATTTTTCCCCTCGAATATCTTTGACCATATCTTCCACAAGTTTACAGTACAAATCAAACCCCACTGATGCGATGTGCCCCGATTGATCGCGACCAAGCATATTTCCAACCCCTCTGATTTCCATATCCCTAGCCGCTAATTGAAACCCAGCTCCCAACTCGCTTAGCTCTTCCATAGCTTCCAACCGTTTTCGTGCTTCACCGCTCAAAGCACCTGTGCCGGGAATCAACAAATAAGCGTAGGCTTGATGTTTGTACCTGCCGACTCGCCCTCTTAACTGGTATAACTGAGCAAGCCCAAACTGATCAGCGCGATTAATAATAATGGTATTTGCAGAAGGAATATCCAAGCCAGACTCAACAATAGATGTGCTGAGCAATACATCGACTTTTTTGTCGAGAAAATCTTTCATTACTTTTTCAAGTTGATGTTCAGGTAATTGTCCATGAGCAATATCAATTCTGACCCCAGGAACCAATCTACGAATTAGCTCTGCAATGGAATGGATGCTGTGAATTTTATTATGCACAAAAAATACTTGCCCTCCCCTATCCACTTCTCTCAAAATGGCATCCCGGATTACCTCTTCATCAAATTTTCTAATTAGGGTCTTTACTGCCAGACGATCCAGCGGAGGAGTTTCTATAACACTTAAGTCTCGTACTCCCATTAAGGAAAAATGCAAGGTCCGGGGAATGGGAGTTGCTGTCAGCGTTAAAATATCTACTGAATTTCTGAGTTTTTTCAATTTTTCTTTATGTTTAACCCCAAACCTCTGCTCTTCATCCACAACGATCAAACCCAGTGAAGCAAACTCCACATCCTTGGAAAGCAGCCGATGAGTTCCAATGATGATATCGACTTCTCCTCGTTTTAATTTTTCAATAGTAATTTTTTGTTCGCGAGGAGTCCTGAAGCGATTTACCATATCAATAGTGACAGGATACTCTCTGAAGCGTTCTTGAAAGGTCTGCAAGTGTTGTTGTGCGAGAATAGTGGTAGGGACTAACACAGCCACCTGTTTTTTATCCAAAACTACTTTAAAGGCAGCCCGCATAGCCACTTCCGTTTTGCCATAACCCACATCACCACAAATGAGTCGGTCGGTAGGTTTTTCATTTTCCAGATCATTTTCTACTTCCTCAATAGCCTTTAGCTGATCATCTGTCTCTTCGTATTCAAACGAATCTGCAAATTCGCGAACCAACATGGTATTGGATGAATAAGCATAACCCTTGGCCGTTTCTCTTGAAGCGTAAAGTTTGATTAAATCTCCCGCCATTTCCTCAATAGCGGCTTTTACCTTTTTCTTTTGTTTTTTCCAGGCAATCCCCCCCATTTTACTTAAAGGCGGGGGGTTTTCTGATCCGCCTACATATTTTTGGATATAACCCAAACCTTCCATGGGAAGATATAGCTTCTCATCGTCAGCGTATTCAATATGAAGAAACTCTCCACTTCCCATTCCTGTTTTAATTTCTTTTGTGCCAAGATAAAGTCCGATGCCATAATCGACATGGACAAGATAATCACCCTTTTTAAGATCTTTCAGACCTCGCTGAAAACTCTGAGAATTCGATTTTTTTCTATGACGATGCTTATGCGACCTGCCAAATATTTCATGCTCGGCGATAAAAACCAGGTTAGCAGACTTAAAATGAAAACCATCACTGAGTCTTCCAATATCCACATCAACTTCTAATTCCCACTCATTCATTAATTCGTGTATTCGTCGAATTTGACCTTTAGTTGGAGCAACAATTACAATTTTTTGTTCCTCCTTGCGCCATCGAAGAATCTGATCTGTGAACAAATCAAAATTACCAGCCATTTGGGGAGTTTGTTTGATTTCCAGTCCCTCCAAAAAACCGTCCTCTTCAGCTATCTTTAAGGAATTTAACAAGACAGGCCCATGCAAGCTTCTGGATTTATCAAAAAGTTCGTCAGAGGACAGATAGAGTTCTTTGGGTGCAGCAGCGACCCTTCCCTTGTCAATACAACTTTCGAATTCTGTTATTACAAGATTTTCAAACTGTTGGCTTTTATCCTTTAGCAGGTCAGGCTCATCCAGTGCAATGACCGTATTCTGAGGTAAATAATCAAAAATTGTTTCTCGGCTATTAAAAAAGAAGGGGGCCAAAAATTCCATTCCCGAAAAGAAACCCAGGTTTTTAATTTTTTCTTGAAGCTCCATAGTTTGCTTATTATCCAAGCTCAACTCATCGGATCGACTTAAAATTTTCTCACTCCCTAATTGCATCTCGGAATGAGTCAAACATAGCTCCCGAACAGGAAGGATATCCACGCCCTTTAATTTATTTATAGATATTTGAGAAAACACATCAAACTCTCTAACGGATTCAACAGTATCCCCAAAAAACTCTATACGAATGGGGTTTTCTGCGCCTGGTTGGAAAAAATCTACAATGTCCCCACGAACACTAAACTCGCATCTATTTTCAACCAATGACGATCGCAAAAATCCGTTATCAGCCAAACTTGCCTCTAATAGCTCACGTTCCATTTCATCATTGGGTTTGATCGAAAACACATTTCTATGCAGTGAGTTTCGGGGAACAACGGTTTGCATGATTGACTCAACAGATGCGATTAAAAACAGGTTTTCGCCGTTTTTCAATCTGTTAAGAATTTCAAGTCTTTCGCCAGAAATTTCATTTAGAGGCGACGACTGCTCATAAGGCAATAACTCCCAGGAGGGAAAATCCAAAGGCTTGGTTTTTAGATTTAGGTAGTGAAAGAAATATTTAAAATCTTCCAACAAGTTTTCCACACGATTTTGATCACTTGCAACAATCAGAACCGGTCGTCCTTTTTCTAACTGATGTAACCGAGAAAGAAAATAAGCACTAGCAGACCCCCGAAGCCCTTCAACATTGACCTCTCGGCCAATCGAGCTAATATATTCTTGGACTCGGTCTAAATGAGCGATTAGCCCATCAGCTTGCATCGAAATGCTTTTGTTCATGGTATTACGCGCTTCCAGAAAATCAAATCAGGCAGGGTTAGGGTTTGTCCCAGCTTTTTCAGGGAGAAGATTTATCCACTTGGGTTCGCCCTTAGGCTTGAAATTGACACAAACAATAAAGGAAGGACCTTCATAAAAATTAAGCTTATAGTTGCCACCCCCAAAGCGTTCAAACAAATATTCTTCAGGGCGATCTCTAAAACTATCCAGCTCTTCTTTAGAAATTTTTGCTATCTCATAGAAGTATATAGCCACACCCTCTAAAACTCCTGCCAATAAGGTGCAATTGACCTGACTATAAATTTCTTCGAAGCGTTTATCCATTTCTTCTTGATTGGGGTCTCGCTTCAATTCGCGCTTGAGCTTCGGTTTATAATAATCTCTAAACGCTTGTTTAATCCACATAATGTTAACTCTATACTCCTGCTGAATTTATAAAATACCTGAAAGAAATCGCCAGAATTAATATGATATCATATTGAGACATAAAGAAGGAACTCACACTTTTTATTTGGCTCGAGTTGCATGAATAATGTTAACGCAAACATCCGGATTATTGGTTTAATACAAATGGGTTGCACTGCCAATCCATTAGAAAATTTACAGATCGCCACCAAATACATCCGCGAAGCAGCGGAAAGAGGTGCGCAAATTATATGCCTGCCCGAACTTTTTCTTTCAAAATATTTTTGTCAGACAGAAAACCCTGAACACTTTTCTATTGCCGAGCCTATTCCGGGGCCTACAAGCCTTTCGCTTGCACAATTAGCAAAAGAGCTTGAAATTGTATTAATTGTCCCCATATTCGAAAAAAGAACTGAAGGAATTTATCACAACTCAGCTGTAATTATAGATGCAGATGGGTCAATTGCAGGAACCTATCGCAAAATGCATATTCCAGATGACCCCTGTTTTTATGAAAAATATTACTTCACACCTGGAGACAAAGGGTTTCAAAGTTTCTCCACACGATATGGGAAAATTGGGGTTCTAATTTGCTGGGATCAATGGTTTCCAGAAGCAGCCCGTCTCACCGCTTTAACTGGAGCACAATTTTTATTTTATCCAACAGCTATAGGATTTCAGGATTGCGACAGGGAAGAATCCGCTCAGCAAAAATCAGCATGGGAGACCATCCAAAAATCTCACGCGATTTCCAATGGACTGTTTTTGGCTTCTGTAAACCGTGTAGGAAAAGAAAATGCCCTAACGTTTTGGGGTGGCTCTTTCATTTGCAATCCTTTTGGAAAAATTTTACAACAGGCCGATCAAACCCAACCTCAAATAGTATTGGCTTCATGCTCTTTACCAGAGATTGAAACCACCCGACAAAACTGGCCCTTCTTAAGAGACCGCCGAGTTGATGCCTATAACAACCTAAACAAGATTTATCTAGACAATGACGAATGAAACTCCCGCCTCCCTAGGATATCGTATGCCTGCTGAATGGGAACCGCATTCGGCAACCTGGCTAACTTGGCCTCATAATCCTGAAACATGGCCAGATCAGGATCTGGAGCAGGTAGAAAAAGAATTTTTGGCTATCGTTCACTCTCTTGCAATCAGTGAGCACACTCATATCCTGGTTAACGACAAAGACATGGAAGCATCTGTTGAAGCCACTCTAAAAGCTCAGAGTGTGAATATGAAAAATATTTTCTTACATGACATTCCCACCAACGATTCATGGATTCGTGATTATGGCCCCAATTTTTTGGTCCAAAAAGAAACAGGTAAAGTCGCTACAAATGATTGGGATTTCGATTCATGGGGAGGAAAGTATAAATGGGAGTTGGATGACCTTGCCGGAACAGTAATCGCCGAGGAATCCGGTCTGCATCATTTTAAACCCGAAATTGTTCTGGAGGGAGGCGCTATCGATGTCAATGGAGTTGGAACCTGCATGACAACCGAGTCCTGCATTCTAAATCCAAATCGTAATAATAAAATTACTCGGGTTGAAATGAAAAGCCTTTTACAAGAATATCTGGGTGTTTCAAAAATTATTTGGCTAGATGGAGATGTTGAGGGCGATGATACGGATGGACACGTTGACAATCTTGCACGTTTTGTGAACCCTACAACTGTAGTCTGCGCGGTAGAAGAAAATGAAGATGACTCGAACTACCCTACCCTGAAAAAAAACTATGACCATTTGAAATCAGCAACGGATCAAAATGACCAACCTTTAAAAGTTATTCCTCTACCCACCCCCGGACATATTGGAAGTCGCGAAGAAAGATTGCCAGCTAGTTATGCGAATTTTTATATCGCCAATAAGTCTGTTCTAGTACCGATATATGATCATGCAAACGATAAGCAGGCATTAGAAACCCTAGCCACACTTTTTCCAAAACGCAAAATTATACCCATCCCCAGCTCAACACTTATTTGGGGATTGGGAGGAGTTCATTGCCTGACACAACAACAACCCGCTGGCCAATAATGACCTCAAAAAAAATGTAATGGGGTAGTGAAAAAGAAGGGGGTTACGAGTCGGTTGTGGATTCTACTTGAGCCGGGAGTTGCGGAGTATTTTTGAGTTTTTCCAATTCCTCTTCCATCGAAGAAATGGTCTTGTTTTGTTTACGAATAACCATTCGCATTTTAACCCAACTTGATAACCACATACACCAAGCACCCAGTAAACCCAACCCCAAAGGAATCATTACTACTGTTACAAGGGGAAGTTCAAGGGTATGTAAATTGAGACCAAAATCATAATAATGGACCTCGACCGAGGTCATATTCTGGACAGCAAAAGATCCAATTAAAATTGCTGACAAAAAATATATGATTAGCTTTACGGCTGGCATATGTGAAGGCCTTTAAAGGGGTGAAGAGTTAACAGGAAAGCTGTAGTTTATTCGTCCTCTTCTTCCTCTTCTTCATCTTCGTCACCACTATCTTCGGCAGGAGCTTCTTCAGAAGCCTCTGATTCTTCTTCTGCAGCAGGTTCAGCCGCTGGCTCTTCGGCCGCTGGCTCCTCAGCATGAGCGGGTTCTTCAGCCGCAGGCTCCTCAGCATGAGCTGGCTCTTCAACTGGAGCAGCAGGGGCCGCAGGTGCTTCTTCCAAACTTACAATTCCTGCTGGCATTTTTTCAGTGGCAGTACCAGCTCCTAATTCTACCAGGAGAGATTCAATACCCGCTACAACCTGATTAGATTTTGCTTTCACGTTGGCGGAATTGCCCATAGACATTTCTTGAACTGTTACAAGAGCGCGTTTCAATTCCATTACTGCCATAATGCGCTCATAGTTGCCAATTTTGCTATCAAGTCCTGCAATATCCTGATTAACTTTTTCTAGGTTTTCATCAACATGTTTTCTAAGAGGAGCAATTTTTTCCTCAAGGCTGGTGACAGCCCCATCTACATCCACGACTCGAGTGTCTAAATCACGGACAAAAAACAATATGAAAATAATTGCTAAAGCTGCCATTCCAAAACCAAGAAAGGCTACCGCCTTTAGCATGTTCATTTCTTCTTTTTGGGCATCTACTTCTTCAACAGGCTTACTCAATTCGGCTTCCTCGTTCACGTTATCTTTAGATTCACCTTGTGCATAATAGCTGCTAGCGTCTTCTTTTTCTTCTTTTTTAATCTCATCAAGCCGATCCGAAGGGCTATTTTCTTTTCCTTGATCTTCCGTCATAATTAACCTTTAAAAATAAAAATCCTGCTGATTATCATTCTATAACATTAGCCCGATCCAATTAAATCGTTTATAATCGGGAATGTGATTATTATAAGGGTGGAAATTATCTAATTAAGCCCTGTTTAGTGTATCAAATGAATCTAAATGCTCCGAATTAACCCAGAAACAGAGAGAAAAAATGAAGCCTGATAGTACAAGCGCAGCCCTTAATTTGTCAAGAAAAATAAGGGCCATATTTTGGTTGGTTTTGGCAATGTTTTTGATGGGGTTGACCCCCCAAAAAAACCCGCAAACACAGGTAAATGCTGAATTACTTGTAACCCCTGCAGCTCTTAAAAAAATACCTGTAGAACATACAGTTATCATTGATACCCGACCTAAACTCAAGTTTATATTGGGCCATATCCCCGGCGCCATCAATCTAAGTAATTGGAGGGAGTTCACCGCAAAAAAAGACGGAGTAAAGGGCTTATTGATCGATGACAAAAATTTCATTTCTGAAACTCTAGGTGCCTTGGGGCTTAACCCCAACCTACATATAATTATCTATGGCGACCCCGAAGACCTCTGGAGAACAGATGGTCGGTTTTTCTGGATGTTTGAACGTTACGGTTTTTCCCGAGTCTCTCTTTTAGACGGAGGACTAAAAGCTTGGGAAAATAGCGGTGGAGCCGTAGAAAATGGTTTTCAAAAGAAACGCAAATACTCAAAAATCGCCCCAGAAACACTTCAATTAAACCCTCAAACAATAGCAGATAAACAGTTGATAAATAAAGTATTATCTGATAAAAATTACGTTTTAATTGATAACCGCACTCAGAAAGAATTCCAGGGAGCCACCCCTTACGGATCGAACCGAGGAGGACACATCCCAAACGCCAAACACATCCATTGGCCCGATTTTTTTAAAGAAAACGGTAGCTTAAAATCTGAGGCAGACTTGGCTCACTTACTACAAAAAAACGGGATACAAACAAATCAGGAAGTCATTGTTTATTGCACCGGCGGTGTTCGTTCGGCGATGGCCTACTTCGTTTTTCGATACATGGGATTTAAAGTCAGAAATTACGATGGCTCATGGTGGGACTGGAGCAAAGACTCTAACCTGCCTATAGAAACCAGCGGATGACAGAATTTACAATTGTCGCCAAAGCCAGTGAAATTCCCCCAGGGGAAAGGAAGCGTATAGAATTAAACGGCGAGCGTGTGAGCATCTTCAATATTGATGGCGAGTATTTTGCCATCTACGATACCTGCCCGCATAAAAAAACCGCACCCCTGATACGCGGAATGCTAAACGGAGTTGGTGTTAAATGCCCCAATCATGGCTATCGCTTCGACCTAAAAACAGGAAAATGCGATCGCGGCGAACGCTGGAACACGAAAATCTTCCCAGTAAAAGTTGAGGATGACAACATCCTTCTAGGCCCCCCTATTCCCTGTGAAAACTAGTGAGAACCTTCGTCATGACTGTGGGAAGACCCATCATTCTCATCATGATCGCCACCGCCGGAACCTTCTGCCATAGGTGCGCTTGCACGCCTACCTAAAGACTCATTTCCATGCTTCAATGCTTCATTATAATGTTTAATGGCTTCTTTGGCATGTTGTAGAGCCACAGGGCCATGTGTTTTCAACTCTTCATTAGCATCAGGCATTTGCAAGCCGAACTCATAATGTTTGATCATTTCCTGCAAATGTAGATAACCCTCTTCCCCATGCCCCAGACCAACACTAGCGTGACCACCCGATTGAGCCCAGACAGGAGTGACCAAAAAAATTGTCGCAGCCAAACATAGGCTGGTAATAATTTTTGCTTGAAAATCTTTAATCATTTTTTTCTCCATAATTGCTTTAAAAATTCCATTATTGACAGGAATAATACTAATAATATCTGCCAATAAAATGCACTTGTCAACAAGAAGCAAAAGGAAGTCCAGGCAAAAAAAAATCCCTGGAAAAAAATCCAGGGATTCGATTAGATATTCTTTATAATTTCCATCAAACCTGCAATCGCATCACTTCCTGATAAGCTTCAACCATTTTATTTCGAACCTGCATGGTCAACCTGAATGCTAAGTCGGCCTTGCCCACAGCCAGCATGGTTTCATGGATATTTCGGGTATCGCCTGTAACAAAATCCTGAATAGCAACATCCGCTTCCTTTTGAAGCGAATTCACCTTATCCAAGGATTGCGCAAGAGTATCAGCAAAGGACGGTCCATCCGTTCCTTTAGTCTCGCCTGGAGTACTAAGCCCCTTAGACGGGCTGATTCCCTGAAGCGCTTTTAAATTACTTGAAAGAGTAATGTCTTTCATAAATTTTAAATATTTCTCTAGTTTTTAACACTTAAATTATAACAAACTTCAGACAACAACCTATATATTATTGTGCCTGCTCAGTGACTGCCGCCTTCACCGTTGATCCACGTTTCATCATTAGTTGAATCGTTGCATTATATACAATCTGGTTTTCAGCCAGTTTTGCCATTTCTTTATCTACATTCACATTATTGCCATTTGACTTTGCTGCGTCTTCTTCTTCAAATGGATCAGCTGTCATACTGCCAATATTTGAGGATTTAGGGCCAAAATGCTTTTCATTAGTAGAACGAAGGTTTAATTGACCTTTTGAACCTAATGCTTCACGCAACTGCCCCTGAAAATCGATATCACTGGCCTTAAACCCCGGTGTGTCCAGATTCCCAATATTAGAAGAAATTAGATTTTGCCGCGAAGACATTAAATCCAGACTCTTCTTCATAACCTTGGGTACAGTATCTGAAAACAACAACTTATCTACTAGCATAAATACAATCTCCTTTTCCTCTTAGTTAAGCAAAATTTATGCCATTAAAAGAAAAAACACCAAACGGCCAAAAAACCTCTTAAACCTTTATATTCAAATGATTTTCCAACCTACCCCCTTAACGACTAACCACACCAAAACGTTGACAGAAAAATAAAATTGGCGGATTTTGCCGGATTTTTGACATTTTTTTCCTCTATCAGAAAAATGGCAAGAACTCTAAGAATCTAAATATAGTATAATATTACTGGTTCTGTGTTACTTTTTTACTCAATACTCCGCTAAAATGACTCTGCAAGTCCTCAAAAATTCCATATTGAAGCTAGGGAAGGAAAGCCTTTTCGAAATTTTGCATCTTATGGGATCCCAACTTAAAGAGCACTATGGCTGTAAGATGGTGCGGGTTAATCTGGAAGATTTATATGAAGGAATGCTGGTCTGTCAATATGTAACAGGTCAAAGCCGCCCTGCCCCTATCACCAAATTCATTTCCCCAGAAGCTTCGGTAATCTCTCAAGCTTTTTTAAATAACGAAGTGGTTTTATCTTGGAAGTTGCCTGGTGGATTCGCAAAGGTTCAGAACCCTTTCGAAAAGTTGTCGCAAATCAAAGCAACTGCGGTTTTTCCCATCACCCATCAGTTTCGTCCCATTGGCACATTGAATCTGGATTGGGGAGAGGAAGGAGAGTTTCTGGATGAAGAGCAGCTAAAAGATATTTCTAATTTTCTTTCTGAAATAAGTTCCGTCCTTGACCGCGCAAAACGATTTCATCAGAAAATTTCTTTTTCACGACATCTCGATTTAGCGCGCAAGAAAGAAGCAGCTTGGCGTATGATGCGTTCCGCAGTTCAACTCATCGACAAACTTGCACTAGCGTCCGTTTGGGTCCCCTCTTCTATTCAAGACCCAAAGTCCCAAACCAAAGAACTCAGTGACCGCGTAGAAATTCTTGCGGCATTTTCGAAAAGCCAGAAAGACGCATTGGTTTATAACAACCGTGACAAGATTGATATCCACAAAGAAAACCTAATTAACCGAATTGTTGTTTTTGACAAGTCGACTGGGCTGAAAGCAAAAGACCCCAACCAAAAAGCGGTATACATAGAAGATGTTATGAGCGAAAGCTTTAGCCGAAAACCCGTGGCTGAACAAATTGACCTCGTTTCTTTGTATCAAGTTCCCAAATTTAACGCAGAAACGGGTCAATTTATCTGCGTTGTAAATTACTACACAAACACGCCCCATAAATTCACTGATTTTGAAGAACGTCTTCTGGAAAACCACGCATCCATGGTGGAAAAGCTGATCTTGGAAGAAAATCCGGAACATATAGAAATAGAAGTCTTGGGTGAAATTGAAGAATTGTTATCCGACACATCCGACAACTTACAACCGTTTCTACAGAACATTCTTGCAAAGACTTCCGAGTTAATCGGTGCTGATTCTGGAACAATTTCTATTTCACAGATCATGGATGGCAAACCCTGGTTAGTCGTTGAAGATGAAACTGGACAGTTAGTGGGTGCAAAATCTCGCGGATGGATGAAGAGCAAAATACCTCTACTTCCAGTGGGTGGAGAAGAAATCCCTCTTGATCAACGATCTTTAAATGGCTATGTCGCTCACACGGCACGCCCCGCGCTTATACCCAATATCGAAGATGACAAAAGCGGATTTTATAAGAGTCTTTCATCAGAAATTAAATCTGAGTTGGCGGTTCCGATTATTCATGGGAACCATGTTTTGGGGGTTATCAATCAGGACAGTTTTCGTAAATACTTTTTTACTCCAGAGCACCAAAGGATTCTACAGATTATCTCGAGTTTAATCAGTCAGAAAGTATATAACCTCAAGCAAATAGAAATTTTAAAGCAGGAAATTGTTCAACTGCGCCAGGATATTGAATATAGAGACCCAAAAATTTCTTCATACCATTTTGGAAACGTTATCGGAAAAAGCCAAAATGTTCATTCGCTGGTCTACCAAATACAAACTGTGGTCGAGTCTATATGCAATCGAATGCTCAACTGGGAAAAACGGCAATTGGAAGAAACAGTCACGGGGCTACCCTGCCTTTTGATTCACGGCCAAACCGGTTCAGGTAAGGAATTCTTTTTCAACAATATTTATTCACACTTAAATGAAATCTTCCAGAAAGAAAAAGGGACTTCCTTCAAACTGCCTTTAAGAAAGACTAATATTGCCGCCTATAGCGGAGAACTAACCTACAGTGAACTTTTCGGTCATAAAAAGGGCTCTTACACAGGGGCGGAGTTTAACAGGCAAGGCATACTGGAAGAAGCCAATGGGGGCATTGTTTTCCTGGATGAAATTGGAGATGCAGATCCAAAAACACAGGTCCAGCTTCTTCGTTTTCTTGATACAGGAGTTTTTATGCGTTTGGGTGAAAACCGACCCTGCTATTCAAGAATATTTTTGATTGCTGCAACCAATAAAGATTTACAGGCTGAAATCAAAGCCGGAAATTTTCGAGAAGACCTATATCATCGGCTAAGTGCCTTGAGTTTTCAAATTCCCAGGTTGAACGATCGAGTTGAAGATATTGAAGATCTAGCCACTCATTTTCTGGGCATATTATTTAATAGTTATAAAAAAGAAGGCAGCGACAATCCCCCTCAATTGGATTCAGCAGCCGTCGACTATCTCAAGCAACATAATTTTCGAGGAAATGTCAGGGAGCTAAAAAACATCCTTTTAAGAGCTATGTTGTTTAGAAAAACCACGACTATTACCAAACAGGAAATCATTTCGGCATGCAATTCTGAACCCTCAGTTCGAGAGCCTAACCCACACGTTTTTATCGAAACCCTACTTGATCAGTTTGATAGTGGGGAGGCCAACTTTTGGTCAGACATTCACCAACCCTTTAAAAATAGTCTGATGACAAGAGACACAGCAAAGTCACTAATATTGGCGGCAAAAGAACGCTACCAAACAAACCTTCCAGGGTTGGCAATTAGGCTTAGGGCTTGTAAAGATCGAGACCATATAGAAACAGATGAAAGAAAAAAGTTTCTCAGTTTTAAAAACTTCCTCTATAAAACTGTTAAAATTTCCACAAACTAAATTCAAGAAAATTCCTTATATGCTGTTAAAATTTGTTCGCGCAATAAAGATTGAAACTCATCAGATTTAATCTCAATCTGGTCGTAATATTTACCATCCTTACCCTTTTTTGATGGCATTCCAATAAATACTCCCCCTGACTTAGAAGCCAGTATCCGAAAACCTTTGATCACAACCAAATTTTCCAATATCACATCGGCATAGGCCCTTATACTGCTTTGAGCAATTCCTGTATCAAAAGGATAGATCTTTATGGAGGATATTTTCATAAATATGGGATGTTAAAACACAGA
>JAJDAV010000005.1 GCA_029261695.1 Nitrospinaceae bacterium | reverse complement strand
GCCTGTTATTTAATCACGCGAAGGTGGCTGCGGTCGCGCGGGGTTTTGGGTGTGCCTTCGGCACTGGGTTTGGCCTCTGCGCTCGATTTACCACTTGTTTTCAAAGATTTGAGTTTGTTTTCAGGCTTTGCTGCGGGTTTGGGTGCGGGCGCAGTTTGTTCGACCATTCCACTTGCTGCCTGATCTGCCAGATTCATGTCTTCTGGAATACTTTCTTCCCACACTTGCCCGTTTTTCATATTGGGATCATAAATCGCCCATACGGCTTCAAACGGTAGTCGACATTTATGCGGCCGGCCATTGAACGCCAGGGTCGCTGATATCGCATCTTCATTTATTTCAATGGGACGTCTGAAATTCAAATTAAAAATCAGGTTTAACGACGAGTTGGCCTTTTGACTATCGGGGACATCCACGTCTGGCAATCGGGCATCGAGACACACCATAGCGTCTCCTGATTCCAGTAAAAATAAAAGAAAGTCGTATTTTTTCTTGTTGAGTGTTTCCATAAATTAAAAATAACATAAAACCCCCGAAAACATCCAAACTTTTCCTCTCTTGTCAGGTGGCTATTAATTTTGGAATTTAGCATACGCCGAATAGTTGCCTCCACGACTAGTGGGTGGTACCATGCGGGAATTTCATAACAAATTTTTTGAGGGCTTATTTTTATGCGTGGTAATGGATTGAAGTTGATCGTGTTTATTTTAGCAGGGTTATTGTATTCAGGCGCAGCCTGGGCTGAAAAAGCGAAAACCGTCGAGGTATGGAAAAACCTGTTCACGTTGACTCATGGGGAAGGGATCGATTCCAACACTACGTTTCTAATCACTAAAGAAGGGGTGATTGTTATTGATACCCGGGTCACACCTGCCGAAGCAAGAAAGGTGAAAGAAGAGGTTCGCAAGCAAACGCAGTTGCCCATTTTATACACCATCAACACGCATTATCACGGCGACCATAGTTTTGGCAATCAGGTGTTTAAAGACAGCCACACGATCATCGCGCATGAAAATGTTCGCAAAGCCCTTGAATATGAAGCTGGGAAGGAACATTTAGATTTTTTTAAGACCCTGAAAATTCCTGGGATAGAGGAAACGGTGGTCACTCCACCCAATATGGTTTTCAAAGAGAAAATGCATATCTGGGCTGGCGAGTATCACTTGGAATTGATTCATATGCCGGGTCATACCGATGGCGACTTGTTCATTTATATCGAAGCTTTGAAGACGATCATTGCCGGGGACCTGATATTTAATGGCAAGATTCCTTATATGGGCGACGCCTATGTTGACGACTGGATTAAGGCACTCGATTATATCGGTGATTTAGATGCGGAAATATACATCCCCGGTCACGGCGCCCCGGGTGGGAAGCCGGTTCTCATTGCCATGAGGCATTATCTGATTGATTTGCGGCGCAGGGTCAAGGTCCAAATCGAAAAAGGCAGTTCGTTGAAAGAAACTCAAGATGTTATTCGACCTATCTTTCAAGAAAAATTCAAAAATTGGAAAAAACTGGAATGGCTGGATAGCAACATCGAACGTGCTTACATGGAATACAATATAAAATAGATGTCACTTATTCGTAGAGGTAGTAGGTTTCAAAACCAACATCTGTCGTAAGGATTATTTTTTTTTCAGGAAAATCTTTCAGCCAGTTTGGTTCATATGTTTTCCGTATTAGCAATAGAGCTTTGGGTGCTTTGGAGAACTCTGCGGTATCCAGGTAAACTTTTTTGATTTTCATATCCATATAGTAGAAAAGGTCTTCACGAATTTCACCGAATTTAAAAACAGGGCGGTCTCCCGCTATCTGTTTTAATTTCTCCGCAAAAGGTCGTAGCGAGGTTTGTTCGTTTACAATTCGGGCTGCGGGACCATGAACTAAAAAAAACAGTACAAAAGCCCAGCCTGTTATCACTCCGCTTACCTTAATTCCTGAGTTTTCATTCAAGGCCTTCCTGAGATTGAGCCAGAAAAGAACCATACCCAGGGTTCCCACAATTAAGAAGAGTGTGGGAGGCCGATGACTGTCATAAAGAAGTTGCGCCATCCAGCGATCTCGGGAATTTAAAAATGCCGAGAATGAGTCGAAATTAAAATCGGGTAAAAGAGCGCTGAAGCCCAGAATCAAAACCAGCACCATCATCATTCCCATTACTATCCATGTTGGGAAAGACATGCCTTGTTTTAATTCTGCCCCCGTCCTTGAAAAATAAACCGCAAGCATGATGGCGCCCACCGGGTAGAGGGGTAAGAGATAGTCGCCTCTTTTACCTGGGAACAAAGACAGGAAAATAAAAAGTGTTGCGAATGTTATGAGGCAGAATTTCCAAGAGATGTCTTGGTTTTTAAATCCGTACCAGATTGCGAATGGCAGGAACAGACTCCAGGGGGCCATGCCAACAAAGACTTGTGGAATATAATAGTAGAAGGGTTTTGGGTGAATGTGGATAGCTTCGCTTCCTGCAACCCTGCCAACGGTTTCCTGATAGATCATTTTAGAAAACTCTTCCCCGCCAGCAATAATTCCAAACGCTAACCAGAGTGCAGACAGTCCTATTGGCAGAAATAAAATATGGAGCCAGGGAACCCTAAAGTTTTTATGAATTCTACAAAAAATGAAAAGGGCCAATAGGGGAAACACCCATCCTAATGGTCCTTTGGTGAGAACCGCCAGCCCCATTGCGATTCCCGCCCACCACTTGAGGGATGTTTTCCCTTCGCGGGAGTATTCCCATAGAGCGACAAATGCAAGGGTGATAAAAAATACGAAGAGCATATCGATGCGGGCATGGCTTCCCAAATAAGCAAAGCGCCAGCAGGTTGTGATAATTAGCCCTGCAAGGCAACCGATGAGAGGCGAAAACAGACGCATTCCCATAAAGGTGGTGAGTAATACCGTTCCCGCACCGGCCAAAACCGAAGGAATTCTTAAAGAAACTTCATTCACCTCTCCCATAATCTTTGATGATATGAGACCGGACCAGTAAAACAGAGGAGGTTTTGTCCGTAATTGTTGAGAATGGATTTGCGGTAACCAGAGGTTGCCCCCCTGCATCATATTTACTACGGGTACACCTTCTCGTGCTTCTCTCTTTGAAAGATCGGAATGAAAAATGGACCAGGAAAAAAGAAATGCCGCTAATAAAGCAGGCCCCACCAATAGGTAGGGATTTAACGATTTTCCATTTTGATTGAGAGAGGGCATAAAGAAACGATATTTGTCTTTGACTTTATGGGTGTTGAACTATCGTACCCTGTGTGGCACGAAGACAAATGAGAAAACATCACACGCGGCTTGCCGCTGGCTCTATGCCAAGTAGCCTTTTTTCTTCCAATAATCTCGAAGCGATGTAGATGCATCGAGACAGGTGTCCAGGTAGGTATGGTTTGCCGGAATCATTGGCATAACATGGCCATGGCTTTTGTCATTGTAGGGATACTTTACATCCAGAACATAAGGCCCTTTATGTTTAAGCATGCGTTTCAATGCCGGTACAACCTCTTCGGGTTTGGAGATGCTTTCCGACTTAATTCCGAAAGCGTGTGCTACTTCTGCAAAGTTGGCATCACCGATGAAAGTGTGACCTCTGAGAGATTTGTAGAAGCGGTCTTCCCATTGTGCCACCATCCCGAGATGGGCGTTATTGAGGACAACATTTTTTACTGGGATATTTTCAATCTTCAAAGTTTGCAATTCCTGAATGTTCATTAAGAAACTTCCATCGCCTTCGATATTGATAACCTGCTTTTTGGGGAATGCAACTTGAGCCCCCATCGCTGCGGGCAGCCCATAGCCCATTGCTCCTAAGCCGGAGGAACATAGCCAGTTGTTGGGTTTATCAAAATCCAGGAACTGCGCGGACCACATTTGGTGCTGTCCCACGCCGACTGAGAATATGGCATCTTTGTCAGAAAGATTGTTTATATGGGAAACAACACATTGCGGAACAATTTGTCCCTTTATGCTTTCATAGGCTAAGGGAAATTCTTTTTTCCAATCATTGACTTGTTTTATCCAAGGTTTGATATCCTTTTTCGGCTCAACATATTTGTCCAGTATTTTTAAAGCTTGTTTAACATCCCCTTGAATAGGAACGTCGACCGTAATATTTTTGTTTATTTCCGTCGGGTCGATATCTATTTGAATGAACCGCGCTCCCTTGCAGAATTCAGCAAGTTTTCCTGTGACCCGGTCGTCAAAACGCACTCCCATTGCGATAACCAAGTCTGCATTATTTATTGCTATGTTCGCATAAACCGCTCCATGCATTCCGAGCATTCTCAGTGATAATGGGTCATTTGAGGGGAAAGCTCCCAACCCCATGACGGTGGTTGTAACTGGGATCCCGGTTTTTTTTGCAAATGCACGTAGCTCTTGCGAGGCACCACTGGAAATTATTCCGCCGCCTGCATATATGACAGGGCGTTTGGACAATTGAATTTCATTTGCTGCTTTTTTACATTGCAGAACTGAAGGATTTAAGTTGGGTTTATAACTTGGGCAGTCGAATTTAACATTGAAGTCGACAACACTTTCCTGTTGTTGAATATTTTTTGGGATGTCAACGAGAACCGGTCCCGGTCGTCCTGTCCTTGCTATATGAAATGCTTCATTGATAACGCGGGGTATATCCGCAATGTTTTGGACCATATAGCTGTGCTTAACGAGCGGAAAGGTAGACCCCATAATATCCGTTTCTTGGAAAGCATCGGTTCCCAAAACAGTACTGGGAACCTGTCCGGTAATTGCAACCATGGGAATGGAATCCATTTTCGCATCAATGATGCCTGTGATCAGGTTGGTTGCGCCAGGTCCAGATGTGGCGAGGCATACGCCTACGTCACCGGTAGCCCGCGCGTAGCCACCCGCGGCAAAAGATCCGCCTTGCTCGTGTCTGGGCAAAACCATACGGATTTTTTTGGATAATGTCAGGCCCTGATGGATTTCCATAGAAGCTCCACCTGGATAGCCAAATATAACTGAGACCCCTTCGTTCTCCAGAGCTTTAACAAGAATATCGCGGCCCTTCATCGGGTGTCCGCTAGCTTTCGGAGTTTTCTTTGGAGCGGTCTTTTTTTTAGCTGTTTTTTTGTTTTTTGTAGTCATGAAACTTCGCAGGTAATTGTCTGATTATTGTATGAATGCCTGGATTTACAAATTAATTAGCAAGCCCTTTATAGGTTTAACAACCCATGGCTTTTTTCCGGTGTCCGGAGGCTTGTGGCGAAGAAAAACTTTAGCGGAATTGGACCTTGAAGTCAAATCCATTCCTTTAAAAAGGTCTTTTTTGTCAAAACGTTATGGGAGACAGGGGGGGCAACATCAGGTGATTGAGTCTACCCCTCACTCATAGCTTTTAAGATGAGCCCTTCGCGCAAACTGTATTCGCTCACCGTCAGCATTTTACAATCGAATGCCAGCATGGTCTCCAAAACAATTGCGGCTCCGACAATGATTAAGTCTTCCCGTCCAGGTTCAAGAGGTTTAAGTTGCAACCTTTGTGCAAGCGATTTTCCTTTTAGATCATCGAGAATAGATTTTGCTTCTTGATAGGAAAATTCTGAGCCGTGAATTTTTTCAGGATCGTAAGGATAAATATTATTCTTCAAAGCCGAAAGAGTGGTGACTGTGCCCGCGGTCCCAATTAAAATTTCTGGAGAAAAGACAGGTAATTTTTTTTTCACCGCTTGCAGTTCATTTCGTAAATGACTTTGCAGACTTTGAAACTCTTTTTCATCCACCGGATGCCCGGAAATGAACTTTTCGGTCAACCTCACTACTCCCAGAGAAGTGCTGCAAGAACCTGCTATGTTTTCCCCTTCTGATAAGATGAACTCGGTGCTGCCGCCCCCGATATCAAAGGTCAAGGCTCTGCGATTATTATGAGGTATTTTCCAAAACACTCCTTTGAGGGTGAGTCGTGCTTCTTCTTCCCAAGGAATAATTTTAATATCAATGCCCGTTTCATTTTTTGCGAGAGCAACGAACTCCTGTCCATTTGAAGCTTCCCGAACGGCGCTGGTCGCCACTGCAAAAAGTGGGGGGTCGCCATTTTCAAGGCAAGTCTGGCGAAAATGGGATAACACTCTTAGCGTGGCATCTATTCTACTTTTTAAAAGCTTGCCTTGGCTGTCCATGCCTTCACCCAGTCGGGTGATATCTCTTCTGGAAACGAGCAACTTAAACTCCTGATTCCCCGTAGACTCAAGAATGAGTAGGCGAACCGTGTTTGAACCAATATCAATGGAGGCTATCTTTTTCATAATATATTGGACACCCCTGCCGGGGCATGAGGGGTAACGAAAAATACCATACCCGTAGCGTTTGTCGCTAGATGGGGAAGGCCTTTTCGCTATCCATCGTGAGCAGCAAGTAGAATCCCAATACGGTAAAAAGCAAATTGGGTCCCCATGCCGCGAGAATAGGATCGAATGTTCCCCCTTTGCCTAATGAAATACTCATTGCATATAAAAACGAGAAAACAAATCCCATAGCAATATTGATTCCGATACAAAACAATAGTCCTCCGTGTCTGCTGGATCGAATGGACAATGGAATCGCCAATAAGGCCATAACCACACTGATAAATGGATAAGAAATATTGCGATGCAATTCAATCCATTTCATTGTTGTGTCTTTTCCTTCCAATGTCTGGAGTTGAATTTCTTTGTATAAATCGCTAAGGCTCATTTCTTCGGGGCGCTTGTTGGCTTTAGATAAATTTTTAGGCGTTTCCGGTGTGGGAAAGAATTTTTTCTCAAAATATTTTGTAGATTGTATTCCAGCATTATTAAATTTACGTATATATCCATCAATAAACTCCCACTTATTAATAGACCAAACGGCTTCCCGAGCATCGATGCGTTGTATTATGGAATGATTAATTCCTGGTTTTAAAATAACAACTCCTTCTAACCTTGATTTATAAGGGTCGAAATAATCGATATTCCATATATCACCATTGATCGATTTGAACCAAAGGTTTTCGGTAGGAATTTTCCCGTAAGAAGCTCGCGCCTGAATTTTCCCCATAAAAATATAATTCATTTTTTGGTTTGTAACAGGAGATACAAATTCGCTGCTGGCAATAACCATTAAGGCAATAAATAAAGATGCCAATATGACGGGAAACGTAATCCCCATAACGCCAATTCCACAAGCTTTCATAGCTGTGAACTCATTATTTTTTGCAAGCGAGGCCAAGGTGATAACCGTTGCCAGTAGAACTGCCTGGGGGGCCATGTAAAAAAAGATGAAGGGAACTTTAAAAATATAATACGAGACCAAATCAATCATAGGTGCGTCTTTTGCTAAAAACTCATCAATTCGTTCAAAAAAATCGACGATTAAAAAAATTCCTATTAGACCACTGGCAGTAAGTAGGTAAACTTTTATAAAAAGGAACAGAACATATTTTTTTAGCAGTGTCATAAGTGGGTTTTAGTTTTTTTTCGCGTTTTAAGCCGCATTTAGTTTAGGGATTGCAGAATTTAAAACCGGGCGTAAAAAATCAAGATCTTTGTTGTTGGAAAGAGCTTGCCTTATGTATTCCAGAGTGGGTTCAATATATTGAAGATATCGGTCATTGTTTAAAACTTTTGATTGATAAGCAAAAGTGCCAATGGCTTTCAAATTTCTTTGTACCGCCATCCAGTCAAATATTTTGTAGAAAAGATCTTTTTCGATCTGCTTCCCGCTTTGGTTCATGCATTCAATATAATATTCCAGCAACGAATTTCTTTTAGACTCATCAAGGATAATATACGAATCTTTTAAAAGGGAAACCAGGTCATATTGGCAGGGACCCATTCTGGCATCCTGAAAATCTATTATCTTTAGCTTGTCATTGTGTATCATTATATTTCGTGAATGATAGTCTCGATGGGTGAAAACTCGGTCCTGTTCCGACAATGTTTTGCAAAGTGCGCGCAACGCTTCCCTGACTTGGGTTTTCTCGTTTGTCTTCAAGGAATTCATCAGCATGCCTTGGACATAGTGCTCCAACATGAAATCCATTTCCCACATCAATTTTTCTTCGTCAAAAAATAAAGAGTGTGCTGGGCAATCGGGGGTTATATCCTCTGTGACACGGGTATGAAATGAGACTACGATATCGATGGCTTTTTGATACCAATAGAGAATCTTTTCTGGCTCTTCACTGATTTTATCAGCAAGATGGGTATCCCCGCAATCCATTAGAAATATTAATCCTCGTTCGGCATCGAAATGGAATATATCTGGCACGGGCACATTTTGTTTCTGGAGAAACTTTTGCATGCAATTAAAATCAGGCTCTGCTTCCAAGCTTGCCAATTGCATTATGACGATGGAGCGTGGCAATTCCAGTGAAGACTTTAGACAATATGTTGCCCTATAATAATTTCTATCAGAGGCATCGCCTTTTAGGAGAACACATTTTGCAAGTGAAACCGGTTCTTGTGAGATTAGCTCCAGTTCGCGAATTAGATAATTTTCGTTAAACCGGCCAAAATTGTTACTGGAATTATTCATAGTTATAAAAAAATCTATTTCAATTATCAAACATCTAATGTAGCATTCTGTTTTTTTATTAAAACCAAGCGGAGATTTTCAGATGCCGAAACCAAGTTATCATATTTTAGTTTGTACCAACAGTCGTCCTCCGGGGCACCCGCGCGGGTCTTGTGGTGAGAGCGGTTCAAATGCAATTTTTGAAAAGCTGGCCATGGGAGTAGAACAAAAAGGGTTGTTTGGGAAATGTACAGTTACCAGCACCGGTTGTTTAGGTCCTTGCGGTGTTGGACCGGTGGTTATTGTTTATCCGGACGGAGTCTGGTACCAAAAAGTCCAACCTGAAGATGTTGATGAAATTCTTGATCAACACGTGGGCCAAGGTAAAAAAATTGACCGACTCGAAATCCCTGATGAACTATGGGGCTAGAGATCGGGTAAGCTCGATGGAACTCTCCCTTTCCCCGTCTCGGGAAAGGGAGTTTTTATTCAATCAGATCTCCTTTTCCTGAGGAGATTTTTTGTATTTGGCTCCAAAGCTCTTTTCTCCCGGTGTGATTTTTACTTGAATAGGTCACCGCTGCCAGAGCATTTTCCCCCATAAACGCATTTTTGATTATTTTGGTCTGTTTGCTGCGTTCGTTTCCCGAAAGCTTGTCTGCTTTAGTAATGGCAAGAATATAATATCGACCCAAGTCTTCCAACCATTCCTTTAGCGTCAGGTCGAGTTCGGTAGGTTTGCGGCGGATATCGACGATGAATATAATTGCCGATAAAGTTTCGCGATGGACAAGATACTCCTCGATCATTGTTTTCCATTTTTTTTGAAGAGCAGGGGTGACTCGTGCAAATCCGTACCCTGGAAGATCCGCAAACATCAGTGTTTCATTAATCTTGAAAAAGTTAATTTCTCTTGTTTTTCCGGGTGTGGAGCTGATGCGAACCAGTTTTTTCCTGTTTAATAGTGAGCGAATTAGGGAAGACTTTCCTACATTGGATCGCCCCACAAAAGCAAATTCAGGATAAGGTTCTTTAGGGTACTGCTTGGCTGAAACGGCGCCGGTTAGGAACTCCGTGTTGATTACTTTCATGGGTGTATGTGTTAAAGACTATTAATCTCCAAACTTGTTTATGACTAAACCTGACAATAGTTTGGGGTAAAAGAAAGTCGCTTTCTGAGGCAGGCGAATTCCCATTCCTGCTAAGCGTCTCACTTCATTTATTTGGGTGGGATTCATAAAAAAGGCAATATCGTAATCCCCTGAGTCCACCATTTTCATAGCTTCCTCTGAGTTTACTTTGTATGAAACGTATTGTTGGTTCGATTTTTCACGTGTGTCAATTTTAAGGATTTCCCTGAAAATTACAGCATGCAACTGCATTACATCTAGAACTTGTAAATCCTTGGGTTCATCTTTATCAAGTAAAGGAAGAATATTTTTTGGGTCGTTGGCAATCAATGTGTAGGTTTTATCTTTACCCATATAAGCGCAAAAAGCGATGCTATTCTTTCCAAACTCTTGTAGGCGGGATTTAATTTCCGCTCCATTTACTTCGGTATTCCAGGGTATGACATCGAAATATACGCCTGCACGCTTTAAAAAAATATCGCGGTCAAATGGAGATGGACTTTTTACCACACGGTGAATGGGGAAAATAGACATCGAGCCAGAATCCATATTTGTTAAAAACATCATGACGTGCGAGCTGTCTGGAACTTTATCTTCATTTTCTTTCGCGAAGGCCAGAGCTGTTTCATATCGATGGTGGCCATCGGCAATGTATATTTTTTTATCCCGAATCAGATCGCAGATTTTTTGATTATTATCAGCATCGCTTAATCGCCAAAGCTTATGCAAGACTTTACCATCATCAATGACAGCCAAAGGTTTTGACTCTGTGCCTTGGTTTAGAAAAGGGTCGATCACTCCTTCTGGGTCTGAATACAAACCAAAGATGGGGCTAAAATTAGCGTGGCAGGCATTGAGAAGCTTTGTGCGATCCGTTTTCGCTTTTGATAATGTAAATTCGTGAGGGCAAATATTTCCTTTACTAAAATCCTCCGTTTTTACGCGGGCAAAAAATCCAATGCGACAAAACTGCTCTCCTTCAAACTCATATTCCTGGCTGTAAAGATAGAACCCCGGCTCCTCGTCTCTTTTAAGCACGCCTTTACTAATCCAATCCTTAAAAACTTTGGCCGATCGGGTATAGCGATTGTTAGTGTCAGAGTCTTTGTCGAATTCCTTACCCAATATTAGTTGGACAACATTGTGTGGATTTTTATTGTATAAGGCTTCTTGTTGCTCTGGAGAGATTACATCGTAAGGAGGCGCTGTAACGCCATTGAGCGGACCCGTAATGTCTGTGTCGTATAAAAGACCATTGAAGGGGCAAACTTCGATCATATTTTGATCTCATTTTGAATGTTGCAGGGTAAAAAATTATAAAAAGATTATAGCAAATATAAAAAAGAACTTCCTATAATGCCTCGCATTGACATAATTCGCGAATATAACGTACCAACTCGTGGATGGTAGAATCTTCTAGCGTATTTCCCCACGCTGGCATGCAAGGGGCTCGTCCGACAGATAACCCGCCAAATTTGATGGCTTCGAAAAATTGTTCATCCGTTCGAGTTTCCATGTAATCAGCTTTGGTATGGTTTCTCGGTGGCACAGTTAAAAATTTGGAATTAACGCCATCTCCCTTACCCTTTGTCCCGTGACATTGCGCGCAATACCATTGATAGGTTTCGCGAGTTTTTTCGGATACAACGACGGGTTGAGGGGGTGCGATCTCTTTAGGCTGAACCAGTTGCGATTCTTCTATGAGTGGGGGAAGAGGCGCAGAAGATTTTTCGGCTGGTTTTTCTCCGCATCCCGTCATATATATCGCGAGTATCAGAATTCCAGGCAGGAAGAAAGATGTTAGAGAACTTTTTGTCATGAGCTATTGTGAGTTTTTATTTTTTAGTGTCATGATGAATTGTGTGAACCTCCAACGAGTTTCATCGTCCATTTTGTAGATGGGCATCCGGCTTTTCTCTGAGAACGATTTTGGGTTTTTGAGCCAACTCGCCACCCAGTTTGCCTGCAATCGATTTCCCGCATTGACGAGCGATGGGCCGGAAATTCCACCACGAACTTTCCCGGCCAGATTTAAGCTTTGATGGCAGGAAATGCAACTAAATGTACGTTCGAATTCATATTTGGTTTTTGCCTTCTTCCCCTTCGTTAAAGGCTTAAGGCTGTCCATTTTTTCTGGAACAGCCGGTAGAGTTATTTTCATCAACTCCTCGGTCATCTGGCGGGCTTCTTTTTTAGAAAGAATGGGATGCTTTTGAGATTTATCCTTTTCATACTTTAAGAAGTCGGTGTTATGACTTGTACCTGCATTTCTAATGGTTTTAGGGTTTTGAAGATATTGCTCCAACCAGAGTGACTGAAACTTATTGCCTGCATAGAAAAGATCAGGACCTTTTTTTTCGATTTCTTCCTGGGATAAGCGATGGCACACCGAGCATTTTTTTTCTTCAATTAAAGATGCATTGGCAAGTGCCGGAGTGTTTAAAAGCCATCCCAATATTATCGTGTAGAGTAGTTTTTTCATAGCGGAGTTGCATCATTGGGGGCAGACAAAGGATCGACAGGTTTTTCCTTCTCCTGGAAAATATCGTAAAGGAATTCAATGATTCCTTCCTTTTCTACATCTGGCAATGGCTCGGTTCTTGAACTATTATTTTCTTCTGTTTTTATTTCTGGCGATTGTTCCGGTATTTCAATTTCTGGGATTTTTAGGGGAGCCTTTGGTTTTTCAATTTTAACGAACTGATTTTTTTCGACATCATAGAAGAGGTCCTCGCGAGGTTGTGATTGCTCTAATGTTTGCTCGCGAACTTTATGCCTCATATCGTAAGGAAATTCGTTTCGACTCAATAATCTAGAATAATTTAATTCTCGTAAGTTTAAGGAACGAAATGCCCGATATCGATCTGACGGTTCTTGTATGGCTGCAATCTCATCTTTGTTAAGAAAACGTGAACCATCTTCAGGGAAAGGGGTTTGTATCGCTTGTCCCTGAGGGTCTACGCCTTGTTTGAGTTGGAAGTCTGGATGAACCTGCTTGTTTAGTTTCAATGTAGAGAAAAATTGTCCAGATTCCTGAATGGACCTTTTTAATGAGTCGCCGAGTCCGACAGATAAAGAGTTTTTGTGGCAGTCCTCACAGGAGCGTACGGTTTTTCGAATTGTATGTGGTGAATATTCCGTCCAGATCAACCCGGCAGAATCGTCTAGTGTTAAAGGAGGTTCCGCCCTTTTCAAAGGAATTCCTCGTGGACCTGTTTGGTCAGTGACAAAGTATTGGTAGCGCGGTTTCAAAATAGCGTATTTCCCGCGCGAGTTTTTCCCCATGACCATTTCTGACCAGCCCGAATCTGCAAACACAGTCCACCAGTATTCATTTATTATATTGGCTTCAATTTTTTGAGGTAGAGATTTGGCCGTCAACCAATCTACCATTCCCCGATTTTCATTGTGGGAGTCGTCCCTTAGGTTTATGGGATCTGACAGATTCCAGTTTTTCCATTTTTCAGAGGATAAATTTTTTTCTCGAACAACATGCATACCCCATTCGGTTGCAGCCCAACGCGCATGGCAGGTTGAACACTCCATTTCCTGCATATGTTTTGGAATCTGGTGTGCAATTGAAGGTTTTAGATTTTTGAGTAATGGGATGCTGTGTTTCTTGCCAGTTACCTTTGAATACAAAACCCATTCTTTTTTGATCCGTTTGACATGCAGCATGGGAGAATCACTTGAGTTAACCAAAACGGTATCACCAGGCTTGATTTTTTTCTTTAGGTTGGGGTTTAGGTTTGCGCGTTTGATTAAATTTTTCGTGTTTCGGTCCGATTCAATTAAAAGAAATTCTTGAGGAAGTTTGTCCTGGGTTCCATGGCAATCCACGCAGCGAATTTGCACCTTGGATTGAAGATTGTCAGTATCTAATCCCGGTTTCATTTCATCGCCGATATGGCAGTCGATACAATGCATTCCTTTCTCGCGATGAATATCAGGAACGAGAAACTCATGATCTTTGCCGTAAAGAACAGGTTTGTCTGCATTGATTTGTGCGGGTGATTCAATGGGTCTTGACGGTTTTGCAAACAATCCTTCAAATTCTTGTCCTACTCCGTTATTGCTATGGCAATGTTCACATTGAACACTGGGAACTGCGACGGTGAACTTATGGAGTAACGGATAACCTCGTGGATTGTTCAAGGAGTTTTCTGCGAATTTTCTGGAAAAACGATTTTGCTTTTTATTCTTATTTTGAATTTTTTGAATGGCTCGATCATGTGATAAAGAGATGCCGTCATTCGAATAAATCATATGACAGGAAGAACAACCCGAGGCTCGATAATCTCCAGGTCGGTGTGGGCTTTCTGACCCAATATGGCAACGTAGACATTTTGTTTTAAGAAACCCATCCACTGCATGGCCTTCTCCAGGATTGGGGAAAGCTTGTTCGTTTTCATCCGGTTTGAGTGAATAGGGGAGTTCATTCAAAGGTTGGGCCCCCCAGCCATACCGTGTGATGTTGATGGTTCTTTTCGCGGTAGACATAAGAGATCGCTCTACCTTGCTGACGTGGTTCTCATGGCATTTCCCACAAAACCGTGGAGCATTTTCTACCGAGGAGGGGTTGGCGACAAGGCCTTTATGGGCTTTTGGCAACGAACTGGAACGTCTGTTTCCACCATGGCAGCGAACGCATGAAAAACGGTGGTTGTTGCTAATCCGTTCAATGCCCTGGTGGCAGGTATAACAACCTCCGCGTCTTTCAAGATACTCTACTTTCCCATACACTTCTTCGATCGAGAAATTGGACTCCTTATAAAACTTCTCTATAAACTTGTTGCTTTCACCGTAAGATTGAAACTGAATTCCATCCAAGGTGGTGCCAGGTTGAAGGACTTTTTCTGAATTCCCCTGAAACCCTCTTACTCTATAAAAGGGATCTTCGAAATCGGATGCATCTATTTGGACTTTGGGAAGTGACGAGGGCACTTCAACCATTTCTTTTGCTTGTATGTTGTTCTGAGGTTTGGAGTCAATTTCTACTTCCTGAATTTCTACAGGATTAGAATCCGATTTAAGAAAGAAGTCCAATATTCCCGGGGAATTTTTTTCAGTAGGAGCTGTAACTGATTCACTGCCTTGCGGGTCATCAAAAAAGTCAGAGAGATTCTCTTCGTTTACGTCCTGACCGGAAGAATAGGTGAGGAATGTTGCCAGGCAAAAACCCCCTGCAAGAGTTAGGGATAGAAAAAATCGAAATATTTTATTCACGGTTGAATTTGTTTTGAGTTCAATATTTTTTTACGCAATTGACGATGCTCAAGTGTGCGTTCGAAGGTATAACTTTTTTTTATGTCCTGGTAAATAGGGTCGCTATATTGATCGTGGCAGGGAATGCAATTTCCCACCTTTAATATTCTTACTATTTCATTTTGATTAAAGGGTCTTGCTTTAGTTTGATGACTTCCAGCAAGAATCTCACCTCGGATTGAAACTTTTGCCTGAGGATCAAAATTAGATGCTTTTACCATTTTGTCAGATTGATTTAGTGGAAGCAGGGAATCATTTTTCCCGGTATTGTTGGCCCCAATTTTCAAATCACCTGCTCCTAATCCTAAGGTTTTAGGCGATAAATGGCAACTTTCACAAGTGCGAACTTTAGTGCCTGTGGAATGAGGGTTTAGTGAATATGCCAAGTTCGATCCTGATAAGCTGTCTGGGTTTGTAAAATGCCATTCCTGATATTTGCCTCGGAGTTCGCCCCCAACCCCCAAAGCTGGAACAGGATTCCCCTTTTCATCCAAAAGAGAAAAATGTCTTTCTGGTTGTGCCAGCATCGGCGCAACTTTTCCACGAGGCCCTATCATAAGAGAGGGTTGCTGGATTTTAATAGGAGGACGGTCGGCCATCTTCAATTCTAACGGGTTCTGTCCCAGATTCATGGATGCATGACAACCCTGACAACGTACCACCCATTGGGAATGACAGGCCGTACATTCCAAGCGGGACATATGTTGTGGAATAAAATGTGCTTTCGAATCTCGAAGAAGAGGGATTTCATAAACACGACCATTTTGTTTTCCAAGAGTCACCATTTTCCCCTCTTGGACTTTAACATTAGTCATTCGCATTTTTCGTTCAGAAACAGCCATCCAGTCTCCAACAGAGTTAGGCTCGCCTTTATAGTGTTTGCTAAGTCGGATGACAGCATCTTTTGGGTCGGTGACTTCTGAAATCAGGGGATAGGTAGCATCATCACCATGACAGGTTTCACAACGGATTTCTACCGCTTGATGTTGTTTGGAGTATAAATTTCCATCACCCATAATATCTCGTTGAGTATGGCAATCAATACAGTCCATACCACGCGCAGTATGAACATCGACCTGAACGTTGTCTCTGTTTGCAAAAAGAGAAAATTCTTTCTCAGGAACCGGTGCGCTGCGGTTTTTATCTTTTTCGGTTATTTCAACAAGCAATCCCTCTTTCTCCAGATTGTTTTGGGAAGGCTCTTCACCCAACTGCTCAGCTTTCACCTGTTGCTGTGTTTCTTCATTTGGCCCGTCAGTAGAATGGTCTTCGGTTTCCTGGGGTTGTTCGGCAGCCGTTTTAATTATGGGTTCTTCCACTTCATCAATGGGCAGGCTTACATTTTTTCTGATAGGGGAAGGCTCATCTCCTAAAGGTTGTATAGAGAACCTTTTGTGACATTGAACGCATATCATACGTTTGGGTAGAGCCTGGATAATATGTAGTTTTGCATGGCCGGGCTGAGTTTTAGAAATAGTTGGGTCGTTGCCTTCATATAGGCCTGTCTTTGAATAAGAAAAATGGCAAGCAGCGCAACCCTGGGAACGGTATTGTCCCGGGGCAGGTGGCGAATCGATATGGCACTGAAAACATTCTTTACGTAATAAACGGTCGCTGGGATGTTTTGAAATTTGATGAATGGTTTCTTGCTCTGATTCAGGAATGTCCAGAGAAGAAAAATAGGGCAGCTTGTCTAGTTTATCCAAAGCACCCCATGCATGAGGAATATTTCCATCTTTATCTTCAATGGCTTGTGTTGCATAGCGAGCAGTTTTTTTATCTTGTCCAGCCCATTGGTAACGCAGGCCGGAAATCATTCCGGCAAGTGTATTCATCATGGACTTGTTTAGTTTTTGTATATGATTACGGTCTTCTTGAATATGGCCGGAGTGGCAATATAACTGGCCGCACGATTTTTCAACCACACTGAGACTTGATGGATTACGCTTTCCGGTTCCCGCCTGGGGATCATAAATCAATGTTGCATGAGCTTGATCTTTGTCTATCGATTCAGGTTCGCCGCCATGGCAAACAGTACAGCCAAAATCAGGGGGGTGAGATGAGCTTGTGGTGGATATTCCATCGTGGCAGGTAATGCAGCGCTCTACCGCACGATTTCTGTAACCAGATACTTTAACCCAGGGATAGTCTGGCAGGGTCGCGGTGACCTTAACTTCTTTTATATGTGGTTCCTGGGTTCTCCAGAAATGTGCCGTTTCGTGGTCTTCAGACTTATCCGCATTTGATTGGAAAAATTGTTTCTGCCAGAAGGTCCAGTCTTTTTCCTGAGCGTAGACAGAACAAACCCCAATTAGGGTAATCAAAAATACTGTCAGTCCCTTTTTAAAAATGAGCACAATAGTTTGTTGAAATTGAGAGCGAAGTTAAGAAACCACCCGGATCGCGCAAGCGAATCAGGTGGGTGAATCGTATACAATAGAAATGTTGTTTAGGTAACTTTGCAATTCATCAAGATGGGTTTGGATTTGTTCCGGTATTTTTTCCTTCGCAGCTTTTTCGATGGCACCCCCTATCACACTAATCGGCATGAATCCGTACCCTCCGCCCGAGCCTTTCATGGAGTGACCCAAAGTGCGGATTTTTTTTAAATCTGAATCTTTAAGTGCGGCTTTGATGGTTGCAATGTCATTGCGGCGGTTTTGTAAGTAACCCGGAATCAGTTCACGTAAATCAGGGTCAATATGTGTGATAATTTTTTTCACAAGGGTTTCGCATCTAACCGGGCTACGCCGGTGATATTCTTACTCTACCTTCAGGCCTCAACGGGGCACGATGGGGACAGGTCGATACTATTTTGCCATACCGCTGGTCCGTCTGTTTTTCATCCCCTCTAAGGTTTAATATAGAGGATTGTGGAAATAATACAAAGCATCGTCGCCAGGGTTAATGCTGTAGTCGGGCAAGCTGGAACAATGTTCGAGGGTTATTTTCCAGTCGGAACCTTCTTTAACAAAACTGTAATTGCAAACGCTGTGCTGGCGCTCATCCGTGTCGTTAGATTTGGAGGTGACGCTAATGATTTCGTCAACCAGAATATATCCTACCTTGTTCCCTGCATGACCGGTAAGAACCTGGCGCTGAACCCGGCAATTGATATCACGAAAATCTGACATCATCTGGCGGTAGTCTTTGATTCGGTTTTGCAGTAAGGCTCTTTTATCATCGGACATTATGACCAGGCTTTTCCCATAAAAATTAGGAAGCTTTTCCGGGTTGGTGCAGGCCAGATCATCCACTTTCTTTAAAATATTGGCAAACATATCGGTGTTGGCAGCCAAGGCATTATTGCTGATTACCAGAGACAGGATGAAAACCAACCCCGTGAAAATGAAACGCTTCATTATAAGATTTCTCCAGAAAAAAATTAAAAAGGTCTACCCATTATTTTCTCGCTTACTGGCAGTCTTGATTCGAAATTCAAACTGCGCAAAATGAAAGCAGGATAAATCAGGGGAATTTGTGTAAATAAATTTCTACTGTTTCTCCATCTTGAGCCCAACCAAAATTACCTGTTCCTGCAAAAGTGGAAATGATTCCATTTGAATCCACTTTTCTGATCCGGTTGTTGCCCATGTCGGAGATGTACATATTATTTTTTGAATCGAATGCAATTGCGACGGGGCTTTTAAGCATGGCTTTGGTTGCTGGGCCACCATCTCCTGAATAACCCTGATAGCCTCTGCCGGCCACAGTAACAATTTTTCCGTCTGTAGTAATTTTTCTAACAATGTTTGAATTCATTCCTACAATGTGGAGTTCCCCTTTAGGGCTGACTTTCAAATAGTCCATGTTGCGAATGGCAGCTTTATTTGCAGGACCTCCGTCACCGGTGTTGTCATGTTTTCCGTTACCCGCAACAGTCGTCACAATTCCTTTGGTGTCAATTTTTCGAATCATATTGTTGGCACCGTCGGCGATATACAGACTCCCATCTTTGTCTGTAGCCAATGCGCTGGGGTCGCGAAAAGCGGCTTCTCTTGCTGGACCGCCATCTCCGTAATAAGCAGACTCTCCTGTTCCCGCAATGGTGGTGATATTTCCTTTAGCATCGACTTTGCGGATCTGGTGATTGAGCCTGTCAGAAATGAACATATTGCCTTTATGATCAAATGCAAAATCTGAGAAAGTAGAGATCGTGGCAAGCTCTCCAGTTTGTACTTTGCCTTTATATTTACTATTCCCAATTGACTCCAAATATCTGGGGGTCACTGTATCGAGAAATTTTCGCATGATTCCGTTTTCATCAATCATTCGAATCAGACTGACAAATCCACTGGGGCTAACAATGAACATTTCCTCTTTGTTGTTCAGCTTCAGGGAAGTGGCTCCATAAATAGAAGCTTCCAAAGCTGGTAAACCATCGCCAATATTTCCTCTGACTCCGTTACCAGCAATGGTAAGGATATGACCGTCTGGAGAGATTCTGCGGATGCGGTAATTTCCTTTATCAGAAATCAGTACGTTGTCACTTTTATCTACCGTAATGCCATGAGGAAAGCTCAAGGTAGCTCCTGTGGCAGGTCCTCCATCGCCCGCAAACATTTTTTTACCATTTCCTGCTATGGTTTTTACGCTGCCGCGGTTTATGTCAATGCTGCGAATCCTATAATGGGATCGATCAATTATCAGTAATTTGCCGTCGGGATTTAAAGTAACACCAAAAGGCAGATGAAGATTCGTTTCACGTGCTACTTCTGAGTCTCCGTTATAGTCTTGTTGACCGGTTCCTGCGATAGTGGTGATCATCCCTTGTGAATCCACCGCACGAATACGGTTGTTATTGCGGTCCGCGATGTACAGAGTGCCCTGGTCATCGACTACCACACCGGTCGGCCCAGCTACACTGGCTCTATATGCAGGCCCGTTGTCGCCACTAAAAAAGAATCCACCATCTCCTGCTACCGTGGTCATGATTCCCTGAGAATTTACTTTGCGTACCCGGTTGTTACCGCGGTCTGCTATGTACAGGTTACCTTTTCTATCGAGTGCTAACCCGAAAGGTTTGTCCAGAGAAGCTTGCAGTGCGGGACCGGAATCCCCTTTAAAGCCTTCTTTCCCGTTTCCAGCGAAGGTGCGGATATTACCTTTTGAATCGATTACGCGGATGCGTTCGTTGGATCGATCTGAAAAGAATAAATTACCTTTGCCATCTAGTGCTATTCCAGAGGGGTGATTAATTTGTGCCTGTTTTGCAGGTCCGCCATCTCCACTAAAACCCGCTGTTCCCGTTCCAGCAATGGTAGTGATAATGCCGCGACTATCCACTTTACGGATGCGGTGATTGTTTCTGTCAGCGATATATAAATTTCCGCTCTTATCGAAAGCTAAACCGGCAGGAACGTTCAATCTGGCTTTGGTGGCTTGGCCTTCATCCCCTGAAAATCCAGAAGAACCCGTTCCAGCATAGGTTGTCATATTCCCTTTAGAGTCAATGCGACTGATGATGTTGTTATCACGCATTGCAATAAAAACATTACCCCTTTTATCTACAGCGATTCCATCTACGAGGGAGACCTCGGTTTTAGTTGCTGAAAGGGTTTTGGCAAAAGACTCGGCCCCGGGGAAGATGCCTCCCAAAAAAAGAAAAAGGCTGAGCACCGTCATAAAGTCGAAACATTTTTTTAGCATTTTGAGCATGTTAAAAACCTCGCTGTGGGCCAAAAATATCGAATATAAATCCTTTTAATCTTATCCATCCAATAAAATCTGCAGGGGATTGATCGAATTTGCCCGGAAAAAAAGCTTTAGATGTTGTATAAACAACCGATTATACGTTGCCCAAATTTGATGTCAAATGAATTTCCACTCCCTAATTTTGGCAAAAAATCCGTTATCAAAATTTTGAAAAACGTTGTGAATCCTTGCTTTAATCAGGTTTGCAATCACCTTTTCTCTGTTAAGAGAACTTCCCTCATGTATGGAATAAATACTTATTCCAGCTTAAAAATTCAACTGGTGAGATGGCAAAAAATGGGTGTTTTTTATAGTTATAAAATTTTCTATATCTAATTAAAATGATGTAAACTATTTATATTCAATAAACTGACTTATTAAAACCCGTTTCTATTCCGATCCAATTTAGTTGGGAGGGAGTCACCATTATGCGAATTGCGATATTTTTGATTGTTGTTTCTATTCAGGTTTCTGGAGTTTTTTCTGGGGTTCAAGTAGCTTTAGCTGATGACTTAAAAGTTTCCTTTCAGAATGAAGTAGCAGGAATCACACCTGGGATGACATTACTTCAAAAAGGGACGGGGAACCTAGATCAACCAGAAACTCTTATCGCAAAGTCAGAGAGTTCAAATTCCGCTCAACCTAATGAACGAAAATTTTCTATCCCAGACTCTAGAAGTAAATTACGTCAAGATCCCTATGCGAGTGCGGGCTTTATTTCTAACAAAATGGTTCCGGTTGGAAAGGTGTCAAAAGTTTTCGACAGCAAGTTAGCAACAACAGGACCCGAAAGAGTATTCATCGATATTGGCAGACGCCAAGGCTTGGAATTGGGTGATAAGTTTACTGTCTATAGCCAGGAACGGTTTATTTACCATCCGGTCTTTGGTCATAATAATCGAGAGTTCCAGCTTTTTAAGCCAAGAAGGACTGGTTTTGAATCAAAGCAATATTGGTCTTCTTCGGGTAAACCTTTGGGCTATAGCATTATGATTCGAGGCATCTTAGAAGTTGTAGAGATTGGTGAAACTACATCTTACGCAAATGTAATAAAATCCTATGAAGATATAAAACCCGGCGAATTTCTTATTCCCTATCAAGAGAATGTCGAACCACAGTCTGATGGGGGGGCTGACAAAAATATTGAAGGATATGTTGTAGCAACCAAACTGGACAAGATTGGTGTAGGGATTACAGATATTGTTTATATCGACAAAGGATGGGAGGATGGAGTTCAAGCGGGCGATGTTTTCGAGGTTTACCATATCCCGGAGAAGGTTGAAAAAAAATGGTGGGCATTTCTGGGATCTATGGGGACAAAGAAAACCCGGTTGCTTCCTGATGTGCTGGGTAAGATAAAGGTGGTGAATACTCAGAAACGCACTGCTTCAGCTGTCATTGTTCAAAACAACTACGACATGCATGTGGGGAATAAAATAAGAATTAAACGCTAGCCGGGCTGAATTTTTAGGAACCTTTTCTTGCCGACTTTAATCATGTATTCCTGATCTCCAGAAAACTCCTGATTTACATTTGATATTTTTTCACCGTTCACTGAAACCGATCCCTGCTGGATCAATCGGCGGGCTGCAGAAGTGCTATCTGTTAGTTTGTTTTCTTTGAGAATATTGCAAATGCTACGTGTTTCCTTTCCCCAACCTGTGATAACCGGAATGTCTTCGGGCAAATTCTTTTTCTTGAATACATTTTCAAATTCACTTGAAGCCGCTTCTGCCAAATCTGAAGTATGGTAGAGAGTAACAATTTCTTTTGCTAAATCCATTTTAGCGTTTTTCGGATTCAACGTTCCCGACTTTGCCTGATCTTTCAGGGTATTGAGTTCGTCAGTTGATATATGACTGAGAAGTTCATAGAACCTCCACATCAACTCATCGGAGATGGACATGATCTTCCCAAACATTTCATTCGGTGCATCAAATACTCCGATACTGTTGCCCAGGCTTTTACTCATTTTTTGTACGCCGTCAGTTCCCTCTAAAAGAGGCATGGTAAGAACAATTTGTGGTTTTTGCCCATAAGCACGCTGCAAATCCCTACCTACAAGTAAATTAAACTTCTGATCGGTGCCCCCTAGTTCCACATCTGATTTTAAAGCCACAGAATCGTAGCCCTGTATCAAGGGGTACATAAGTTCATGGATAGAAACAGGTAGATTCTTTGCTAAGCGCTTTTGAAAATCATCTCTCTCCAGCATACGTGCGACAGTGTAATGCGCGGCCAGTTCGATCATGTTTACGGATGTGAATTTCCCCATCCACTCGCTGTTATAGGCAACGGTGGTTTTTTCAGGGTCCAGAATTTTAAATACTTGTTCCAGATAAGTTTTAGCATTTTCTTTGACTTCATCTGGCGTAAGATTTTTTCTTGTCTCAGATCGTCCTGTAGGGTCGCCAATCATTCCCGTAAAATCTCCTATGAGAAAAATGGCTTCGTGTCCCAAGTCTTGAAACTGTTTCATTTTATTCAAAAGTACAGTGTGTCCAAGATGTAGGTCGGGTGCCGTAGGGTCGAATCCGGCTTTGATCCGTAGGGGTTGCCCTTTGGCTAACAATGCTGTGAGATCTTTTTCGTCAATGATCTCAGATGTTCCCCTTCGCAGGGTTTTTAATTGTTCTTCGGGTGACAACATAATTTTACAATCAAGAAATTTGATGAATGGGGATGTTAAGTTTAAAATTTACATCCCGCAATTGGGTTTTATTCCCCGGTGGTTTATTGCAAATATAAGAAATGGAAGCTAACATACCCCAGAATGATCTGCAACTGCGGCTTAAATCCAAGAGGAAATAGAACAAGTGGAAAATAACTCTGTAATTTCAGAAACTTCTGACTCTGAGCAAAACTTAGGTCGCTCGCGAAAGTTCAAACAGGCGGCATATGGTTTTCTAATCCTTAATCTTATTTATTTAGCCGTGGCTTTTGTTTTTATTCCGCCCTTTGATTTTGGCTTGTCGGCCCTGCTTTCAATTATTGCCTTTGCTTTGTTGTTGGGCATTTTTACATATTATCTTTTGCATGGAAAAAAACTATTGGCCCAGATTCTAGCGGTCATCTACGGAGGTCGATCTGTATTTACAGGTTACTCCCTTGTTGCAGGAGATACCTTTCAGGCAGTCCCCTATATTCTTCCATGCCTGATTATTACCTTTTATTTTCTCGGACGAGCCGGTTGGAATTGGCCTTAATGAGTTCTTTTATATTTGTCAATTCGCAAAACCGATTGCCTTTGGTTACCGAATCGGGGAAAAAATTTTCCGGCTTAGAACATTCCAAATCTCCTGAGTTGTGCCAACGCGTTTCCGCTTTTTTTGAGTATTTGGATGGGCAGATAGGATTCCCTGAAACAGATCTGGGTCGTGAAAACCAATTCACCTTCAACCTTCTGTTGCAATCTGTTTATCCTGAAATAATGATTGATCTGGCAGACCTCATTTATGTCCAGCATGAACGACCCGCTGTTTATCTGAATTTTGACCATATCCACATGAATCTTAAAAAAGATGGAATGGCATTCTCGGAATCTATGGATCAGATCAATGAAAAGTTTTCCATCTTGTTTCAGGAGTTGGCGAAAGTTATAAGGGAAAGCCCAATCCTGTTCAGTGATTCCCGAATGGTTGGGTTGTTGAGTGAGAGTTATAGTATTTATCTTTTTCAGACAGAAAATTTTCCATGGGATAATCCCATGGAAATGATTCCATCGGATTTAAAAAATCCGATTATGGATGTCGCAACGGGACTAGCAGGTTTCCGTTTGATCCATGATTGGCCTGATGATTACCCGAAATTGATTCTTACTGACAACCTGCCCTTTATCATTATGGGATTAACTCACTACGCCAAACTTTCTGGAAAAACCAACGTTGAAATTTTAAATATCGATTTTCCTGACGGACCTAAAGGGGAATGCTACGGTTGTATTCTGGCGAATAAATTTTTACATCATTTGCAAAGGGATGAACGGAAAAAATTCCTGCAATGGGCGATAGAGGCTTTGGATGTTGGTGGGTTATTGTTGATTTTGGATACGGATCTGGAATGTCAGATATTAAGAAGGGCGCAAAATCGAGAATATCAGGATAAGCTCATGCGTGGCTACAAAGAAACCCTGGTTGAAATCGAAGAAAATTTTTGCGAAACCTTGATCCAGGATGTAAGGCACGTTGGATTTGACGTCTCGCATTTTGATTTCCATGAATATCAGGATGAAACGGATGCTTACAGTCAATATCCAGGTGATAATTTATCAATAAAGTTTATCGGACTGGAAATAATGGCAAGTAAAGTTTGAGATATATCTATGATTTTTATTTTAGGTGATTTTTGAGAGCGTTCCATTCTCCCTGGGTAGCTTGCGTGGCTTTATTTTCCATTTCTCTATAAATGGCTATCACCTTTTTTCCTAACAGCGTGAGCTTTGCGCCACCGCCTCCTTTACCACCTGTTGCACTTTCTACCAATGGTTTTTTAAAACATCGGTTCATGGTGTCTACCATATCCCATGCGCGCCTGTAGCTGATTTGATTTTGCCTTGCCGCTCCTGAAATTGAGCCTTCCTGATCAATGGATTCCAATAAGTCAACTTTGCCTGGCCCTAAAGCAATCTGGCCGCCAGACATAATTCGGTGTCGAGAACGACATTGCACCTTGTTGTCTTTATTTTTTGACAAATCCTATTCCTTTTTTATTCTGACCAACCCAAGGACATTGGGTATTGGCCTGGAAAAAGTGTTTTCGTCATGTTCTCTGGAACCCGTGGAGTAACTGCCGATAAACTCATGTTCTTCTTTCCCCGTGTTGATATATAGCTGCGCATCGGCACCCCCTTCAACGTACATCGCACGTTTTAAATTTATTGGGAGTTGTAAAAGCATATTGATTAATTCATGCGTGGAGTATGGGGATCGAACATGAATGAATAAAACTCTTTCATCCTGATCGATTCCAACGGCCGCCGTGCTCCAAATCCTTTTTTGAGGGGCCCATACATTTTCTCCTTTGCAGGAAACCATGCGGATACTTTGAATTAGAGTTGCGTATTGTTTTCGCAAAGAACTGAAGTCTTCACACTCTCTATCAATTATTTTTACAGAGGCTAATTCACCTTCAGTCGGGTCAAAAGCTAGAACGGTTTTGTCTTTCGATAACCATGTGCTGTTTACATGGTTTCCAGTCTTCATATAGGAAACACTCGACACCTGATTTTTCTGATACATGCTGGCATTGATGCCGGCAACCAAAGTATTCTGATTCACCCATTTTTTTACAGAGTATCTTTTTTGGGTTTTTAAAGCGGAAGAGTTCAACAGTTTCAAGGCGAAAAATCGAGTGTCGGCCCGCAAGATCCTGATTAACGAGTCACCAACGATGGACTTTTTTGAAGCCGTAAATATCCCCATATCAAGCCCTGGCTCTAGATTTTTCCAAACCGCTGGGCTTTCCGAGGAGGAACTTGCGAAACTCAATCCATACCCAAGTGCAGTAAAAATAAGACAAGTAATTAAAATCTTCCCCTTCCAGCTTTTTTGAGGTGGGCGAAGCTTGGCGGTAAAGGGCTGTTGTATTTTTCTCATAAATATTTATTCCGCGTTTTTATGTTCAAATAATCCCGGATTATAGCCTGAGCCGTGGCATTTTTTCTTGTATTTTGACGCTAAAATGGGCAGTTTCTACTATGGTAGCATTGATTTTATTCTAGTTTTCGTACATAATAATAAAAAAATACAGCTTAACTTATCGTTGCATTAGTTGCTCAAATGTTAGAGCTTTGTAAGATATTTGGCACAAATTAAATAAGAATAAGATTACCTTCGGTTTTTTCGGGGTTTTAAAGTTTTTGGCAGTTTATTAGTTTGTTAACGATGTTTAATTGATGTTTCATTTTTTTTACGAGGAGTTTATGAAAACCATTTCTAAAGTATTAGCCTTGATGGTAGCGTTTGCGTTCGTAGGATGTGCGGGTCAATCTGGTGGAGGATCATCAACAGCAGTTTCATCCTCTAGCAAAGCTCTTTCAATTACTACCCCAGCGACTCTTTCAAATGTAAGCAGTCCGTTACAAGTATGTATGGCAACCAATGGTTATACCGTTGAGCCTGCTAAAAACGGTGTGAATGCGGGTAAAGGGCATCATCATTTGTTGGTTGATGTTTCTATCCCAGCAGACTTGAGCAAGCCTATTGCTAAAGACGGTAACCACATTCATATGGGCGATGGTTCTAAATGTAAAACAATTGAGCTGGAAAAAGGGCAACACACCATCACCGCTCTTTTTGCACAGGGTAACCACGTTCCTTACAACCCAGTGGTATCGGATGCTGTTACGGTAACTGTTGTACATGTAAAATAGTTCTGTCAGAAAAAGTTTTATTGCAAAAATTAATTCCATCCCCGGATTCGGGGGTGGAATTTTTTTTGACCTCTACTCAGATAAATTATGGCAAATATACCCAAAGCTTCTGGTCCGGTTTTTTCAGATGATAATCTGATCAACCTCTATTACATAAATGAACTTTACCGAAATATTGGAACAGAAGTTTCAGTACGTCTCAAAGAAATTTATGGGATCGATATTGCTCTCACTGCCGGGGTATGGGGAGGGACTTATCTGATTGCCAAGCCCAATGGGCTGGCACGCCGACGAATATGGAGGCTTTACTCCATTGTCAATCTACCTCAGAACAGCCCGTTGGATAAGCACGAAAATATGGAGAAACTGGTAGCTGTTTATGCGGACGTTTACAAGGAAGCATTTGCCCCTTATCAGTTGGAACTCGCTTTGAAAATGTGGGGTGGAACTCTTCCATATAGTAATAAAGCCAAACCCAGCCTGACCATGCACATGGAAGACGCAACAGATAGGGTGCGTTGGCTGAGGACTTTCTTTGTGTGGAATAGTGTTCCATGGGAAGAGTCCATAATATGTGACACGGTAAGAATAATAAAAGAGTACAAAGAGTTTTTTGATTTAAGCAAAGGGCCTGTCAAAAAAGACCCTAAGGATATTAAATACCTTCTACAAGATATCATTATTATTTATCGAACCCTTGAGAATGCTTGTAGTGAAGAATTTCGAGAGCACGCGATGCCCATAATCGAAACCATGATGAAAGAGTTCATGGCAGGACTGCATGATTCGGATAAAATCAAAGAATTATATGAAATGGTTTTTAATAACGCGCTGATCTATGGGTTTGAGGAAAGCTTGGAAGAGCCTTATAAAAAAGAGGGGTTGGATATCCACCAAATACAAAAATGGCCCATAGAAAAAATCAATTGGGTTCCTGAAGAGTTAAAGGAAAAACTCATCCCACCTATTCAAAATATTTTTAGCGGATTCAAAAAAGAGTTGGAAGCAACCAGCAATTCTTAAGCCAGTTTTCAGCTTTCTAGCGCGGAAACAAAATCTGCAAGGCTGGGAAATACCATTTCGGCATTTTTGAAATCGATATTCCGATTCAAATCATTCTGTAAAATAATACAAGGGATTCCTGCTTCATTTGCAGCGTTCAGTCCTTTTAAAGCATCCTCGAGAACAAAACATTCAGTGGGGGCAATGTTCAATTTTTCTGCGGCGTTCAGGAAGATATCTGGGAAAGGCTTTTCTCGCTTGGCCGATTCTTTGCCGAGAATGGCAGGTATCAGATCTAGTGCGTTAGCATTTCTTAAAATATGTTTGATGTCTGTTGCCCAAGATCCGGAGGCAATGGCTAGCTTATGATTTTGGGATAAATTTTCAACCAGACGAATTGCATCGGGAAATAGTTTGATCTCGCCACTTGCACAAAATCGGGTATAGACTTCGAATTTTTGTTTTCGCAAATCTACGGGGTCCACATTTAGTTTGAGGTTGTGACGTTCTATTTCTCCTGCAATTCCTTTTCCTTTAGAGGTCCATTCCACCCAATACTCTTCTTTGTCAAGGGTGTGGCCATACCTTTCAAATACTTCGTTGTAGGCTTTATAGTGATAAGGCTCGGAGTCGGCTAGCAATCCATCAAAATCCAGAATCGCTGCTTTGGAGTTTTTGAGTAGGGAGTGTAGTTTTGTTTTGCGGTCTGCGAAAGAAGAGTCCATCGGCGATAATAATTATTCCAGTATTTTTCCAAATCGTTCGAAGCGCACCCAGCTCTCCAGTTGGTTCCAGGACCAATAGATCATTAAGGCTTTTCCTCGGACTTTATTAACGTTTAGAAAGCCCCAATAGCGGCTGTCCTGACTGTTTTCCCGGTTGTCCCCCATCATAAATAAATGGTTATCGGGAACCAGCACCGGACCAAAATCATCGCGTGGTACAAGAGGGCTGTCAGATGGCGATTCTGTATGTCGCGCGTAAAGGTCTTCGTAAGGTTTTCCGTTGATAAAAACTTTTTGGTGGCGGACTTCCAATAAATCTCCTGGAACACCAATCACTCTTTTTATGAAATCGCGTTTTTCGTCTTTAGGGTATTTGAAGACGATGATGTCCCCACGTTCGGGTTGTTTGGGGAAAAATATTATATCGTCGAATAATTTTATATTTAAAAAAGGTATTTCGTTGGGGATATGTGTTCCATAAGCAAATTTAGAGACGAGAATATGGTCGCCGATCAGGAGGGTCTCCTCCATGGAGCCTGAAGGAATTTTGAAAGCTTGAACTGCAAATGTTCGAATGAACAAGGCAAGAAGCAGGGCGATGAAAATGGCTTCGGCGTATTCTCGGGCGACACTTTTTCTTTTTACAACGCCACTGTTTTCTTCAGAGTTATTTGTCATCGGTTCTCAGCACAGCTAGAAAAGCTTCTTGAGGGATTTCCACACTTCCAATCTGCTTCATTTTTTTCTTTCCTTCTTTTTGTTTCTCAAGCAATTTGCGTTTGCGGGTAATATCTCCCCCATAACATTTTGCCAGTACATTTTTTCTGAGTGCCTTAACGGTTTCACGCGCGATAACCTTGCTGCCTATCGCTGCTTGAATTGCTACTTCAAACATTTGCCGAGGAATCTGCTGTTTTAGTTTTTTAGCTAAATCCCGACCTTGAAAGTAGACCTTATCTTTATGTGCGATTAAGGACAATGCATCCACCAACTCTCCATTCAGGAGAACGTCCAACTTTACCAGACTGGATGTCCTGAAATCTATAAATTCGTAATCAAATGAAGCGTAACCTTTGGTGGAAGATTTCAGTCTGTCATAAAAGTCCAGTACGATTTCGTTAAAGGGCAGCTCATATTCCAATAGGACAGTTTCGGGATTCAGGTATTCCATTTTTTTCTGGATACCACGCCGATCTCTAACCAGACCCATGACGACACCAATATATTCGTCTGGCACTATGATGGTCCCCATCACATAGGGTTCTTCGAGATGGTCAATATTCTTTTGCTCTTTCAACTTGGTTGGATTGTCGATCATTATTGTTTTGCCATCGGTGGTGATGACTTTATAGATAACTGTGGGCGCAGTGGTGAGGAGATCGACTTTGTATTCGCGTTCAATACGTTCGCGTATGATTTCCATATGCAACAGCCCAAGAAAACCACAACGAAACCCAAACCCTAATGCAGTGGATGTTTCTGCTTCATAAGAAAATGAGGCGTCATTCAAGGTCAGCTTCTTTAGTGAATCACGTAAATCTTCATAGTCGTCACCACTAATAGGGTAGAGCCCACTGAACACCATGGGTTTTACCTCTTTATATCCTGGTAAAGGATTTTTGGCAGGTGACTTGGCGTGGGTGATTGTATCGCCTACTTTAGTTTGATCCAGTTCTTTGATGCCGGCAATCAGGTACCCAACCTCTCCAGCCTGCAAAGTGGATTTTGGCTCCTGTTTGGGAGTGTAGGTTCCCAGCTCTTCCACTACAAATTTGTTGCCAGTGGCCATCATGGTTATCTCATCATTCACTGTGAGCTTTCCATGTTGAACTTTAACTAGAACAATGACACCGCGAAAAGCGTCGTACCAAGCATCGAATAATAAAGCTTGCAGGGTGTTGGATTCTTCGCCCTCAGGTGAGGGGATTAGTTTTATCACTGACTCCATCACCTCTACAATTCCAATTCCTTCTTTTGCGCTAACCAGTACTGCAATGTCAGATTCAATTTGAAGCACGTCCTCCAGTTGTTCTTTGATGAATTCCGGGTTTGCGCTGGGGAGGTCAATTTTGTTGATGATAGGAATTACTGCAAGGTCATGTTGCATAGCCAGGTTCAAATTGGCAATCGTTTGTGCTTGAATTCCTTGTGTAGCGTCAATGACCAGCAGCACACCTTCACATGCGGCAAGGCTGCGTGATACTTCATAGGTGAAATCGACATGCCCTGGTGTATCGATCATATTGAATGTAAAGTTTTCTCCCTCTTTGGAGGCGTAATTTAAGCAAACCGTTTGTGCTTTAATGGTAATGCCGCGTTCACGCTCAAGATCCATATTATCCAAGACCTGATCTTTCATTTCTCGCTTGGATAGAGCGGAAGTGGCAAGAATGAGTTTGTCTGCCAGGGTAGACTTGCCATGATCGATATGGGCAATGATTGAAAAATTTCTTAATTTATTTTGATCCATAGTTTTCTTAATATTTCTTAAATAAAATCACCGGTTTTCAGCTACCGGAAAAAACGGGAAATGAGTTTTGCTAATCCTGGAAATCTTAAAGTAACCTATACTGCTAATTAATGCGAAGTACGTGCCACTTTGCGGGAGGGAGAAATTGCCTCGCTGTATTTTTCCACGCGGGTAAGGGGGGCCGTCCTTAAATATTTCTGCCATTCATCAAACTGTATCTTCATTGCATCATAATCTTTTGCATTATCAATATCCAATGCGGCTCCGGGGTAGGGCACTTCAAGAGCCGAAAACCGAGTCTTCATTATATTGGATATTGATTCTTCTAGTTCTCTTTTGGGGTTCAATTTTCTAAAATAATCTACCACGAACTCCAAACCCAAGCCTCCAAAAAACAAACACAGCTGTAAGCCGATATAATTTTTATAGTGTTTGGCCTTATCTTTTCCAAATACAGATAGTCCAAACAGTACCAGATTCTTGAAGTTTCTCTGATAGCGGTACTGATACATCTTTTGAATGTATTCCCGATTTTCTATACGAAGTGGCTTTACCAGGTGCAAGTTGTTGATGCGGAAACTGTCTTCCTTGATATGTAAATAGGCCATCTTGATTCCGGCCTTGTTTTCCTGGGGATAGAAATGACGTAATTTTTCTCGCGACACCAGCCCAAGCACATGATCGTATTTATCCATGTCTGCATTGGCAATAAAATATTCAACTTCATGCGGAGTGATTAGGGGGGCATCGCAAGGAACAACTAGAACGGCTTTGTCGCGGTGCGCTGCCGTGTCGGAATTTTCTGGTGTAACGTGTAGAGATTGCAAGAAGGTTTGCCAAACATTTTCATACAAGTTGGCCTTCTGCTCGACCACATGAATGCGTTTAGGATATTCCCGATCGATTCTGCTTGAATGCAGAACCTGATCTAATTGATCTTTGGAGCCAACAATATAGATATCCCCAATTGATTCTACTTGTTGAAGGGTTTCTATCACATAGAGAATGACGCACTTGCCTTGCAGCGTCAAAAACGCTTTATTCTGGTGATAAACCTTATAGCTGGATTTTCCTTCACCTGCTACCAGAATCACATCATATTTGTTATTGTCTTTTGCGGAACTCATAAGGTCATTTTACCACTTTCATTTTTTAAGGGCACTTCTAAAAGTTGTCTGTAGCTGTGAGCGGTTCTTGTAAAAATGGGCCGCGAACTGCCGTGTGTGAAAACATATAATTATAATTTCTTGCGCGCTACCAGGAAATTGGTTATACAAATGATTCGCTTCTCTTAATAAAAATTCCCGGTGTTTTTGCCATGGCAGTCGATTCTGATTTAAAAACAACTCCTCTTCACTCTATGCATAAGGAACTTGGTGGCAAGCTGGTCCCTTTTGCTGGCTGGCATATGCCCATCCAATTCAAGGGCGTGATTCAAGAGCATCAATGTGTTCGAGATGGTGTAGGTATTTTTGATGTTAGCCATATGGGAGAAATTGAAATTACCGGTCCCGATGCAAAAAAACTGATTCAACATCTGGTCACTAATGATATTGAACCCATGCAAGACAATCAAGCACTGTACACCTTGATGTGTCTGGAAACGGGTGGTGTTGTAGATGATTTATTGGTCCATCGTTTTTCCGATGATCACTATTTTCTCTGTGTTAACGCTTCTAATTCGGATAAAGACTTTCAATGGATCCTTAAAAATGCCGGCGGTTTTAACGCTTCGGTAAAAAACACCAGCCAGGAAACCGCACAATTAGCGGTTCAAGGGAAACACTCTGAGGCGCTACTACAAAAAATATGTGACACCCCGTTGAGTGAGATTGAATACTACCATTTTAGAAAAGGAAAAATCCACAATATTGAATGTATTTTGGCCCGCACCGGTTATACCGGAGAAGATGGATTCGAAGTTTATCTCCCCTCAAAAAATGCTGAGTCGGTTTACAAGGCTCTGATTGAAGAAGGGAAACCATTTAATCTTGAGCCAATTGGTCTGGGTGCACGGGATACATTAAGATTGGAGATGGGGTATGCTCTCTATGGCAATGAACTCAATGAGACTTGTAATCCACTGGAAGCCGGTTTGGGGTGGGTGATTAAATTGCAAAAAGAAGGGTTCCTTGGGCAGGTAGCACTTAAAAAACAAAAGGATGCAGGTCTTTCTCGTAAGCTTGTTGGTCTTCGTCTGCTCGATCGCGGAGTGCCGCGTCCTCATTATCGGGTTTTAAGTTCCGGGTCACCGGTTGGGGAATTGACAAGTGGAACATTTTCTCCTTCCTTGAATACCGGGATCGGTTTATGTTATGTATCCACAGAATATGCAAAACCCGGAACAAAACTGGATGTGGAAATCAGGAAGTTGAATGTACCTGCCGAGGTCGTCAAACCTCCTTTCCTGCCAAGTCGTGTAAAAAAAATTAACTGTTAAAATTCTGGAGGCATCATGGAGGTCCCTGAAAATCTACTCTACACACAAGAGCATGAATGGGTACGTGTGGATGGTAAAAAAGCTGTGGTCGGAATTACTGAGTTTGCGCAAGACCAACTGGGAGACATTGTTTTTGTCGAATTGCCGGAAATCAATACTCTGATAGAACAGGAAAGCCCGTTTGGCGTTGTGGAGTCTGTTAAAACTGTTTCGGATCTATATGCCCCGGTCAGCGGGAAAGTTGTTGCCGTAAATAAAGACCTGGAGGCTCATCCTGAACAGGTAAACGAAGTACCTTATGGCAACGGATGGATCATTGAAATCGAACTTACAGATGATAGTGAACTTGGAAAATTAATGAGCCCTGAAGATTACATTGAGCAATGCAGCAAGGAACAAGGTTAGTAATCCTTAACAAACGTCTCCCCTAAAAAATGCGGTATATCCCTCACACAGAACAAGACATCAAACAAATGCTCGCCGAGATAGGTGTGGAAAATGTTGATGAATTGTTCGATAGCATTCCGGAATCTTTGCGTTTAAAAAACAAGCTGCTGGAATTACCACCCAGTTTGCCGGAAAGTGAGTTGACGAGTTACCTGAAACGATTGCAAAAAAGAAACACTACTTCTGAAAACGGGTCCGTTTTTCTAGGGGCGGGTGCGTACCATCATTTTTCCCCAATATTGATCGATCATTTGATTTCGCGTGGAGAATTTGCCACCAGTTACACCCCCTACCAGCCCGAAGTGAGCCAGGGAACTTTGCAGGCTATTTATGAATTTCAAACCATGATTTGCCTCCTGACCGGAATGGAAATCGCCAATGCCTCGATGTATGACGGTGCATCGGCTATGGCCGAAGCGGTCATAATGGCCAATCGGCTCAATCGACGGAGTGAATTTCTGGTGTCACGCGCAATACACCCAGAATATCGCAGTGTGGTTGATACTTATACCCGGGGAAGCAAATTTGCTCTCAAAGAAATTCCGTACACGGCAGCAGGTAGTACGGACTTGGAGTTTGTCTCAAAAAACCTGACAGAAAACACATCCGCGGTTGTGCTTCAATCACCCAACTTTTTTGGGACGGTTGAAGAATATGCATCGCTGGCAGAGACGCTCTCAAAAAATGGAACCTTGTTGATTGTAGTTGTAGCGGAAGCATTGTCTTTGGGTATTTTAAAACCACCGGGAGATCGCGGTGCAGATATCGTTGTAGGAGAAGGGCAATCATTTGGATTACCGGTATCCTTTGGCGGTCCCTATGTTGGGTTTTTTGCTACCCGCGAAAAATATCTTCGCCAAATGCCAGGAAGACTTGCCGGAGAAACTCAGGATCAAAATGGCAAGCGCGCCTATGTGCTTACCTTGTCTACCCGTGAGCAGCATATCCGCCGTGAACGAGCAACCTCTAATATATGCACCAATCAAGGGCTTTGCGCATTGGCTGCAACGATTTTTCTATCTACTCTTGGTAAACAGGGATTGCATGAAATGGCGACCCTCAACGTTAGAAAAGCACATTACCTGAAAAACCGCCTGGCACATATTTCTGGGTTTGAAATTAAATTTGTCTCTCATTCTTTCAACGAGTTTGTTCTGGAATGCCCTCGACCTGTTGAAGAAATTTTGCAGGCGCTAAAACAGGATCACATCATAGGTGGGTATCCTCTGAAACAGCATTATCCAGAATTAAAAAATTGCCTTCTACTTTGCGCTACTGAGTTAAACAGCCAGGAAGATATGGATCGACTGGCCGACAAGCTGGAAGAAATGTAACCCGTCTTACTTGTCAGGCAAACGTTCTGCCAGCTCTTCAGCGGGATAGGTCAAAATTTCCGCAAGGGTGGGGTGATAATGTGGAATGTTCATCAAATCCTTTACCGTTCCTCGGAAATGCATGAGAGTGATAATTTCGTGAATCAACTCTCCCGCCTCTGGGCCAACAATATGGCCTCCTAATACTTCCCCTGAAACAGGATCACACAAAATTTTCACATGCCCGTGGGTTTCGCCGAGGCACATGGATTTTCCATGATCGCTGAAAGGATGCGATGCCACGAGGTAATCGATATTTGCAGCCTTGCATTCCCTTTCGCTCAAGCCGACACTGGCTACCGCGGGATCGGTAAAAACAACAGATGCTTTTAAACGGTTGTCTACCTCTTTGGCAGATTCTGGGTGAACCGCATTGTGTCCGGCGGCTTCCCCTTGCTGAATAGCAATGTGAACCACTTCGTGGATTCCATTGACATCGCCCACGGCAAAAATATGTTTCTGATTAGTGCGCATTTGGGAATCGACTTTTACACGGCCTTTCTCAGTGGTAACTCCCGCAGCCGATAGGTTGAGACTGTCAACATTTGGTCTTCTACCTAGAGCTTGTAGAATTGATTCAACCTCTACACGTTTTTCTTTTCCTTCGTGCTCAAAATAAATAACCGAGCGGTTATTTTCTCGCTCTGCCTTAATTATTTTTGTCCCGGTAAAAAGATTCATTCCTTCTTCGCGAAAGCGATCTTCCACTGGGCGCGCAAGATCTTCATCTCCAGACGATAAAATATGATTGCTCCTTTGTAGCAATGTTACCTGAGTTCCTATGCGTAGAAAAAACTGAGCCAGTTCCACCGCAACAGCACCTGCCCCCAAAACAATGATGGATTCGGGAGCTTTTCGCATTGTTAAAACATCATCGCTAGTGACAAAACCTACTTCTGTTAATCCGGGTATCGGGTAGTCTGCAATCACAGAACCCGTCGCGATAATAAATGACTTGGACTTCAGAGTACGGGTTCCTATTTGGATTTCATTTGGGGAAATAAATTCAGCTTTCTCTTCGATGAGAGTGAAACGAGAGTCTTTTAATTGTCCGATGCGGTAATCAGCAAATTCTCCAATCAATTGATTTTTGCGATCATTGATTGCAGCAAGATCAGCGCTGGCTGTAACAGGGAGCAAGCCGAATTCTTTAGCCCGATGCATTAAAGAGATAATATCTGATGAACGGAGAATGGTTTTAGTTGGCATGCAGCCGCGTAGGATGCAAAGGCCACCCAGAGGGCCTGGGTCTATGATTGCAACACGTGCCCCTTGCGATTGAGCGGAAGATGCGGCGGCGTAACCTGCCGAACCACCGCCTAAAATTACGACATCAAAATCCAAAGGAGTTCTTTTGTTAAATTGCTAGGTTACTATTTTTAGAAGCGCAAATATTACAGCCGAGGGGATTACCCCTCAAGTGTTTGGCAATCTTCTGGTGTTAGACCAAACTCATTTCCGCATTCCTGCAATAGGTCGCGGGCATTTTTTTCCATAAACTCTTCACCGGTTTCTTTGAAGATATCTGCTGCTTTGGCAAGGTGATGGACTGTTTCTTTGCCATATTTTAATCCGTAATACAGCATGGCAATATTGCTATGGGCTCTGCCAAAGTCTGGGTTGAAGCGGATGGCTTCTTTATAGTGTTTGAAGGCTTCTTCCATCTCGCCGATGAGATTGCTGACGACCGCCAAACTGTAGTGAACCATAGGCGCTTCGGGTTTTAATCGAAGGGCTTCTCGGAATGACTTTGAGGCTTCCAGATTCATACGAAGTTTTCCGTAACGAATGCCAATATTAAAATGCGCCAGAAAATGATCTGGGTCGAGTTCAATGGCTTTTTTATAAGATTCAAAAGTTCTGCGGTCATCTCCCAACTTGCTAAAAGCCAGACCATCTTTAAAGTGTTCTTCCGCAGTTTTTTCTGATTGTTGTTCCGTAGACATAATTTTCCTCTAATTCTCTTAATTAAAAGGGGTTCACGACAAAATTGAAATTGGATAAGCATCTATGCTACCTTATTACCCCTCAACAATGCAACTTCTTGGCGGGGAGTAATAATCGAGCCGCTAAGGGCTACAGGTCGTGTGTTTGGCTTATGGCTCAGAACCGTTGCTCTTAAGAGGGGATTTTAATAATTCCCAAGGGAGACGCAGGGGGTTTCTCTAACAACAAGAAAGTGATCATGGCAATAGAACCGGGTACAGATGAAGAACGGCTCATGTTGGGCCGGTGGATTAAAAGAGGACAAAAGCTCATTGTGGGCACTTCCTCTCTGGGAGACTCCTATCTTGATCCCAATGTTAAAAGAGACGAGGAGGTTCAAAAGTTGTCTGAAGACTATGTTGCCTTCGACCATCAGGTGAGCGAAAACTTACCTCATCTGAAAGGCAAGTTTCGCTGGGACCTCGAGAAATATTATCGTGACCGATACGGTCCTTACCTACCCCAGGACTGACCTTTATGTCTCATGTTAAAATTTTAGAACTTGACGAAGCACCGGAAGAAGGAACCGCAAAACAAATTCACCTCGACCACCCTTATACAGAGTGGAAGTATGTCCTCGCATTTTTTACTGTTGAAGGAAAGTTTTATTGTGTCGGAGATAAATGCAAAAGCTGTGAGGGAAGCTTGGCAAAAGGCGAGCTAAAAGGTATGTTTGCCTTTTGCAGTGGAGAAGAATGCGCCTGGAATATTCGAAAAGGCTACTGCAAATGGAACCACTCAGATACCACCCCTGTATATAAAGTTGCCACTAAGGATGATGGTTTCTACATAGAGATTTAACTCCCTCAGCTATTTGCCAGGTGTATAATTTCCTCTTAACAGGAGGTGAATTATGAGTCTGGATCTAACAAGAAAAGTTGTAACCGTCCGCCCCGAAGAAACCATTGCCACCAAACAGAACCTGCCTTACTACGTTGGTATTTCGCAAGAGACCGCAGACGCAAAAGGGTTGTCCATGAACTTGGTGGTGATCCCGCCCGGAGCTTCGCCAAAAGCGCATTACCATAAAGATTTTGAAACCGCGATTTACCTTTTGAAGGGAAGGGTGGAAACCCGTTTCGGAGAAAACCTGAAAGAATCAAAGATAAACGAAGAGGGAGACTTTATTTATATCCCGCCCGGCGTGCCACACAAGCCAGTCAACCTAAGCGAAACCGAACCGGCGCTGGCAATCGTTTCCCGCAACGACCCCAACGAACATGAAAATGTGATAGCGTATGAAGAGAAATCTTAAAATTAACCATGGGTGAACACAGATGGAAACAGATCAAAACATTGAATCGGAATTAACTGAGGATGAGATTAAGGAAGTTTATGCTAGGTACGGCCTAACAGCTTACACATCTCAATTGTTTGAAAAGGAACTGGGTCAGTTTTTGACTCATGTCATACAAATGCAGAAAAAAACATGGTCTAGCGAGGAAATAGATTCGGTAATAAACGATATCTCCCTAAAAACATTGGGCCGAATATTAAATGAGTTAAGAGAAAGGGTTAAGCTCAAACCTCAATTAGAGAATAAACTTAAAGAGGCTGCCAATAAAAGAAACTACCTTGCGCATCATTTTTTTAGCGAAAATGCCTACAAATTTTTTTCGAAAAAAGGCCAAACAGAAATGATTAATGAGCTAAATTCTTTAAAAGAGCTTTTTGATGAAGCGGAGAGCATTTCGCGGGCTTTGTCAAAAACCACCAGAAAGATAATCGGATTTGACGAAAATAAGATTGAAGCTCTTGCAAATCAAACCATTCAAAAAGAACTTAAAAACTTTTTGGAAACCGGCAGTGTTAGCCCGGGTTTTTAAAGTAAAGAGTCTTAGTAGATTAACCCCCTCAGTTCCTTTTAAAATGGGGCGCAAATCCACTAAGTAAATTAATCTCCATTAGACTGGGGCAATAAGGCTCATGATCTCTCCTCCGATTGTTCAGAACGGTTTTCCACTTCAATTAAGGGTTCAAACCATTCCCAAAGGTCTCTGTATCGTTTGTAATTTGGTATTGGTCTGTCTTTTCTTGGATCGCACTGCATAAGCATCGACCACATTGATTCACAAGATCGACGTGGATGATTTGCCATAAAGGATAAATAGAAATCTTTTGGCGTGCGATAATGATGGGTGTGAATGAAACTGTTCCAAGTTTTTCGAAGCTCATCTCTTGATAAAATATTAATCATTTCAAATTCTTCCAAATTTCTTTCTTTAGCTTCTCCCCATGCCTCCTTCATAACCTCAATAGCTTCAACATCTGATTTGGGAGCTCCATATCCAAATAGGGTTACCATGTATGCACGTTTAAGGGAAAATTTTAGATCGCTCCAAGCCCCAGTAATAAACCTGTCTTGGGTATAGCTCTTTTTTTCAATTGGGAATAGGAGCTTAGAGTCCTTTAATGTTTCACCGCATTTTCCGCAGTAGTGGTCTCGGAGCCACCAATAAACTTTATTGGGGTGAAGACAATATCCTATTCCTGTATTGCCATGAAGAAAACATAGGTGAGGAAGTAGTCTCGTATATCCGCTAACCCTCACATAAGCTTGAACCAGAAGAGGGTCCCAATTAAATGTTGCTATGCAATCTTTCTTTCTTAAGGATAGAATAAGGTGGTCATAAAGGGTGGGTTCATCGGGGAGTAAGAGTTGGGAAAAATATTCAAAAATATGTTTCTCTATTGTTTCTAAAACTGCCGCATTCTCGGGGTCTTTGGATAATAAACTATATAGAACCTCAAAGTTCTTGCCTTGGTGTTCAATCCTTGCATTTTTTAGCAATGGCTCCAATCCAACAACTTCAATAAGGTTGTCCATAACAGGGAGAATTTTTTCGTTTCTATCACCATTAGGGAATGCTGCAAGACTGGCCCCAGCGCCAAGGATCACTACATGAGGACGCTTAAATTTCAGGTCTTCAATTTCCTCTTTTTCTGTTCGACTCAATTCTTTCATTTGGTTCATTTCCCTTCTTGAAAATATAGTCGAAGGAATTTTATCGCTTTAAGGGTTCTGACCTATAGCCCACGGCGGCTCGCCGTTAGACCATGCCGATGGCGGGTTGTTGCATGTTACGGCGTTGTTCTTCAGTCATTTCCAGTTGCGGCAGGTTGTTTGATCCGTATTTGTCGATGTAGAGGAAGATGTATTCGCGGACGCAGGTTCGTAAATCCCATTTCGTATTATGGTTTTGTTCAAACTCATCGAAGACATCGAGAGCGTCTTGAATGGTGAGTCCATCCTTGGTCGTGAAGTAGTAGTCCAACGCTAGATCCCATTCCGGATTTTTATAATAGGTCAGTCCATATTTTTCCGGCTCGAATGCGATGGGGCTGTATTTCCCCAGTACAAATGTCATGAATCCCAGGGAATGAATATGCGCGCTGTTTTTTTCGACAAAGGCTTTGCTGTCGTCTGCCTCTTCGCTGGTTTCGCCAGGAAAGCCAAAGAAACCCATCAGGTGATTCCATATCCCCGCGTCAGATGACATTCGCAAATTGGTTTCGATAGCATCGAGTTTGGTAGCCTTATCCATTAATTGCAGTACGCGCTGGTTGCCCGATTCGTAACCGAAGTGAAGGTATTTACAACCGGACTCCGCGACATCTTTCCATACCTGCTCTTCGAGTAAGGATTCTTCGAACCGCATATGCGTGGTCCATGCGATATCGAGTTTGTCATCGATCAGGCGACGTGAAAGTTTTTGGAATAAGGCTGGCGGATAAGACTCGTCGGTGAAATGAAAAAACCGCGTGCCATATTTTTCTTTGAGGAAACTGATCTCTTCAACAATATGGTCAACTTGTTTTGTGCGAAAGCCTTCAACATAACCCTGAAAATGATCGCAGAAAGTGCAGCGCCCCCAATAACACCCTCGTGTAGCGAGGTAGGGCAGAATCAGTTGTGGGACAAAATATTTTTCGAGCGGCAGGCCATCAAAATCTGGCGGTGGTAATTCCGCAAGAGATTCGGCAAAAACTTCTTTGTTTACGTGAACACCTTTTTCGTCTTTAAATATCAAATTTGGTAAAGTTGAGAGTTTATCGCCGTTTTTAATCGCTTCGGTCAATTTGAGGTACGCAGATTCGCCTTCATAAACGATGGCGCTGTCGAATAGTTCCCATAAATTTTCCATTCCTGGAAGCATGTCTCGAATTCGCGTGATGATGTTGCCGCCCAATGTGATATGGGTTGCCGGGAATTCTTCTTTGATCATTTTGCAAAAAGTGAATGTCGGAATCAGTTGTTTTTGCTGAACGACAGAGATGCCTACCATTAGAGGGCGTTCGCGCTCCATCACCGGGCGAATCAACATGGCGTAGACATCGCGATAAATATTGATCTGATCGTCGTCTAGAGATTCGATGATCTCGCTCGACATAAACGGTTTGTAGACAAT
>JAJDAV010000004.1 GCA_029261695.1 Nitrospinaceae bacterium | reverse complement strand
CATGAGCCTCATGGAGCTACCGTTTTAGCTAAAGGCAATAAAGTATATATCCCTAATAGAGGCGCGCAGTTGGTGGGCATTGTTGAACCAAACAATACTTTCACCTCTAAAGAAATTTCTGTCGGAAGCCTTGCTGGATTGGCTTCATTTGAAAGAGATCAAGCCGGAGCCGCTCTTCACCGTGAACGTTCTATTCCTGTAAACGGAGTAGCAAATGTCACCTTAACGCTTGACGAAAAGTACGCCTACATTGCTACCGGCGATGCAAACTCCGTGACAGTCATGGACACAGCAACGGACCAGATTGTTAAAACAATTTCTGTGGGTATGGACCCGTGGAGAGCATATGCTTCCCCTGATGGGAAATATATGATTGTTCCTAACAATGGCGACAAAACTATTTCAGTGATTGATGCAAAGTCTCACACTCTGGTTTCATCTCTTCCTGCTGGCGCAGATATGACCGGTGTAAACTTCGCAAAAGACGGCCAAAAAGGTTATGTGATTAGCCGAGAAGAAAATAAAGTTTTTGTTTATGACTTTTTAGCTATGAAAAAAACAAGTCAACTGGAAATGGGAGAGGGCGCTCGACTCGAAACAGCAAGTGCAACCCCAGCGGGAACAAAAGTATATGTATCTTCTTCAGCTAACAATTCACTTTATGTGATCGATACTGAATCTGACAAAGTGAAACGTATCGCAGATGTTGGAAAATTCCCTTGGGGAGTAAGTATCTATAAAGGGCAGAATTATTGCCATTAATCCGATTTTTATTCTTATAAAAATCAATTCTCGCAGTTGGGTTTCAATACAACTCAAGAGCGTGGGAAATAAATCTTGAGGAAAACTATGGAAGACATTGAAGCCCTGCCTGCTGATTATGCGGTTTGCATTGCGGGTCATGGCAGCCGAGATAAAGATGGCATTAAAGAGTTTTTGACTCTGTCTTCTAAGTTTAAGGAAAGAGAGCCTCAAAGAATTGTTGAGTGTGGCTTTTTGGAATTTGCCAAGCCAACCATTGATGAGGCTATAACCAAGTGTGTTCAAGATGGCATCAACAATATTGTGGTCATACCCGGCGTTTTAATGGCCGCTGGCCATGCTAAAAATGATATGCCTAGCGAAGTCATTGCGATGTCGCGCAAACACCCCTCTTTAAATATCAAATACGGTCGGCCTCTCGATATTCATCCTAAAGTTTTAAAAGTTTGTTCGGATCGTATCGAATCAGCTGAGAGTAGCTCAAAACTTAAAACTGCTAGAACGGATACTCTACTGATGACGGTAGGTCGAGGTAGTAGTGACCCTGATGCCAATTCTAATGTGGCAAAAGTATCACGAATGCTTTGGGAAGGGATGGGCTTTGGCTGGGCTGAAACCAGTTTTATTGGTGTGACCCAACCTTTGCTTACGGATGCATTGGAAAGGTCAATGAAGTTGGGATTCAAAAGAATAATCGTTTTCCCTTATTTCTTATTCACAGGGATTTTGGTTAAAAGAATCTTCTCGGTTGTGGATGAGTTCCAGGAAAAGTACCCCGATATTGAGTTTCTTAAAGCTCCTTATTTAAATTACGATGAATTGATAATTGATGTTTTCATGGAACGCGCACGTGAGGTTCCTTTTGGTCTGCAAGATATGAATTGTCAAATGTGTAAATACCGCGAACAAGTGGTCGGCTTTGAACATGAAGTCGGGGAGCCACAGGCTGGGCACCATCACCATGTTCGTGGGATCGAAGGACATCATGGGCTGGATCATGATCATGACCATCATCATTCCGACCACAAGAAATAAACTGGTTCTTATAATCTGAGCTGGTTTTATGACCCCCTATCAACCACACCCCATAGAAAAAAAAAGCTACGAAATCATTGATGGACTGATTGACTTATCTTCCTATCCTGAAAGTCATCAGGAAATATTCCGACGTGTCATCCATACCACAGGAGATATAAACTTCATTAAAGGGTTGACCATCTCGGATAGCGCTATTGATGCGGGTGTTAATGCTATTCAGAATAATGCTCTCATCTGGACAGATGTAACGATGGTCCAAACAGGATTGAAGAGAGCTTTGATACAACAGTGGGGTTTGGAGTCTGCTTGTTATATCCATGATAGTGAAGCCTTTGAAAAGGCAAAAACGGATCAAACGACAAGAGCCGTAGCCGGCCTCAGGCTCCTGGCGCAGAAAAAAATAAAATCTCCCTTAATACTAGTTGTTGGTGATGCGCCTACCGCCTTATTGGAAGCGGTAAAGCTGACCTCAAATAATGAACTTAAAGTCGATTTGATCATAGGTATTCCCGTTGGTTTTGTGGGGACTGAGGAAAGTAAAACGGCTTTGAGTAACCAATCGAAAGTTCCATATATCACCAATTCAGGGACACGCGGTGGCTCTACCGTTGCTGCTTCAATTTTCAATGCTTTGATGATTTGGTCTCTTAGGCAAATGAATTCGTCTGAATAGAGAAACTCATATGAATGACTCATTCATAAATTTAGCTCGTCCTGCTGCAAATGGTCTGGCTCGTGGAATGACTACGGGAAGTTGTGCCACTGCAGCCGCAAAAGCAGCTTTGAGTTTTCTGTTATTTAAGAAAAAATTAAGTTCTACAACTATAGACTTACCCTCTGGGGAAAAAATGCGTGTGAATATAAACTTTTGCCGCGACACAAAAATGGGGGCTATCGCACAAGTCACAAAAGATGCAGGTGATGATCCGGATGTAACTCATAGATGTCATGTTGAGGTAGAAGTAAGGAAAAACGACCTGAACGAGATTTTCTTTGTTGCGGGCGATGGGGTGGGAACGGTTACTGAAGAAGGGCTACAAATTCCCAAAGGAGAGCCGGCTATCAATCCTGTTCCGAGGAAAATGATCATAAATAATTTAAAACAGTTAATGAACGATTCTCGCTATTTTGATCCACAAGAAGGACTGGATGTTGTAATCAGCGTTCCAGGGGGCGAGAGTATTTCCACTAAGACATTCAATCCGCGACTAGGAATTGAAGGAGGGATTTCCATCCTTGGAACAACGGGCATTGTTGAGCCTATGTCTATTAGTGCTTGGAAATCTTCAATAGAGTCCTATATAGATGTTGCCTTGGCTGCAAATTCAGACTTCATTGTGTTCAGTCCTGGAAGATGGGGACAGAATTTCTTCCATGAAGAAAAAAATATTCCATTAAAAAGAATTTGTATCATCTCAAATTTTATTGGATTCGCGATCAATGATTTGAAACAAAAGTTTATAGCCAACCCTAAAAACTTAAAGACGCTCGTGCTTGCTGGCCATCCTGGAAAACTGGCAAAAGTTATTGATGGACATTGGAACACTCACTCAGGTGAATCCCCTTCGGCCTTACCGACCTTGTTGGAACTTGCAGAGTCGCTTGTTGATCAGAGTATTTTTAGAGAAATTCAAACTCCAAGAACCGTTGAGCATTTGATTCAGTTAAGCAAGACGCACAAAGTCTGCGATATTTTGTTTACTTCGGTTGCAGAAAAAATATCAGAGGCTGTTTCAATTTATTTGGATCGTATAATTAATGTGGAAGTCTATTTGGCAGACTTTAAGGGGAACCTTGTCGGCCAGGCAGTTTCTCCTGTAAGAAAAAACGGTTAGATTAAAATGACGGAAAAATTAGGTGAGTTTATTGGAATGGGGGTAGGGCCGGGTCCATCTGGACTAATAACCGTGAAAAGTTTGAATGCTTTGCTGAAAGCAGATAAAGTTCTAGTCCCACGAGCCAAAGGTGCCAAAGAGTCCGTTGCATTAACCTGTGTCAAAGATATTGATATCCCCAAGGAGAAAATTGAATTCCTCGATTATCCCATGTCGAACGATGAAACCTTACTTCACTCCATTTACCGGAATATCGCAGGGAAAATTATTTCAGATCTTAGGCAAAATCTAAATCTGGTTTATATCACCATTGGAGACCCCTATGTTTACTCTACCTATACTTACACCGTCCATGCATTAAAAGAACTTATTCCAGAAATAGTGATCACCACTTATCCGGGGATTAGCTCTTTTCAAGCCATAGCGGCGGCAATGGACTTCCCTTTGGGAATTGGGAAAGAAAAGATTTTGATTCTTCCATGCCCAGAGACAGCGGAAGAGCTAAAAGCTCAAATTGAAAATAATGATAATATTGTGTTGATGAAAATTGGGGATCGCTTCGATTGGGTGCGTAAACTTTTGGTCGAGATGGATATCTTGGCGAATTGCGTTCTTGGAAAAAGAATTGGTTTGGATAATGAAATTCTAACGAATGATTTAATGGGTTTGAAGGTAGATGAAAAACCTGGGTATTTATCTGTCTTGATAATTAGGGGTAAGCCTCCCGTTGGGAGAAATGGATTATGAAAGTCTATTTTATTGGGGCAGGACCAGGTGATGTAGATTTGATAACTTTAAAAGGCGACCGATGCCTTCGATCTTGTAATTATGTAATGTTTGCAGGTTCTCTGGTCAACTCAGAGTTTACAAGTGATCTACCTGATTCAGTAAAAGTGTACGACACTTCCAAGTTGAACTTGGAAGAACAAATCTCCATTTATCAAGAGGCAAAGGATTCAGGGCAGGATGTGGCTCGATTGCAAAGCGGAGACCTGTCAATTTATGGCGCTATTGCTGAGCAAATGAGGGCTTTGGATAATCTGGAAATTGAATATCAAATTATCCCTGGCGTTTCATCAATGGCGGCAAGTGCCGCAACACTTAAGCGCGAATTAACACTACCAGATATATCTCAAACCATCATCCTGACCCGAGTGAGTGGGAGGACCAAAGTTCCGGAAGATGAAGAACTGGAAAAACTCGCATCGCATAAATGTACTTTATGTATTTTCTTATCCATTTTGAAAATGGATGTGATTACAGAAAAATTGCTGAAACATTATAGTCCCGACACACCTGTAGCTGTTGTTTATAAGGCCAGTTGGCCTGAGGAAAAAATTATCCATGGGACTTTGACGACCATTGCGGAGAAAATGAAAAAAGAAGATATCACTCTTTCCGCCTTAATCATTGTTGGCGCGGTTTTGAGACCGGGGGATTTTAAGGACTCGCAACTCTATTCTAAAGAGTTCTCTCATTTATTCAGAAAAAAAAGTGTCTAAAAAAGATTCCATTGCAATAGTTGTAATTCGATCCGAGGGTTTGGTTTTGGCCAGGCAACTTCATAGGTCTTGTCCTTCATGGGAACTATGGATGCCAGCTTCAGCTAATCCTGAAAAAGATGAAAAAGGGTATGAGGGTAGATTTAAAGAATGGCTTCAAGGGAACATAGACCGATACACGGGTTTTGTTTGTATTATGGCCGCGGGAATCGTTGTTCGTGCAGTCAGTACCATAATGCCTGATAAACAGTCAGGACCAGGGATTGTCGTGTGTGACGAGTTTGGTAGAAATGCTATTTCCCTATTAGGCGGTCACGAGGGCGGAGCCAATGAGCTGGCCTACAAAGTAGCAAGTAAAACAGGGAGTGTTCCAGTCATTACAACTGGGACGGAGTCCATGAAAAACTATATTTTAGGTGTGGGTTGTAGAAAAAATGCAGATTATATGTCTTTAAAAGAATTGGTGACTAAAGCTTTAGAAAAGGAAAAAATTTCTCCCGATCAAATTAGAGCTATATCCACAATTGATTTAAAAGAACAGGAACCCTGCATTTTAAAATTGGCAGAAGAATGGCATTGCCCCTTGCTGATTTTCTCAAGAGAAGAAATCAATGCTTCAAAAATCAACGTCACACCTTCAGAGTTTGTAGAAGAAAATATTGGTGTTCCCGGTGTTTGCGAACCCACTGCTCTAATGGCTTCCCACTACGGTAAATTGGTAGTAGGCAAAACAACCTTTG
>JAJDAV010000003.1 GCA_029261695.1 Nitrospinaceae bacterium | reverse complement strand
AAACACCCTATACTGTTTAAGAACAATAACTTACATCGCCCAACGGATACTAAGCAATGGCAGAGTTTCGCTTTATTCATTGTTCCGACCTACATATAGACAGTCCCTTTAAAGGTCTAACCACCCAAGCTCCGTCTCTTGCCAGCGACTTACGCGAGTCAACCTTCAAAGCGTTTCAGAATATTGCTCGGTTAGCTTTGCAAGAAAAAGTAGATGCCGTTCTAATTGCGGGAGATGTATTTGACGGAGCCGATCGCAGCCTGCAAGCGCAATTGAAATTTCGCCGCATACTTAAGGAACTATCTGATAGAGATATTAAATCTTTTATAGTACATGGCAACCACGATCCATTGAATAGCTGGGCGCACACTTTGGAGTGGCCCGAGCATGTAACCATTTTCCCTGGGAATAAAGTTCAGCATTTCCCGGTTATAAAGGATGGAAAAAACATTGCCTGGATTTATGGCATCAGCTATCCCGAAAAAGAAGTCACGGAAAACCTGACACTAAAATTTAAAAAGAACGAAGAAGAAGGTTTTTCTATTGGGCTCCTCCATACCAATGTCGGCCAACAACCTGGCCACGACAATTACGCTCCCTGCTCCATAAACGATCTGGTTTCAAGAAACTTTGATTATTGGGCGTTGGGACATATCCACGAATTTAAAATACTTAGGGAAAATAATCCCGCAATCGTCTATTCAGGAAATACACAGGCACGGCATTTAAATGAGACAGGACAAAAGGGTTGCTGTCTGGTTACCTTAAACAAAGATTGCCCCCCTGACATCAGGTTTATAGCTACTGATGTGGTTAGCTACCGCTCTGCCACCGTGGACCTTAAAGACGCAGAAAATATTAATGACGTATTAAGAAACATTCAAGCTCAATGCGAAGAACTCGCTAAAGAATCCATTCCACGTGAAGGTGTTGTCGCACGCTTAACTTTAACAGGTAGGACACCGGTTCATAAAGAATTACAATCCGCAGGAGTCATGAATGCCTTGACTGAAGAAATCCAAACATTTTTTGAAGGCCATTCCCCCTGGTTGTCCGTTGAGCTAAGCCCACAAACTTCGGGAACTTATGACATAGAAAGTTTGAAAGATGGAAAAGACTTCATTGCCGATCTGGTGAACCTTTGCGACGAAACAGAAAAAGAAGTACTAAACAATAAAATTCGCGATTCAATCAAACCCGTTTTTGAAACCTGGGTCGGCAGAAAATATCTGGAAGACATTTCAATAGAAGAAATGGATACACTAATTCAAAAGTCCCGCAATCTGGCTCTCGATCAGCTGGTAGATCAAGACAACACCTAACAAAAATAAATATGCAGCTTAGAGAAATACATATCGACGGTTTTGGTATCTTCTGTAATAAACGGATAACCGGATTAAAACCAGGCCTCAACATAATTTACGGGAAAAATGAATTCGGCAAAACTACAATGCTCGAATTCATTCGCAGGGTTCTCTTTGGCTTCCCCACTAGAAAAGATAAGACTAATCTTTATCACCCAGTGAATGGCGGGTCTATGGGCGGAAGTCTGAAAATCGAACTGCAAAATGGCGAGGGGTTGGTAATTTCTCGAACGCCAGGAACTCATGGCGGAGATGTAAGAATATCTACTCCGCAAGAAGTTTTGCGCGGACAAGACATACTCAATCATGTCCTTGGCAATGCCTCCAAAGATATTTATAAAAATATCTATGCCTTCACTCTTGACGAACTTCACGACTTCAACAGTTTAAGTGGAGACGAAGTAAAAAACCGAATTTACGGAGCGGGATTAGGCCTCGGAAATTTATCACTTAAAAATATAGAAAAAGAATTGGAAAATTTATGCACTCAGATTTTCCGTCCTCGTGGTTCCTGCCAGCTCAATGATCTGCTGGATAAAATCAAAACAAATGAACAGGCAATCCTTTCGATTCAAAAAAACCTCACTCTTTACGATGATCTACAGAGCCAGTATAAAAAAATACAGGAGACCAAAACGGCAGTACAAATTTCCTTGCAAATCATGGAATCCGAAAAAAGAATTCTAGAAAGCCAAATCCATCTCTACGAAGATGCCATTCAGTATATGGAATCCAAAAGCAAACTAGAGTCGATGGAAGACCTATCGCAATTCCCTGAAAATGGTTTGAGCACCTTTAAGTCTCTACAACATCAAAAAGAAAGTCTCGAGCATCGCTTTATTGAAGAGCAGGAATCGTTGGACGCCTTGAAAAACTCACTAAAAGAATTAAAAATAAACCATGAGCTTCTAAAACATGAAGAAAGCGTCCATCGGCTCGAACAATCCACTCATTCAATTCATTCTGCAATACAGGATTTAGGGAAAATCCAGATTGAAAGGGAAGATCTGGAAATGCAAATAGCCGAAGAAATAAATTCCATTGACCGAACCTGGGATGAAGAAACATTATTGAACTTTGATTTGACAGAAGCCGAAAAAGACCAAATCGATCACTATTTCGAGAAATTCGAAACTTTGAGAAAAGAGCAAGACCTCTACTTGGATCGACTGGAAAGCCACCGCAGACTCAAGGCTGAAGAACAATCCAAAGGCTGGAATATTCCAGAATGGTTAAAACATTTCCACTATGGTTTTACAGGCACAGGCGTTGTCGGCATTATCCTGGGTGGATACCTTTCCAATATCCCCCTTTTGACAGCAGCTATATTGATGGTGGGGGGTGGAATTTTTCTTTTCAAAAAAATTCTTGAAGAAAAAAACAGTTTTTCCAAAGAAGATATGGCAGAAAAAAATCTTGTGCACCAGTATGAAAAAAAGAAAGAAGAGCTGGATGGGAAGTTCAATGATTGGAGACAATGGCTGAAGGACCGCAAACTGGACCCTGGCATCGCTCCCATAACAGCAAAAAATATTGGGAAAACCGCGCGCCAGATTAAAACTCTGATTGCTCAACGCGGCAGGCTGGATGAAAGAATAGATCAAATGGACGAAACCATGAGAGAAGCAATAGATGCCATCTCCTCTCTCGCTCCTTTAGTGGACACCGTTTCTTTAAAAAATGAAATCCCAATAAACATAGAAATTATCGGCAACGCTTTTGGTAAAAGCAAAGCTAACCGAGACCGTGGCTTGTTATTGGAAAATCAACACAAAGATCAGAATGAAAAAATTTCCCGGCTTGAAGAACAAATAAAGAGCAATGCAGAGGAAATTGAAAAATTCCTTCACTCTGTGGGTGCCAGCGATATTGAAAATTTTCATATCAAGCAATCGGCTTTTGAAACATATAAAGCCCTTGAAAAAAATGTTGAACAAAAACGCGGCATCATTCATTCCAATGTTGGGCTAGGACAACATTTTGAACAATTCCTTGAAGAAATCCAATCAACCCCTCTGGAAGAGATAAAGCAAAATCTTGGGAAACGGCTCACAGAGCACTCAGAACTACAGGATACCAGCGAACAATTGTTGCAAGACATTGGTGAAACCCGAAATGAATTAGAAAAGCTTTCATCTAACAATGACCTTGTCGCTCGGCAGAATGAATTAGAGTCCCAAAAGCAGGAACTCAAGACCCTCGCAAATACTTGGGCCTCCTATCGTAGTGCACTCGTTTTGATAGAAGAAGCTAAAGGTCGATATGAAAAAACTCGCCAGCCGGGGGTTATTCGTGCTGCTGAAAATCTATTTTCCGAGATTACAGGCGGCACCTATGGTCACATCATTAAACCTGTAGACAGCGATGATATTCTCATTGAAAATGACCGCCATAAACGTAAGGGGGTTCAGGAAATGAGCCGAGGGACTCTAGAGCAACTCTATCTCGCCATGCGGTTTGGATTGATTGAAGAATATGAAAGCCGATCCGAACCTTTGCCCGCTATTTTAGATGACGTATTCGTCAACTTTGATGATGAACGAGACAAAAGATTAATAGATGTACTCAACCAGTTTGGCCAACAACGCCAGATCCTCGTCCTTACCTGCCATCAACGCTCCCTGGAAGCCTACCAAAGCATCGGCGCAAACCAAATCACCGTTTAACCAAGAACAGCCAAGGTTCAACTTGACAAAAAAGAACATTCTTGCAAATATAAGTAAATATTTAATAATTTATTTACTATTCAGACAATGAAGTTAGCCCAAGAAACCACAGAAGCCACCAAACACAATATCCTCGATAAAGCGTTTGCAAGGTTCGGTCACTATGGATTTGGCAAAACTACCATGGCTGAAATTGCCAAAGACTGCGACATGTCAGCGGGCAATCTTTACCGCTATTTTGAAAATAAAAAAGAAATTGGCGCCGGTTGCGCCCAACGCTGTATGCAACAAAAACTGGAATTGGTACGAGGAGTCGTACGAAATAATAAATTATCACCCGATATAAAACTACAGCAGTTTGCCTTGGAAATCCTGGCATTCATGCACGAACAGTTCTCCGACCAATCTGCATTGATGGAACTTGTCGATTTTATTTCTCGCGAACGCTGGGACGTCGTACAAAAGTATATGGAAAAGGAAAGGTCTCTGATTTCAGAAATCCTATCAGAAGGAAATCGTGCGGGCCTCTACAATATCCCAGATGTAATGAAAACTGCAAAGGGCATCCAAGCCGCCTTAATTAAATTTATTGCCCCAAGGTATATGGATGCATTTTCACTTGAAGAGCTTCGCAGTGAAGCCGCAGAAGTTACCGCTCTTTTGACAAAAGGTTTAAAAGCGTAAAAAATTTTACTTTATAAATGAATATTATATAAATAATTTACTATTTAACTATGACCAACAATTCTAACAATGGCTTTGGCGAACGAGTACTCCAATATCGCTGGTGGATCATTCTGGCTACTTTATTACTCGTCTTTTCAGCAGCATCAGGAGCACGCTTTCTAAATTTTTCCACTGACTACCGGGTATTTTTCAGCAAAGACAATCCACAACTGGTGGCCTTCGAAACTTTACAAAACACCTACACTAAAAACGATAACGTGATGTTCGCAGTGGAACCCAAGGACGGAAAGGTCTTCACACGCGAAACCCTCGAGATTATTGAAGAGATCACTCAAGCTTCATGGAAAATTCCTTACTCTTTACGCGTCGACTCCATTACAAATTTTCAATACACCTGGGCCGATGCCGATGATCTGGTAGTCCAAGATCTCGTTGAAAATGCCTCATCCTTCACCGATGAGCAATTAAAAAAAGTTCAGGCAGTGGCTCTCGCTGAACCGCTATTGCTAAATCGGCTGATCACTAAAAAATCAGATATAACCGGGGTCAACGTTACAATCAATCTCCCCCACAAATCCATTACTGAAACTCCAGAGGTTGCGGCTTTTGTCCGCAATATGCGAGACAAGTTTGAGGAGAAATATCCTTCCATAAAAATTTATTTGACCGGCGTGGTTTTCATGGACAACGCTTTTAATGAAGCGGGGGAAGGAGACATGAAGTCCCTTGTGCCTATTATGTATGGAATTGTTCTTATCATTATGGCGTTCACTCTTCGCACCTTCTGGGGAACTTTCACAACAATTCTAATTATGGCATTTTCAATTTTGACGGGAATGGGCCTTGCCGGTTGGTCCGGAATTCTTTTAACTCCCATCTCAGCAAATGCCCCTACGATCATTCTCACACTTGCTGTTGCAGACAGCATTCATATTCTGGTCACCTTATTTTATGAAATGCGCCATGGCAAAACCAAATACGAAGCCATCAAAGAATCTTTGCGCGTAAATCACCAACCTGTATTCATAACAAGCGTCACGACAACTATTGGCTTTTTAAGCTTGAATTTTAGTGACTCCCCGCCCTTTCGCGATCTGGGAAATATCGTAGCTATGGGGGTAATGGCTGCCTATATTTATTCCGTATTTTTTCTTCCTGCAATAATCTCCGTTCTGCCGCTCCGCGTAAAAACAGGGTCTACCTCTCAAAACGGATGGATCGATTCTCTGGGCGACTGGGTTATCAGTAAACGGCGACCTCTCTTCTGGGGAATGATGAGTTTAATCATCGCTCTTTCTGTTCAAATTCCTCGAATTGAAATCGATGAAAAATTTAATGAGTATTTTGATACCCGCTACCAGTTTCGAGTAGACAATGATTATGTGGAAGAACACCTGACAGGATTCGAGTCCATCGAATACTCTTTAAAAGCGGGTGAGTCTGGCGGAATCAGTAACCCAGAATATCTTAAAAAAGTAGCGGAGTTTGCCGACTGGTATCGACAGCAACCCGGCGTCATGTATGTCAGCACACTCACCGACACCATGAAACGATTGAATAAAAATATGCATGGTGACGATGAGGCTTATTATCGCTTACCTGATGAACGCGACCTTTCAGCGCAGTATCTATTACTATACGAGCTATCATTGCCATTCGGGCTAGATCTGAACAACCAGATAAACATAGACAAATCTTCAACACGCTTCACCGCCATTCTCGAAAGCGTCTCAACACAAACCGCTTTGGACTTGGAAAACTCTGCTCAGGAATGGCTAAAGAAAAATGCTCCCCCAGAAATGGCTTCGCACGGGGCCAGTCCTCTCATCATGTTTTCGCATATCGCCATGCGCAATATCGACAGCATGATGGTTGGAACCTTTCTCGCGCTACTCTTAATTTCGGCAATTTTGGTAGGGGTTTTAAAAAGCTTTAAACTCGGGCTCATCAGCACCATCCCCAATCTCGTTCCCGTATTTATGACATTTGGAATATGGGCGGTTCTGGTAGGCCATATTGGCCTCGCTGTTTCGGTCGTTGCTCCAGTCGCCCTTGGGATTATTGTGGATGACACCGTACATTTTCTCAGTAAATATAGAAGAGCACGTTACGAGTTGGGGAAAAGTGAGGAGGAAGCCGTACGGTATTCATTCCACACCGTTGGCACTGCATTGTTTTTGACATCCATCATTCTGGTTTGTGGATTCTTTGTTCTCACTTTTTCAGGGTTTCGTATGAATGTGCATCTAGGATTTATGACCACCATTGCCATATTATGTGCGCTGGTTGCGGACTTCCTGTTCTTACCCACTCTACTGATGGGAAAGTCAAACCCTGTAGAGCAAGCGCAACAACAAGTTAAAATTACAAGCTAGGTATTTAGGAGACATCACCATGAAACATTTTTATACTTTTCTAATAATTACATCGCTATTGGCCACGCCCGTATTTGCAGAGACCCCTGAAGAAAAAGGACTTGCCATTGCGAAAGAAGACGATAAACGGGATAACGGCTTTAAAGATTTCACCGCCAATATGGTAATGCTATTAAAAAACAAACAAGGCGAGGAAAGCAGCCGACACATCCGAAATAAGACTTTAGAGGTTGAAGGCGACGGAGACAAATCCATTTCAATTTTTGATCGCCCTCGAGATGTAAAAGGCACCGCCCTACTCAACTTTACCCACAAAGTTGGAACCGACGACCAGTGGCTCTTTTTACCAGCCCTTAAACGGGTTAAACGAATCAGTTCAGCCAATAAATCAGGGTCATTTATGGGAAGCGAATTCGCCTACGAAGATGTCACCAGTCAAGAAGTAGAAAAATATAACTACAAGTGGATTCGTGATGAAGAATACAAAGGCGAATTAAGTTTTGTTTTTGAACGCTATCCGGTTTATAAAAACTCAGGTTACACTCGGCAAGTTGTGTGGCTAGACCAAAAAGACTACAAAATATTAAGAATAGAATTTTTTGATCGAAAAAATTCCCCTCTAAAAACATTGACGCAGTCTGATTTCAAACAATACCTCGACAAATTTTGGTATCCCGGGAAAATGCATATGGAAAATCATCAAACAGGGAAAAGCACACTCCTTACTTGGACAAATTATAAATTTCACAACGGTCTTTCAGATAAAGACTTCAACAAGAATAGTCTCAAGCGCGCTCGCTAAAAATGCACAAACTTTATTTAAAAAGATGCGCCTTCTTATTTATTTTGGCCCTCGGTGTATTTCTTTATTCCTCGCCTAAAGTTTTCGCGCACGAACTTTCAGGTTATGCCGCAGGTGAGCTTCGGCTATTCCCCAATGAAGCTTTGTATCCAGGGCAGAATGAACAGTCAGCCTCATTTGCTTTCCAACCCGAGTATTACCATGAATTTAAAAGTGGCAGTAGCTTCACTTTTGTTCCCTTTGTTCGGGTGGATAGCGGAGACCAAGAGCGCACCCATTTTGACATTCGCGAATTGACCTTTCTTTGGCTCGAAGAAGACTTTGAATTAAGAGTCGGAGTGAGAAAAGTTTTTTGGGGAACAACCGAAGTCCTCCATTTAGTAGACATCATAAATCAGACAGACCTGGTCGAAAATACAGACACAGAAGACAAGCTCGGGCAACCTATGGCGAACCTATCTCTCTCACGTGACTGGGGAACCGTAGATTTATTCTGGATGCCTTTTTTCCGAGAACGAACTTTCGCAGGGACTGGCGGCAGGCTGCGTGGCGCCACCATCGTTGACGAAGACCGCGTCCAATACGAAAGCGCAGCTGAAGAATGGCATAGCGATTGGGCATTCCGTTATTCACATACGTTTGGTGATCTTGATCTCGGGCTTTCGCAATTTTTAGGAACCAATCGAGATCCCACACTGCTCGATGGAACAGACTCTAGTGGCAACGCCATTTTCATCCCGAAATATGAACAAATCAAACAGACCAGTATCGACGCCTCTTATGTAGTTGGTGACTGGCTTTGGAAACTCGAATCTCTTTACCGCACCGGTCAGGGCAACGATGATTATTTTGCCTGGGCGGGTGGATTCGAATACACCTTCGTAGGCGTTCTAGAATCAGGCATGGACCTTGGGCTAGTCGGAGAATGGATGTTTGACACGCGGGAAGAGGAAGCGACCACCGCATTTGAAAATGATATCGCAACCGCAATACGACTCGCAGTCAACGATGCCGCCAGCACCGAAGCATTACTGGGATGGGTGCAAGACCTGGACACTTCCGCTCGCTTCCTATTTTTGGAAGCCAGTCGAAGGTTTGGTGACAACTGGTTGTTGACCGCAGAACTTCGCACCTTCCTCAATCAACCCATGGAAGACTTTCTGTTCGAGCAACGCGATGACGAAATCATGCAAATAGAACTCGCATATTACTTTTAATAGCAACCACCACGCACAAGGGTGAAATATCTAAATTCCGCACAAATCTATTATAGTTATATTAATAATATTTAATTTTGTCTCGCTTCCCAAGAAGTTAGGGTCTGGTATAATGGTCTTATGCCAACTCATAAAAACATCAAAACCTTTCTTTATTCCATTGCAGGGGTGCTAATATTCCCCACCTTTCTGTTTGCGAATTCTTTCAACCAACTGGTCAAAGAAAAACAAATTCTAGAAAAACAGTTTGGAGTTAAAACTCTTGAGTGCTTTCCTTTTAAAAAGGAAATCGGATTCACCGAAGACCAGATTCCTTTGATAGAGCAATGCTTAAAGGGAGCAACCTCTCTCAAAAAAGCCTTTGCACAGGTAAATCACAAAGAATATAAGGAAGTAGGAATCAGCAACCGTTTTTTGCGAACCGCAGGCTTTCACACAGCACTGGTGAACTGGCAGGCCTCGCCCGTTGAAATGGCAGAATTTTTAAATCAACGTCTCAAGCATCAAGAGCAGGTTGAGTTTCTCGATAAAATTCGCGCATTAAAAAAAGAAATCCGCAATAAAGGTTATATAAAAGAATTTTATTGCTCGAAAGAAATATCCAATGCCAATTGCCTGAAGGGATATGAAAATCTTTCAGCCGTAAATCTACCGCAAAGGCATCAGAAAAAAAGTTGGCATGAGATTATGATCACCCATTCCCCCTCTTCGTCAGACACCCCCTACAAACTAATTTTGGGATTCGATCAATCACCTGTCGAAATGAAAAATCGGATAATGAAAGACCCTTATGAGACCTGGAAACCACAAAGAAAGATGTACGAGGCGATTCAGGAGAAATACGGAAAAATTTTCAAGGACAAACTTCAGCTTGAAAACTTTATCTGCGCTTCAGAAATCAGCTTGAAAGAATGCGAGCAAGGGGCTAAAACTTTAATCGAAGCCAGTAAATCCACTGATTTTCGTATGCGTTATTGGGGGAAAATTATTCTTAATCGCCACAACACTATCATAGAAGATGATTTTCATTCCCAAATGCGTTTTGATCTTCCGGCGAAAAAAGTCGTTGAGCATTTTTCTAGAAAAGCTAACAAAACCAAAGCTGCAGAAGACACAACCTTGGCAGTGAAGCTTGAAGGCCGAACCAAAAATAATCCCTCCAAGCTTCGAGCCGTTTGCGACCTTCAAGGGTTGACTGCCGCACTTTGCGCCAAAGCCTTTAAAACCTTCATCAAGTTTGTTAAGAGCAACCGCGATTACCAAGTCGCTTTGCCTTGGGACACCCTAATGTTTATTGATGGAACGCAGCTAGCTCGAGTCAATTTCGCTCTCAATTCCAACGCCAGAACCACCTACCTCTATATTGACGCACAGAGCAATGAGAAACAGTTTTCAAGCTTCCTTAACAATTTCAGGGATATGCCTTGAGAAAAATTCTCAAGTAACACAATTGTATCTATAAGTTGGATTTACTAGAAGTGGATAGGCCTGATGACTGTCCAGCTAGTGGACAGATGCGGGAGCGTTACGCATTTCCTCTGGCAAGAGATAATGGCGAGTGTCGTAGTCCATATTGGTGAGCACGAATTGTTTGGCAACCCCTTTATCTTTATTGATCACCAGAGGGGCGATAAGGTTCGCTGTCATCTCGGAGTAGTTTTCCGGTATGGTCACAATAGCCCGAGTCAAAAAAGGGCCATCCTCTTCCAACTGAACAATTTTTTTATCTTCAGGTGAAAGCTTTAGTTTGTAGTCGGGTAAGTATAAATAAGGATCGGTGACGACAAATGCCAGATGCGATGTTTTCAGCGATTGCATCCATTCCATTGGGCTTTCCACATTTGGATTGAAAGGAAGCAAGGTAAAATCTGTTTCCTTTTCAAATCCGTACAAACCTTCCGGGAATTTGATGATTTCGTTTTCTGAAATTTCGAGAGTGCCGAAGCGGCTGGTTTCAACCTTCATTTTTTTAACTTGTCCTTCATCAATTGAGAGACTTTTCCAAGATCAAATTGTTGAGAAGAGGCTGCCGATTTATTTTCCTCTTTAATTCGAAGGAAAACCTCTTCCCTGTATATTTTAGTTGTACGGGGTGCTTCTATTCCCAGGCGAATGTTCTTGCCCTTTACATCTATAACGGTTATTTTGACATCTTCATTAATTTTGATGCTTTCGCCGATTTTTCGGGTAAGAACCAGCATAGGGTGGAATCCATTCCTGACAAGCTTGAGGCAAGGTTAAAAAGAGTAAATCCAGACCATTATAACAAAAAAGTTCTGAAAAAATAATAATTTATGGCCTCAATCGAAATTGACAGCGGTTGGGGACTATGATAGATTTCGCTCTTTTATCAGTGAATTTAGTGCTGGGACGGTAGCTCAGTCGGTAGAGCAGAGGACTGAAAATCCTCGTGTCGGCGGTTCGATTCCGTCCCGTCCCACCACTCTTCACCAAGAGAGGCAAATTAGCCTGTCATTTGTCTCGTGATAAAA
>JAJDAV010000002.1 GCA_029261695.1 Nitrospinaceae bacterium | reverse complement strand
TCGATTACGGATAGTGGTGATTTGGCAATAACGAATTCAGCAACGTTCACAGTTGCTAATGGTCAGGACATAACTCTAAATAACTCCAATACATTTTCGAACCCTGTTTCCTTTGTGGCATCCGCCGGAACGATCGCGAATGTTACGATTGTTGATTCGACTTTGCTGGATTTAGGGGCGCTGACATTAACGGGAAATTTGTCGGTAACAGCAGGTGGAAACATTTCAGACAGTGGCACACTTATTGTTCCTGGCACGACGACGCTTATAGCGGGTACGAACACGGCTATTTTGGATGATGCGGCTAATAACTTTGGAACAGTAGCGGTCACTTCGGCTACCACAGCTACTCTTGTTGATGTAGACGCAATCGATCTTGGTACTTCTAGTGTGACCACGTTGAATGTCACGGCAGGAGGGGCGATATCGGATAGTGGAAACCTTGCGGTTACGGGGACATCGACGTTTACCAGTGCCAATGCTCAGAGTATAACGCTTAATAATTCGAATACCTTTGCCACGGTAGCGTTTGCGGCATCAGCAGGAACCTTGGCCAATGTCACCATCGTGGACAGTGATGCCATTGACCTGGCGGCTTTGACATTAACGGGAGACTTGTCGGTAACAGCAGGCGGAAACATTTCAGACAGTGGCACGTTGGTGGTGCCTGGAACAACAACGCTTGTTGCCGGTACTAATACAGTTATTTTAGATGATGCGGCTAATAATTTTGGAACAGTAGCGGTTACTTCGGCTACCACAGCTACTCTTGTTGATGTAGATGCTATTGATCTTGGAACCTCAAGTGTAACTACGTTGAATGCCACAGCCGGTGGAGCAATTACCGATAGTGGGAATCTTGCGGTTACTGGGACATCTACGTTCACCAGTGCCAATGCACAGAGTATTACTCTTGATAATTCGAACACATTTTCTGTCTTGGCATTTGTAGCCTCAGCGGGAACCCTTGCCAGTGTAACGATCGTGGATAGTGATGCGGTTGATTTAGCAGCCTTGACATTGACCGGTAACTTGACTGTAACAGCGGGCGGAAACATTTCAGATAGCGGCACGCTGGTGGTGCCAGGAACAACAACGCTTGTTGCCGGTACTAATACTGCTATTTTAGATGATGCGGCTAATAATTTTGGCACAGTGGCGGTCACTTCGGCTTCCACAGCCACTCTTGTAGATGTGGGTGCGATTGATATTGGTGCTTCAAATGTAACCACATTGAATGTAACAGCGGGCGGAAACATTTCAGATAGTGGAACAATTATAGCTTCGGGAACGACAACACTGGTTGCAGGTGCAAACACTGCTATTTTAGATGAAGCTGCTAATAATTTTGGCACAGTGGCGGTCACTTCGGCTACCACAGCCACTTTGGTTGATGTAGACGCAATCGATCTAGGTACTTCTAGCGTGACCACGCTGAATGTCACGGCAGCAGGAGCTATTACTGATAGTGGCAACCTTGTGGCTTCTGGCGTATCGACGTTTACAACTGCCAATGCCCAGAGTATTACACTTGATAATACCAATACATTTTCGACGCTAGCATTTGCAGCTTCAGCAGGAACCTTAGCTAATGTAACCATCAACGATAGTGATGCTACTGATTTGGCCGCTTTGACTCTTACCGGTAACCTTTCAGTCACATCCGGTGGTGCTATTTCTGATTCAGGTGTAATAGATGTAGACGGAACAGCTTCTTTTACGGCAAGTGGTGCAAACATTGATATCAATAACGCCACAGGCAATGGAATTACAGGCGCAGTCAATTTTACAACCACCGGATCAGGTGATGTGACATTTGATAATGGTACGACTGCTATTGATCTGGGAACGGTATCAGTTGTAGGCACTCTGGCTGTTCAATCTGGAGACGCAATTACCGATAGTGGGATTATTATGGTTGGAGGGGCAGCATCTTTCACCACGGACCTTTCAGACAAACCGATCACTCTTAACTCACAAAACGCTATTACTGGACCGGTAACTTTTGATACCACTAGTACTGGCGGAGATGTGAGTTTCGATAATGGGACGACAGCAATTGACCTTGCAGCCCACGCTTCTGGAGCCATTGGTGGTGACTTGATAGTTCAAACAGATGCCGCGACAACAATTGCTAATGCGATTACCATGAACACCAGTACAGCTGCATTGAGTATCACCGTTGATGGTGGCAATGCTCTAAATGTTCAATCGACATTGACGACCAATGCTGGTGCAATTACCCTTTCTGCTGATGACGATGTTATCTTTAATGCAACGGGACAGTTGGCTAGCACCAATGGCAACATCTCAGTTACGGCCGATGATGACGCAACTTCCGACGCGGGATCAGGCGGCGCATTGACCATGAACGATGCCACGGTCTTCAATGCAGGATCGGGAACGATTACTGGAATTGCTGATGAAGATATAACCTTGGGGCAATTGCTTACAACTAATACGGGATCAACGGCTGTTACTTTAAATTCCAAGAGCGGAAGTATTTTGGATGGTGGCGATACGAATGAAGATATCACTGCTACAACAGGTACAGTGGTAGTGAGCGCTGGAGGATCTTTTGGAACCACTGCAAATGCAATTGAAATCACTTCACTGAGTCTCGACACTTCTGGTGTAACGGATTCTTTGGTGGTGGTAGATACAACGCTTACAAACACTTTATCGGGTACCAATGAAACAGTCGGTGAGGCCTCGGTTGATCAAACTATTAATATTGTGGAAGATTTAGTTAGTTCAGTGGGGAAAAGTAATCTAATTGTAACGGGTAACAGTGGTTCAACGGTTTCTGCTGGGGTTTCGCCGATTCAGCCTGGCCCGGGTCCCGTTATCGTTGATGTGTATTCGGAACAGTATAAGTTAGTAACTACGGAGGGAACTGACCCATTAGTGATACCTGCCATGAGTCAGCTGAATAATTTTTGGGTGGATGAGGAAGAGGAAAATTAAAGAATAGAATCGACCACTCTTTTCAATCCTTTTCCATCAATACATTTTTTTCCTGCTTCACTCATAGTCTGCAAACTTTTTCTTTCAATACCAAAAATTTCAATCATTCGATGGGAATCCCAGGAATTTGCGCGGCCCAGGTTTATCGCTGCGCCTGAGTTCTCTGCGGCTTTGGCTTTATCTTCCTGATGCTCAACCTGATTGATTACAAAGGCCGGGGTTCCAACGCACATTGCTTCGTGTAGGGTCACACCCCCTGCACAAAAA
>JAJDAV010000001.1 GCA_029261695.1 Nitrospinaceae bacterium | reverse complement strand
GCTAGGAGGGTGTTGGGGATTGCTGGCCGCGAAGCCGGCAGCGAGGTCCGTCGTGGCTGACAGATTCGCTGTCCTCTGTTCGTATTCCCCGCTCTGAGTCCCAGTCCCCAGTCCCTGATTCCCAGCGCCCTGTTCGCGGTTAAACAGGGCGCAGGGAACAGGGGACCCGGAACGGGGCGCAGAGAATCGGGGCCGAGAATACGAACAGAGGACGGAGAATCGGGTGCAGGGCCAGGATGGCCCGTGTGCCAGGCGTAGCCAGGACGGCGGAGCGGGTGCTCAATCCGCTGCCTTGGCGGTCTTGGCGGAGCTCATCAGAATCGCGACGAGCTCGGTGCCATCGCGCAGCAAGGGGGGGATATCGTGGTTCTCGACCAGGGCGGCCCGGTCCACGAGGCCCAACCAGTACAGCGACTCTCGCATCTCCTTGGCGGCCAGGCTGACCTTGTGGACGAAGTCGCGACGGCTCTGAGCGCTTCTTGCCTCCTCGTAGTTCGCGCCCCCGGATGTGGCAGATCTCAGGAGCTGATCCGCGATGTGCCTTCCTGTTCGGTCCTGCGGCAACGCACTGACGAGTTGGACGACAGAAGCGCCAAAGTCGATGAGCCGTGCGGCGATGTTGTCTCCCTTCATGAGCACCGATGTTTGTGCTCGCGGCCGATCGATGTCCACGTCGTCGCGTCCGACAATCATTGCGTTGGCGCGCTTGGCGGTGAAGTTCTCGCTGCGCAGAGCGACGCCAACGGTCCGCGCGTGCAGTCGCGCCGCTGGTCTGAAGCAGATCGCCCCTCTGCGCCGGCTGTGATCAAATCAGCGCGTGCGGAAGAGTTCTCGTCCCTGGTCGCCGCAGCAGAGTTTTCTGTTGCCGCCATCGCCGCTTGATTGGTTGCCGGCCAAGCACTTCGTCTACTTCGTCCTCGACGTCATCGGCGAGATGGACATCAGCGAAATTGAGGATGCGATCCAAGCCAAGGACGCGCGCGGTAACGCGCCGTTCAACCCTCGGATGATGGTCGCGCTGCTGCTGTATGCGTACTGCGTCGGCCTCCCTTCTTCGCGCAAGATTGAAAAGGCGACCCATGAGGATGTCGCGTTCCGGGTTCTGACCGGTGGTCAACACCCGGACCACACGGTGATCAGCGAGTTCCGGCGTGTCCATCTGGAAGCTCTGGCTCGGATTTATCTGCAGGTCCTGCGGCTGTGCCAGCAAGCCGGGTTGGTCAAGTTCGGGCATGTGGCTCTGGACGGTACGAAGGTTCAGGCGAACGCGAGCAAACACAAGGCGATGAGCTACGAGCGGATGTTGAAGTCCGACGCGCAGCTCAAGGCGGAGATCGACAAGCTCTTCAAAGCGGTCGAGCAGCAGGATACGGCCGAGGATGCGCGCTTCGGTACAGACAACGTCGGCGATGAACTTCCAACGGAACTGCAGAGGCGGCAGACGCGGTTGGCGAAGATCAAGCAAGCCAAGGCAGCGTTGGAGGCCAAGGCAGCCGAGACCCGTGCGGCGGAGTTGGCTGAGCGTTCCGAGCGCGCGAAAGAAGCCGCGGAACAAGCGCCGAAAGAAGAGAAGCAACGCGCAGACCGGCGCGCGAAGAAAATCGACGGACAGGCCAAGGCAGCGACGGATAAGGCCATCGATAAGGCGGAGAAGCGGTGTATCCAGGCGCGCGAACAGACGGCGGCCGTTCAGATGAACGCCGACAACAGTCGTGCCGGTCAGGCCGCGGTTCGGGCTGCGGAGCGTTCTGAGGATGCGGCGCACCGCGACCTTGATAAGCTGAAGCGGATCGATGTTCAGGCATCACCGAACTCTGCTGCATTATTGCCAGAGCATCGCGTCCCCGCGGACAAGAACGGTGACCCGAGGCCCAAGGCCCAGCGTAATTTCACGGATCCAGACAGCCGAATCATGAAGAGTGGCGGCGGGTACGTGCAGGGCTACAACTGCCAAGCGGCAGTCGACGACGGGCATCAAATCATCGTGGCGTGCGACGTGAGCAATCAGCCCCCCGACGTCGAGTACCTCGAACCATTGGTGGAGCAGATCGAAAGAAATTGTGGCGGTCTACCGAAGAAGTTCACGGCGGACGCGGGCTATTGGTCCGAGAGCAACGCGCAGTACTGCGAAGCCAAGGGGCTCGATGCTTACATCGCCGTCAGTCGAGACAAGCACTCGCCGGCCGCAGCATCGGGGGTGTCGTCGCCGGCTTCACCCCGCACTTCGAAAGACGCGATGCGGGCAAAACTGCAAACCGACGAAGGCCGAGCGATCTACCGTCGCCGCAAGGCGGTCGTCGAACCCGTATTCGGCCAGCAAAAGGAGGCTCGCGGGTTTCGTCGCTTCCTCCTGCGCGGAACGGACAAGGTGCGGGGGGAATGGTCCCTGATTTGCGCCGGCCACAATCTCCTCAAGATCTTCCGGGCGCGCGAAGCCCAAACGGTCTGAGGCGACGGAGAACAACCGGACACGAACTGATTGCTCAACTCAGCTGCTCTGGGCGTCGCAGGCTCCAGGAGCACGAGTGTTCTTCACAGCAGCCGACGTGGTGCGCCACCCTCCTGTCCGCCGCCAACGGGCAACACCCTCCTAGCGAAGGTCGAACAGGGCGATCGAGCCTTGCGGCGGCGTCGCTGACGTCGAAGACGCCGCGACAACACCACCGGTGCCGGCCACGACCGCGACGCCGACGATCGTCCAGAACCACCACGTGCCGAAGATGCTGTCCTCGTTCGATTCAGGGGCGGGTGCGGCGACCAACGCGGGTGCGGCGGGCTCAGGCTCGACGTCCGGTGGTCGGGCCGCAGCCTTGCGTTCGAGCTTCTCGATCAGCGTGGTGATGCGCGCCCTGTCCTGCGCCTTCGGCGAGTCGCGCAGGTAGCTCTGCAAAAAGAAGATCGCCCGTTCGTAGTCACCCAGGTTGCGGTGGCATTGAGCGATGTTGAACAGGAAGCCCGGGTGCGGAAACACGTCGTAGGCGCGCTCATAATCGACCAGCGCCGCGGCGAACTTGCCGGCTTTGAACTGCTTCTCGGCGGCCTCGAAATGCAATCTGGATTGCGAACGATCAGCCTTTGAATGTTCGGCGTGGGCCGATGCAGAGACGCCCAATAGCGCGAGCGCGGCGATCAACGGGAGCGACTTGAGCAAGATCTCATTCCTCCGAAAACGGGTTCTGCGTCTCGATGCGTTTGATCGACTCGCGGGGGGCGTCCGGCTTCTTTTGGGGCTGCGTGCGGGGCGTGTTGCCCGGCCGCACCTGGGTCGGCGTCGCTGGTTTGCGCTTGCGTCTCCGTGCCGCTCGGCGCGCCCGACGCGCCGTCGCGCGCCTCGCCGCGGGGCGCGCGGGATCGACGCGAGCGGGGCT